>NZ_CP181244.1:0-319708 GCF_047837985.1 Neisseria sp. CCUG12390
ATAAGTTCGCGCAGACTTGTCGGTAAGGCAAAATTTATACACAGGCCGTCTGAAAATAAGAAATCTGTCCACATCCGTCAACAATCCGAAAGCCGCTTTATCCCTTAAGTTTCAATCAAAATAAGATTTTGAAAAATAAAAGGAATAAAAGTTATACACAAGCAGGTTGCCTGCTCATAATCATAATCTTTTTATATTTTAAATTTTAAGTATTATTCTGTTTCCACATTTTTCCGAAACAAAAACGTTAAACTATCTTTTCAAAAAATTAAAAAGTTAAGGATTGTTAAAACACTGTAAATCGGGTAGAGTTACCGCCGATAAACCAACAATAACGGAGCTTCCTTCAATGAAAGGCGACATCGGTGTCATCGGTTTGGCCGTCATGGGTCAAAACCTGATTTTGAATATGAACGACCACGGTTTTAAGGTAGTGGCGTTCAACCGCACCACCAGCAAAGTAGACGATTTCCTGAACAATGAAGCCAAAGGCACTGATATCATCGGTGCTTATTCTTTGCAGGATTTAGTCGATAAATTGGAAAAACCGCGCAAAATCATGATGATGGTTCGCGCGGGTTCGGTAGTGGACGATTTTATCGGACAACTCGTGCCTTTATTGGACAAAGGCGACATCATCATTGACGGCGGTAATGCCAATTATCCCGATTCCACCCGCCGTACGCACGAGCTGGCTGCCAAAGGCATCCGCTTTATCGGTGCCGGCGTTTCCGGCGGCGAAGAAGGCGCGCGCAACGGCCCTTCCATCATGCCGGGCGGCGATGAGAGTGCGTGGCCGGAAGTGAAACCGATTTTCCAAGCCATTGCCGCGAAAACGCCGCAGGGTGAACCATGCTGCGATTGGGTCGGCCGCGACGGTGCGGGTCACTTCGTGAAAATGGTGCACAACGGCATCGAATACGGCGACATGCAGCTGATTTGCGAAGCCTACCAATTCATGAAAGACGGTTTGGGCTTGTCTTACGACGAGATGCACAACATTTTCAGCGAATGGAACCGAACCGAGCTTAATTCTTATCTGATTGAAATTACAGCCGATATTCTGGGTTTCCGGGATGAAGACGGCGAACCGTTGGTAGAAAAAATCCTCGATACCGCCGGTCAGAAAGGAACGGGAAAATGGACCGGCATCAACGCTTTGGATTTGGGCATCCCGCTGACGCTGATTTCCGAAGCCGTATTCGCCCGCTGCGTGTCGGCGTTTAAAGAACAGCGTGTACAAACCGGCAAACTGTTCGGTAAAACCATTACGCCGGTGGAAGGCGACAAACAGCAATGGGTCGATGCCCTGCGCCAAGCCCTGTTGGCTTCGAAAATCATTTCCTACGCACAAGGCTTCATGCTGATCCGCGAAGCCAGCGAAACCAATAATTGGGCGTTGAACTACGGCAATACCGCCCTTCTGTGGCGCGAAGGCTGCATCATCCGCAGCGCGTTTTTGGGCAACATCCGCGATGCCTACGAAGCCAATCCGGATTTGGTGTTCTTAGGTACCGATCCCTATTTCAAAGGTGTATTGGAAAGCTGCCTGCCCGCATGGCGCAAAGTAGTGGCCAAAGCCATCGAAAGCGGTATTGCCATGCCGTGTATGGCTTCCGCCATTACTTTCCTCGACGGTTACACCACCGAACGCCTGCCTGCCAACCTGTTGCAAGCGCAACGCGACTACTTCGGCGCGCACACCTATGAGCGTACCGACAAACCGCGCGGCGAATTTTTCCACACCAATTGGACAGGTACCGGCGGCGATACAGCATCTACGCCTTATGAAATTTGATTGCCGATAAAATAACGGTTTGGAAGGCCGTCTGAAAACGAAAGTATTTCAGACGGCCTTTATCAATTCCGTGATAAGTTTTTCCACAATAATTCTTGGAATCGATAGATAAGACTGTTTAATTATCATGTTGAATTATCAGAGAAAATAAAAAGGCCGTCTGAAATTTTCAGACGGCCTTTCAAGATTGTTCACAATATTATCCACAAGTTTTCAAGAGAACTGTAAGTAGCCTGAGACAACTTGTAAAACTTGGGGAATCGGTATTACTCCGAAAACTTGTGCAATCAATGACGTGGACTAAAGGTTTCAAGCGGTTTTTTCTGTGTATAACTTTTATGGTCGAACCATAAAATCCGATAAAAGGCCGTCTGAAAAGAATATTTTCAGACGGCCTTTGCTTTGCGCCGAAACGCAGTTCAAACCTTATTCAACCGTAACCGATTTCGCTAGATTGCGCGGTTTGTCCACATCGGTACCGCGTGCGAGGGCGGCGTGGTATGACAGGAGCTGAACCGGAATGGTGTGGACGACCGGCGACAACACACCGACATGGCGCGGCGTGCGGATGACGTGTACGCCGTCGGCTTCGGCAAAATTGCTGTCCAAATCGGTAAATACGAACAGTTCGCCGCCGCGTGCGCCGACTTCCTGCATGTTGGCTTTCACTTTGTCCAGCAGCGTGTCGTTCGGTGCAATCACCACCACCGGCATATTTTCGTCCACCAGCGCGAGCGGGCCGTGTTTCAGCTCGCCTGCGGGGTAGGCTTCGGCGTGGATGTAGGTGATTTCTTTCAGCTTCAGCGCGCCTTCGAGGGCAATCGGGAAGTGGATGCCGCGGCCTAAGAACAAGGCACTGTTTTTCTTGGCGAATTTTTGCGCCCACGCGGCGATTTGCGGTTCGAGGTTTAAAACGTGCTGGATGCTGCCCGGCAGTTGGCGCAATTCCTCCACATAATCATGCGCCTGCTGCTCGGTAACGTGGCCGCGCAGTTTGCCCAAGGTTACGGCCAGGCCGAACAATACGACCAATTGGGTGGTGAACGCTTTGGTCGAGGCCACGCCGATTTCGGCACCGGCACGGGTGTAGAGCACCAGTTCGCTTTCGCGCGGCAGGGCGGACTCCATTACATTACAAATCGACAGGCTGTGTTTGTGGCCGAGCGATTGGGCGTATTTCAACGCTTCCATCGTGTCCAATGTTTCGCCGGATTGGGAAATGGTGATGACCAATTGTTTCGGGTCGGCAATCACGTCGCGGTAGCGGTATTCGCTGGCGATTTCCACGTCGGTCGGCATTTTGGCGATGCTTTCCAGCCAGTATTTGGCGGTAAGCGCGGAATAGTAGGATGTGCCGCAGGCGAGGATTTTGATGCCGGTGATTTCGTTGAATACTTCGCGCGCTTTTTCGCCGAAGTTTTCCGGCTCGAAACCGCCTTCTAGGAACACTTCCGCTGTGTCGGCAATCGCGCGCGGCTGTTCGTGGATTTCTTTCTGCATGAAGTGGCTGTAAGGGCCGAGTTCCAAAGAAGCCAGCGACAATTCGGATACTTTCACTTGGCGGTCGGCCACTTGGCCGTTTTTGTCGGTCAGCTTCACGATGCCGTCTGAATTCAGGAGCGCGATGTCGCCGTCTTCCAAATAAGAGATTTTGCGCGTGAACGCGATAACCGCCGATACGTCGGAGGCGATGAAGGTTTCTTGGTCGCCGAATGCCACCAAGAGCGGGCAGCCCATGCGTGCCACAACCATTTCTTTGTCGTTTTCCTGCGAAATCACGCCGATGGCGTATGCGCCGTGGAAGTTTTTCGTCGCCGATTTCACGGCTTCATACAGGTTGCCGCCGTTTTGCGTGTATTCGTGGTTCACGCTGTGGGCGATGACTTCGGTGTCGGTTTGCGATTCGAACACATAACCCAGGCCTTGCAGACGTTCGCGTTCGGCTTCGAAGTTTTCGATGATGCCGTTGTGCACCACCGCAATCATGCCGCCCGAAATATGTGGGTGCGCATTCGGCTCGGTTACGCCGCCGTGGGTCGCCCAACGGGTGTGGCCGATACCGATGTGGCCGTGAATGCCTTTTTCTTTGGCTGCGTCTTCCATCAGCTGGACGCGGCCGACACGGCGCACGCGGCGGATTTTGTCGCCGGTGTGCACGGCGATGCCTGAAGAGTCATAGCCGCGATATTCGAGGCGTTTCAGGCCGTCGGTTAAAAAATCTACTACATTGTGGTTGGCGCGGATGGCGCCGACGATACCGCACATAAAAGTTCCTTAGTATCAAAAGTTTAAATAAAGCCACACCGTATCACGGGCGATGAAGCGATTATGTCGAATGCTGCTTCAAGGTCGCGTTTCAGCTTTAACGGCATGGCGGTTTGGCCTGCATAAGCAGACAGGAAAAGTGATTGGGAAAATCTGTTTTCAGACGGCCTTGATTATTAGGCCGTCTGAAATTCAAGGACAACTTACTTTTTATCGCCTTTTTCCGGACGAACCCAGCCTTCGATTACGGTTTGGCGTGCGCGGGCGATGGCAAGTTTGCCGTCTTCCACGTTTTTGTTAATCGCGCTGCCGGCGCCGGTGGTGACTTTGTTGCCCAGCGTAACGGGTGCGACCAGCACGCTGTTGGAGCCGATGCGCACTTCGTCGCCGATGACGGTATGGTGTTTGTTGACGCCGTCGTAGTTGGCGACAATCGTACCCGCGCCGAAGTTGGTTTTGCTGCCCACGGTGGCGTCGCCGATGTAGGTCAGGTGGTTGGCCTTGGTGCCTTTGCCGATGGTGGCGTTTTTCACTTCGACGAAGTTGCCGATGTGCACGTCATCCGCCAGTTTGGCTTGCGGACGCAGACGCGCGTAAGGGCCGATGACGTTGTTTTCGCCCACTTCGCAGTCTTCCAGCGAAGAAAACGGTGCGATTTTGGTGCCTGCGGCGATTTTGGCATTTTTAATCACGCAGTTTGCGCCGATTTCGACGTTGTCGCCGATTTCCACGTCGCCTTCGATGACGACGTTCACGTCAATCACCACGTCCTGACCGTGTTTCAGACGGCCTCTCAAATCGAAGCGGGCAGGGTCGCGCAGGGTCACGCCTGCTTTCAATAATTCCTGCGCCTGTTCGGTTTGGAAAATGCGTTCCAACTCGGCAAGCTGCACTTTGTTGTTCACGCCCGCCGCCAAATGCGAGGCGCGCACTTGTACCGGATGTACGGCGATGCCGTCTGAATTGGCCAGCGCAATCAGGTCGGTCAGGTAATATTCGCCTTGTGCGTTGTTGCTGGAGAGGCTGTTCAGCCAGCCTTCGAGTTTGGCGTTCGGCAGCACGAGAATGCCGGTATTGGTTTCTTTAACCGCTTTTTGCGCGGCATCTGCGTCTTTTTCTTCGACGATGGCCACTACTTTGCCGCCTTCGCGAATGATGCGGCCGTAGCCGGTCGGGTTGTCCAATACGTCGGTCAAGAGGCCGACTTCGTCGCCGGCGGCTTCCAAGAGGGCTTCCAAAGTGGCGGTGTCGGTCAGCGGCACATCGCCGTAGAGCACCAGCGTACGGCCTTCTTTCGGCAGGTGCGGCAAGGCCGTTTTCACGGCGTGGCCGGTGCCGAGCTGCTCGGTTTGCTCCACCCATACCACATCGCGTTTCACTTTTTCCAAAACCTGCTCTTTGCCGTGGCCGATGACCACGCAGATGCTTTGCGGATTCAGCGTGGCGGCGACGTCAATCACGCGGGCGACCATCGGTTTGCCGCCGACTTCGTGCAGCACTTTGGGCATTTTGGAATACATGCGGGTACCTTTGCCCGCGGCAAGAATCACGATGTGTAAAGGGGTTTTGCTCATGACGGTTTTCCATTCGGATAGGAACGATTGAATGTATGGCGAACGAAAATGAGAAATCTGCTTTATTGCCGCGGTTTGCCGCCTTGTGTCTTTCTCATTTTATTTCACTATGGGAGGCCGTCTGAAAAACAGCGGTATTTTCAGACGGCATGTCGGCTTATTTGGTTTCGGTCGGGCTGCCGGCTGCCGGTCGGCCGCCCCATGTGGTGCCCTGAACGTCCCGATGACGGTTCATTTCGGGTTTGACGGCGTGTTGTTCCGGACGGTATTGGTTGTAATTCATGTTGCGCGAGTAAGAACCGTCCTGGTAGTAAACGCGGGTGCCTTTTTCGTATTTTTGGCGCAGCGCGGTGCTGCCGTCGGCTTTTTGGTAGGTTTCCCATGTGCAGCCGGCCAGTGCGGCGAATGCCAAAATCATTGTCAGGTAACGCATGTCTTTTTCCTTGTTGAGAATATTCTATTGTAATGAAATTATGTGCGCAATCATAGGGTTTTACACGTTTCAGACGGCCTCGAGCCAGCCTTGTTGCGCCGCCCACACCTCCAAGGCGGCCATGTCGGGCGCAGCGCAGTCGACGAAGGGTAAAGCGTGGGCTTTGCGGCCGAACCATACGGTCTGTATACCGAGTTGTTTGGCGGCGTGAAGGTTATCTGCGTTATCGTCCACCATAATACAGTTTTGCGGTGTTGTTCCAAGCAGACGACAGACGGTCAGATAGGCTTGACGGTCGGGCTTGTAGAGAAAACCGAAATCGTCGGTTCCGGCCAGCAGGTCGAAATATGAACGGATACCCAAGTTTCCGACAACCGCCCGCACGTAAAACGACGGTCCGTTTGAAAACACCGCCTTGCGCCCTTTCAGACGGCCTAAAAGGGATTTAGTTCTTTGAATCGGTGTTAATTTTTCTAAAATCTGCGGCATGGGGTGGCTGTGTGCGAGAAATTCGGCGATGTCGATTTCGGGATGGTGGATTTGCAGGCCGGCCAAAGTCGCGCCGTAGCAGTGCCAATAGTCTTCGCGCAGGGCGGAAGCCTCTTCATGCGAAAGGTTCAGACGGCCTGCCAGATAGTCGGTCATGGCATGGTTGATCAGCAAGAAAATGCCGGCGTCGGCGTCGTGCAGGGTGTTGTCGAGATCGAAAAGCCAAACAGGCGGATTCATGGCAGGCTCTGTGCGGAAAAAAACAGGATGATGGCAGCTTACTGCCGCACGGGCAACCGTTTGGCAAGGTATGCCGCATAAAACGGCGGTCAAACAATCATTTAAGCGGCAATGGTTCATATGTTAAAATGTTGCCCGGTAACACACAGGCCGTCTGAAAGCCGTTTATTTTTCAGACGGCCTGTACTTTTGCAAAACATCAGATTCTGATTCTAAACAGACGAACACAACATACCATGATCGGTTTTTACACCTTATTCAAAAAAGAAATCCTGCGTTTTTGGAAAGTGGGCCTGCAGACTTTGGGTGCGCCCATGCTCACCGCGCTGCTGTACCAACTGATTTTCTCCCACGCCATCGGCCGCCATGTCGAAGCCCTGCCCGACGTGGCGTACAACGCGTTTCTGATTCCGGGTTTGGCGATGATGAGCATGGCGCAGAATGCGTTTGCCAACGCGTCGAGCAGCCTGATCCAGTCGCGCCTGTCGGGCAATCTGGTGTTTATCCTGCTGCCGCCGCTGTCCACCTTTTCCTTTTTCGGCGCGTACGTCGGCGCGGCGGTGGTGCGCGGGCTGCTGGTGGGCTTGGGCGTGATTGCCGTGACCGCCCCGTTCGGCCTGCCTGCGCCGTACCATATCGGCTGGATACTTGTGTTCGCGCTGCTGGGGTCGGCGATGATGGGGATACTGGGCTTGATTGCGGGCATTGTGGCCGAAAAATTCGACCAGTTGGCCATGTTTCAGAATTTCCTCATCATGCCGCTGACGTTTTTGTCGGGCGTGTTTTATTCCATCAACAGCCTGCCCGAATTCTGGCGCACGGTCAGCCATTTCAATCCGGTGTTTTACATGATCGACGGCTTCCGCTACGGCTTTTTCGGCGTGAGCGATGTTTCGCCGTGGCTGTCGCTGGCGGTGGTCGGCGCGGTGTCGGCGGCATTGGGTGCGCTGGTGCTGGCGGTCTTGCATTCGGGTTGGAAACTGCGCCGTTGAGCGGCAAGGTCGGGCAAAAGGATTTTGATGTTTTACTTAATTTAATATAAATATCGGATTTTATTTGCGTTTTGTGCAGGCGGCAGCTTGGGTTTCGGATTATTATCATTTGATGACATCCGCCCTGCTGCCGCTTCTTTTTGTAACAAAACTGAAGCCGTAGCCATCCATAATGATAAAAGTCAGCCGTGAATTTCGGCAGCAAACTACACAAGAGAAACCGTTATCCGCGCCCCGCCCCCAACCCGACAAATGGAGAAACCATCATGGCACAAGAATTCATCCCTCAAGCCTACAGTCTCGAGCGTCCTTTGAATACCGCCGACATCGCCGATAATACGCTGGTGTTGATTCTGGCCGGCGGCCGCGGTTCGCGTTTGCGTGAAATGACCGACCGCCGCGCCAAACCGGCCGTCTATTTCGGCGGCAACTGGCGCATCATCGACTTTACGCTGTCCAACTGCTTCAATTCCAACCTGTTCAAAATCGGCGTCATCACCCAATACGAAGCGCATTCGCTGCTGCGCCACTTGCAGCACGCATGGTCGTTTATGCCGCGCGAGCGCGGTTATTTCGTCGATATGCTGCCCGCCCGCCAGCAGGTTGACGAAACCATGTGGTACCGCGGTACCGCCGATGCGGTGTGGCAAAACGTCGCTTTGATGAAAGAGCACTACAAGCCGAAATACGTTTTGATTCTGGCCGGCGACCACATTTACAAGATGGACTACATGCAGATGATCCGCGACCACATTTCGCGCGGCGCAAAATGCACGGTCGGTTCGATTGAAGTCAAACGCAGCGAAGCGAAAGAATTCGGCGTGATGGCGGTGGACGAACATCTGAAAGTGCAGGCGTTTGTCGAAAAACCGGCCGATCCGCCTGCTATGCGCGAGAAACCGGATTCGTCGCTGGCTTCGATGGGGATTTACGTATTCGATGCCGATTACCTTTATGAAACGCTGGAACGCGAAGTCCGACTCGACCATACCAGCCACGACTTCGGCAAAGACATCATTCCCCAAGCCCTGAAAGACGGCGTGCTGTATGCCCATCCGTTCGAGCGTTCGTGCATGGGGCGCAACGCCGAAGGCAGCATTTATTGGCGCGACGTGGGCACGCTCGACAGCTATTGGGGCGCGCACATGGATTTGGTGGCCGAATATTCGCAGCTGAATCTGTTCGACCGTTCTTGGCCGATACGCGGGTTGCCGTCGCAATCGATGCCGAGCAAATTTTTCTACAAACACCAACATGAACGCACCATCGACAACTCAATGATCAGCGGCGGCTGCCTGATTACCGATGCCGAAATCAGCTCGTCGGTCTTGTTTGAGCGGGTGACGGTGAACGAAGGTTCGGTCATCGAGCAGTCGGTGATTCTGCCGCAGGTGAAAATCGGCAGGAATTGCGTCATCCGCAACTGCATCATCGAGCGCGCGTGCGAGATTCCCGACGGTATGCAGATTGGTGTGAACCCGGGGCAAGATGCCGAGTTTTTCCGGGTAAGTTCCGGCGGCAGCGTGGTGCTGGTTACGCCTGCCATGCTGGAAAAACGCGCCAAAGCCCTGAATAAATTTTCAGACGGCATGGGCATTTGACAATCGGTTTCAAGGCCGTCTGAAAACATTCAGACGGCCTGCAAACATGTGAAGAGGCCGTCTGAACGTTTAAAATATCCGGTTCCCGACTTGAATTGAGAAATACGATGAACATCCTGCATGCAGCTTCCGAGCTTTATCCTTTATTGAAAACCGGCGGTCTGGCCGATGTATTGGGCGCGCTGCCGTTTGCACAGCAGCAAAACGGCGACGACGTGCGCGTGATTCTGCCCTATTACCGCCAAATCCGCGAACAGATTCCGTTTACCGCCGAAGTGTTCCGCTGCGACGGCCCGGGCGGTTATGCGGTCATCCGTTTTGCAGAATATCGGGGCTTGGGGCTTTACCTGATTGACGCGCCGCACCTTTACGACCGCGGCGGCAACCCTTACCACGACGGCGGCTACCGCGATTATCCCGACAACGTCGTCCGTTTCGGCCTGCTCGGTTGGGCGGCTGCGGCGGTGGCGAGTGGTGCCGATCCGTTTTGGAACCGCGTCGATGTGCTGCACGCGCATGACTGGCAGGCGGGCTTGGCACCGGCCTATCTGAAAGCATGGGGCGCGTGGCAGGTAAAAACCGTGTTCACCACCCACAACATCGCCTACCAAGGCTTGTTCGACGCGCGCCACATGAGCGATTTATGGCTGCCGTGGGAGATGTACCGACCCGAAGGTCTGGAATTCAGAGGGCAGATTTCGTTTCTCAAAGCAGGCCTGTATTACGCCGACCACATTACCACCGTCAGTCCGACCTATGCGCGCGAAATCACCGTGTCCGCCTACGGCATGGAAGGCCTGCTGCAGCAACGCCAGTCACAAGGGCGTTTGAGCGGCATACTCAACGGCGTGGGCGACAACATTTGGCATCCCGCCGGTGACCATGAACTTGCCGCTTCATACGGCATCGATAATGCCGCCGAAGGCAAAGCCGCCAACAAAGCCGCCTTGCAGCAGCATTTCGGTTTGAAAAACGACCCTGCCGCCATGCTCTGCGTGATGGTGTCGCGGTTGACCGAGCAAAAAGGCGCGGATTTCCTGCTCGAAGCCTTGTACCTCAAACTTGCCGAAGATCCGTCGATGCAGTTCGTCTTGTTGGGCAGCGGCGCACCGTGGCTGGAACAGGCATTTAACGAATTGGCGCAGCATTATCCCGAACGCGTCGGCGTGCACATCGGTTATGACGAACAGCTTGCCCACCGTCTAATCGGCGGCGGCGACGTGATTTTGGTGCCCAGCCGTTTCGAGCCTTGCGGCCTCACCCAGCTTTACGGCCTGAAATACGGCACGCTGCCTTTGGTGCGCCGTACCGGCGGCTTGGCCGACACCGTGGCCGGATTCGGAGAAAGCGGCGAAGCCACCGGATTCGTGTTCGGCGCGCCGGATGCTCAGGCATTGGCCGAAGCCTTCAACACCGCGCTGTATGCCTGGTCGGAACAGGAATTATGGGAACAAATGCGCACACGCGCCATGCAGCAGGATTTCGGCTGGCTGAAAGCGGCGCAGGCTTACCGGCAGTGTTATCAATAACGCGCACTTACGGCATGTTTGTCAAAAGGCCGTCTGAAATTTCAGACGGCCTTTTCGTATCCGTAGCGTATGACGGTGGAAGGAATGTTGGGGGACAGGTTTTTCTGCTTTTCAAACGCTTTACAGCGAACTGAGCAAACCGTAAATCATCGAGCCGATGTAGTTGCCGATGATATAGCCGACGGTACCGATGAACAAAATCGGCCCCACCAGCGCGAGCCAGCCGCGGCCGATGGCTAAGGCGGCTGCGGTGGTCGGGCCGCCGATGTTGGCGTTACAGGCCAAAACCACTTCTTCGATACTGTATTTGAAGAGCTTGCCGGCTGCGAGCGTTACCGCCAGATTTACCAGGGCTACGGTGAGTGTAAACACGAACAGCAGCGGCGCGTTTTGCAGAATCATCGGAGTCGAAGCCGGTATGCCGATGACCACGAAAAACAGGAAAATGCAGTAAGTGCCCAATTCCTGACTGCCGTCGAGCTTGGCCATGCTGCGCGGCATCAGTGCAATCACGGCAAAGGTCAGCGTGGTCAAGAGCAGGTATTTGTCGGTGACCAAACCAATCAGCATTTCCGTGGCGATGTTGCTGCCGCTGCCCAACACGCCTTTCAAAAACGCCGACACGCTGAACGCCACCGCTACCAGCAAAACCGATGCGCCTAGTGACAAGGCGATGCTTTGCAGCGAAATCGGTTTGGCGCGCCAATATGCCGCGGCCGGATTGCTGCCGCTGTCTTGCGATTCGCCGTCGGCTTTGTCCTGAAACGGGCTGCCCCAAATACGGCGCACGGCAGGTGCGGCGGCCAGGCCGATGAGAATCAGGAAGTAACAGGCCATCATCAGGTTGTCGGCCACAATGGTGGCGGCGGTCATGTTTTTGGACGGCTCGAGTTTGGCCGTCATCGCAGCGAAATTCACGCCGCCGCCGGTATAGGAAGCGGAAATCATGCCGGCGATTTTGTCCAATTCGGGAATGTGGCTGCGCAACATGAAAAAGCCCAATACCGCGCCGATCATCGTGCCTGCCGAGCTGATGAGAAACAGAAACAGCAGGCGGCGGCTTTCTTTAAACACCGCGTGCAAATCCAGTTGGAACAGCAGCAGTGGAACCGCCAACGGCACGATATAGCCCCATACCGCGTCATAAACCGGCGCATCGGTGGGAATCAGCCCGAGATTGGAAGCGGCCAGCGCAATCAGCAGCGCAATCACCGCCCCCGGCACTTTGGCCGCCCAACGGAAATTCTGTTCGGCGTATACCGCCGCCGCCGCGGCCAGCATCACAAAAGCCCACAAAAGCAGATGGTTGTCGGCCGGAATGAGAGGGGTCATGGTTTTTCTCCTTTGTCGTTATCTTCGCCATTTTACCCGAACCGACGTTTTTCAGACGGCCCGGATTTTCTTTTTCGCCAATACCACGCCGAACAGGTAAACCGCCACCCCCAGCCACACCCACGCATAACCGGTGAATTTCTGCAGATTGAACGCCTCGCCGAACAGGGTCAGCCCCAAGAAAAACTGCATACTCGGCGACACATACTGAATCATGCCCAAATCGCTCATCGAAATGCGCTTGGCTCCGGCGGCAAACAGAAGCAGCGGCAACACCGTCACCACGCCCGAACCGATTAACACCGCCAAAGGCAGCGGCGGCAGACTACCGAAAACCAAATTCCCCTGTTGCGCCACCCAAAAAAGATAGCCCAGCGCAAACGGCAGCAAGACCAGCGTTTCCAGCGTCATGCCGGTCAGCGCGTCCAAGGGCGCAAGTTTGCGCAGCAGACTGTATATACCGAAGCTGCCCGCCAGCAAAAGCGACACCCACGGAATGTGTCCGGCCGGCACCGCCAGCCACATAATCCCGACCACCGCCAAAATAACCGCCAAAAACTGCGTGCAGTTGAGCTTTTCTTTGAAAAACAGGAAACCGAGCAGCACATTCACCAGCGGCGAAATAAAATAGCCCAAGCTGGCATCAAGGATATGGTTGTTGGTAATCGCCCAAAGATAGACCAGCCAGTTGAGCGAAATGGCAAAGGCCGACCCGGTAAAAGCCAAAAGCAGCCTGCGGTTGCGCACCGCCTGCCAAAGCGTGCCGGTCTGCCCCTTTAAAACCAACACGCACAACGCAAATACCGCCGACCAGCAGATGCGTTGCGCCAAAATCTGATCGGCGCTGATGGCCGTACCGGTGATGGGATACCAATAAAGCGGAAAAATCCCCCAAATCAGGTAGCAGCCCAATGCGTAAAACAGGCCTTTGCGGTATTCGTCGGGTTGGGTATTCATGGAACTTGTGCGGAGAAATACAAAAGAAAACAGGCGGACATTTTACGCCCGCCCCGGATAAAAAGTACAACAGGCCGAAGCCTTTGCAAAATCCGGAAATATTCAAATCCCTCTAATCGGTCATTCCCGCACCGGCGGGAATCTAGAATTTTAACCTTCTGTAATTTTTAAATTCCTGAGAGTGACAGAGCTGGATTCCCGCCTGCGCGGGAATGACGGACAGAGTTTTTCAGTTTAATCTGAATTTTGCAAAGGTTTCAGGCAGGCATTTTACGCCTGACGTTGATGAACGGATACGGCAGGCCGTCTGAAAACGAACGTAGTGAGTTTCGCCAAAATGGGCGCAACGCATTCCGCCAAAGCGAATGTAACGGGTTCCGCCGACTTTCAGACGGCCTCAAAGTTTAAACCGTTTTATTTTTCAACGGCAGTTTGATGTGCGGTTTGGCGGTTTTCGGGGCTTCCTTCAAACCCAGTTCGATTTGCTGTTCGTCGCTTAAAAGATTGCTCCAGTCGCCGGTTTTG
The DNA here is from genome assembly GCF_047837985.1 of Neisseria sp. CCUG12390. Taxonomy (GTDB): domain Bacteria; phylum Pseudomonadota; class Gammaproteobacteria; order Burkholderiales; family Neisseriaceae; genus Neisseria. The sequence continues at coordinate 13,736 of NZ_CP181244.1, forward strand.
TACCAATCGCGGCCGTCCAATTCAATCGGGTGCTGGATACGCTCGCAACCGTTGCCGCACTGTAAATCGTCTTCGCGGCAATACTTGTCGCAGCCCCAGCAAATCCGTTCGGGATTTTTGGGAAAAATCGGAAACTTTTTGGCCATGTCAGCGTGTCCTTGATGGAGATTATTGTTATATTCATGAACCGGCATTATAAAGGATTTCCAACCGCATATGCCTGTTTATACTGCTTTTTACCTTTGGCTTTTAAGAAAAGTTAAGGCCGTCTGAAAAGTTTCAGACGGCCCTGAAATAAAACCGGTAGGTCGGGTCGGTAAACCCAACAAAACCGCTAAACTCAAGGAAACGTCGGGTCATGACCCAACCTACATCTGCCGACATCAAAAATTTCCTTTATACACCTTCGGTTTGCACCAACAATTTGATGTAAAAAGGCCGTCTGAAAAAAATTTCAGACGGCCTTGAAACACAGTTTCGCTTAATCCAACAACGCATCCACAAACGCCCTTGCATCAAACGGCCGCAAATCGTCAATCCGTTCGCCCACGCCGATGTAGCGCACGGGAATCGGACGGTCGGAAGCGAGTGCTGCGAGAATGCCGCCTTTGGCCGTGCCGTCGAGTTTCGTCACAATCAGGCCGGTCAAGCCCAAGGCTTCGTCAAACGCTTTCACCTGGTTGACCGCGTTTTGGCCGATATTCGCGTCCAACACCACGATGATTTCGTGCGGTGCGTCGGGCATGGCTTTCTGCAACACGCGTTTCACTTTTTTTATTTCTTCCATCAGGTGCAGCTGGGTCGGCAGGCGGCCGGCGGTGTCGGCCAGCACAATATCGATACCGCGCGCTTTGGCGGCCTGCACCGCATCGAAACATACCGCCGCCGAGTCCCCCGTCGATTGCGAAATCACGGTGACGTTGTTACGCTCGCCCCATTCCTGCAACTGCTCGCGCGCCGCCGCACGGAAGGTATCGCCCGCCGCCAGCAAAACGGATTTGCCCTGCGACTGGAAATATTTCGCCAGCTTGCCGATGGACGTGGTTTTGCCCGCGCCGTTAATCCCGGCCAGCATAATCACAAACGGCTCTTTGCTTTCGGGCAGTACCAAAGGCCGCTCCAACGGCTTAATCAAATCGTAAATCGCCTCTTTCAGCGCGCCGCGCAATTCTTCGCCGTCTTTCAGACCTTTCAGGCTCACGCGGTTGCGCACGTCTTTCATCAGGTAATTGGTGGCTTCCATGCCCATGTCGCTGGTAATCAGCACGGTTTCCAACTCTTCATACAGATCTTCGTCGATTTTGCCGCCGCCGAATACGCCGGCCAGCGACTTGGCCATCTTGTCGCGCGATTTGGTCAAGCCCTGTTTTAGGCGGGAAGCCCAGCTTAATTTGGTCTGCGCACCGTCGTCTTCCGGCAGGGATTGGGTTGTCGCTGCGGTTGCGGCGGCAGCGGCAGCTTGCGCAATGTTTTCAGACGGCATTGATTGAGCCGAACCGCTAGAGCTAACCGGTTCAATTTCAAGGATTTCCTGTTTTTCGGAAACTTGCGCAGGCTCGGCCTCCGCCGCTTGGTTTCCGGCTGTTTCCGCCTCGGGGAAGGTCGAATCCCAAGCTGTTTCAAGCGCGGATTCTTCCGCCGCCGTCGGCAGGGTTTCCACTTCCGTCGGCGGCACTTCTCCGGCGGATTCAACAGCTGCCGTGTCTTGAGCGGCAATTTCCGCCGTCTGCCCCGATGCCGGTACGACAGCGGCGTCTTCCGGTATTTGCACATAATCAATCACCACTTTGCCGCTGTCGGTCAAAACGGTTTCCGCATCTTCATTCTGCGGCAGCGGTTCGGCTGTTTTTACCGTTTCAGACGGCATTGCCGCATCGGCTTGGACTTCTGCCGAACCGCTTTCGACGAACGTTTCCGCTGTCGTTAATTTCGCCGAATTTTCTTGTTCAAATTGTTGATTTGTAATATTTTTATCAGCCAACTCCGAAGCCGGAGGCGCGGCCTGCGCGTTTTCCGCCGCTTCTTTTGCAAACACATTTTCCAAAGCGGCCAGCATTTCTTCAACCGATTGCTTCGGCTCGGCAGCAGGGTCTGCCGCGGCTTGGCGGTGGTCGTGATGTTCGGGCTGAACCGCTTCTTCGGGAGCGGGGTGTTCCTGTTTTTTACGGCGGAATAAATTGAACATGGGGCGTTCCTCAAGGAGATGGAAAGATTTCCGGCAGCAGTAGGCTTGGTGCCGGGAAAGGCTGTCTGTAAAGGTTTCGGGCTATTGTAGCGTATTTTCGCAATGAACAGTAAGCATACGCTGTCAGGCCGGCTTTGGCCGAAAGCAAAAGGCGTCCACGTATGAGAAGGCCATCTGAAAAACGGTTTTCAGACGGCCTTCCGCAGAGTTATAGTTGGCAGGGGGTGTAAACCCACCGTATCCGCCGTATTTGCCTTCCCTGCCGCATTTCACGATAGTGGGTTTCCCCTACACGGATTTTCAGATGGTTTTTCAGACGGCCTGACAACGCGTAGGTCGGGCATTAATGCCCGACCTGCGTTTTGCGGTTACCTTGTATTTTTCAGACGGCCTGTGATTATTTCCCGATGCAGAACCGTGAAAAAATCACGCCCAGCAAGTCGTCGGCGGTAAATTCGCCGGTGATTTCGCTGCACGCCGCTTGCGCGAGCCGCAGGTGTTCGGCCAGGAGTTCGAGCTGGTGGTTGCTGCATAAGGCTGCGTTTTCCAGTTCGGCTTCGGCGGCGTGCAGGGCGTTGAGGTGGCGGCTGCGGGCGAGGAACAGGCTCTCGCTTTCGCCCTGCCAGCCGATTTCTTTGAGCAAGGCCTGTTTGAGCAGATCCAGGCCGTCGCCCGTTTTGGCGGAAAGCCTGATGAGCGTGTCTGCGCCGGTGAAGTTTTGCAGGCCGTCTGAATGTTGCGCCGGTACGGTTTCGGAGAACACGCCTGGGTTTTCGCCGGTCAGGTCGGTTTTGTTGTGGATTTCGATGCGTTTCAAACCGGCGGGCAGGCCGTCGAGTATGGCTTGGGTTTTGGCGTTCACACCTTCGCGCGGGTCGATCAGCACCAGCGCAACGTCGGCTTCGTTGACGGCTTTGCGGCTGCGTTCGATGCCGATTTGCTCAACCACGTCGTCGGTTTCGCGCAGGCCGGCGGTGTCGATGATGTGCACGGGCACGCCGTCGAGCGTGATTTGTTCGCGCACGGTGTCGCGCGTGGTGCCGGCGATGTCGGTAACGATGGCGATGTCGTCGCCCGCCAGCGCGTTGAGCAGGCTGGATTTGCCCACGTTCGGCGCGCCCACCAGCACCACATTCATGCCTTCGCGCAAAATCGCGCCCTGCTCCGCACTGGCCAACACGGTTTTCAGACGGCCTTGAATGCCCGCCAATTTGCCGCGCGCGTCGGCGGCTTCGAGAAAGTCGATTTCTTCTTCGGGAAAGTCCAACGTGGCTTCCACCAGCATCCTGAGCGTAATCAAATCATCGACAAGTTCATGAATATGCTGGGAAAACGCGCCTTTGAGCGAACGCAGGGCCATGCGCGCGGCGGATTGGCTGGACGCGTCAATCAAATCGGCCACGCTCTCGGCCTGCGCCAAATCGAGTTTGTTGTTGAGAAACGCGCGCTTGGTGAACTCGCCCGGTTCGGCCAGCCGCGCGCCCAGCTCCACGCAGCGCGCCAGCAGCATCTGCATCACCACCGGCCCGCCGTGGCCCTGCAACTCCAGCACGTCTTCGCCCGTGAAACTGGCGGGCGCGGCGAAATAGAGTATCAGGCCGTTGTCGATGGCAAGGCCGTCTGAACCGAGAAAATCGGTGTACAAAGCCACACGCGGCTTGGGCGTTTTGCCGCCGCTGACAGCCTGCGCGAACGGCAGCAAATCTTTGCCTGAAATGCGGATAACGCCCACACCGCCGCGCCCGGGGGCGGTGGCGATGGCGGCGATGGCGGGATTAGGTGCGGACATGGCCGTCTCTTTTCGGATAAATAAAGGGAATTATAGCAAAGGCCGTCTGAAAAAAGATTTTCAGACGGCCTTTGCTATTTTTATGGCATCGGTTTGCACAATCCGGCTCAAGATTCAACCGGATACCTAAACCGCCGGGAACAAAGTTTAATCGGTATGCTCGCTGAAGCTGACGCCGTTTCTTTCTTCCCGCGATAAAAACTGACGGCGGATCAAAACCGGTTGATTCCGGACGAATTGTTTGAAACCGGATGATTTGAAAGAAATATATCCTTCGGACAATTCGATATTCCACTGATAAATTCCGTTTTCCACGCTGACGAGCTCTACATCTTCGATAGCCGGTAAATTGGTTCCGTATTGGTCGATTTCTATTTGCAGGTTGTAAATATTTTCAAATTTCAGGGTGCAGGGCGACACCCAAAACGAAAAATATTCTTCCGGCGGCATGGGGTTGACCCATTCCAAAATGTAATCGATGTCGAAAATCAAATCCGTACGGTATTCATCGGCAGGATGGAACACAAAGCCGTAAATACGGGCATCGTGCCAACCCATTTGATCGAAATCTTTTTCCGTCCAAATCTGTTTTTCCAAAGTATAAGTTTCCATTTCCAAACCTGAATGCCCATTAAAAATTTTACCGGCTTTAATTTTTTAGAGGGAAACTGAGAAAGATTGGTTCCATAAGCCGCCGGAACAGCGGCGTTGCGTCGGAAAAATCCGGCAAACCCGAGATGCGGCCAATATAGTAAAAGGCCGTCTGAAAACGGATTTTCAGACGGCCTCGGGCTTTATCAACGCTTTTTCGCCGGTTTGGTTTTCTCCGCCGCCGCCAAACGCATGGCGACGAATTCGACCATCAGGTCTTTTTTGTTCCAGAAAAAATCTTTCATTTTTTCCAGCGGATAGATTTTGCGCACCATCATCGGCAGGCCTTCGTGGATAATCGCGGCCACTTCGGCGTTGGTGGCTTGGCTGTCCATCGCGGTTTTAAGGTCGGTCTGTTTGGCGGCAAGGTAGTCGTTGAGGCGTTTTTTCACGCCGCCGTTGATTTCGAATTGCTTCATGTGGTTTTCCGTTTCCGTATGTATTAGGTGATTATCTTCAAGCCCATAATCACATGGTATATTTTCATTTTAGCAAAATGTGTCGGGGACGCATATTTGCAGGGGGAAGATTATGGCCGAATTTGGCTTTTTGTTCCATAAAATTGTCGGCAAAGCGGCTTTTCTGCAAAAAAACAGGGGCAGTTTTGGCGTAAAATGTGGGTTTAAGGCTACAATAATGCCTGTTTGATAGGGAGGCCGTCTGAAAAATGTATTTATGGTTAAAACTGGCGCATATTTTCTTTATGATTTCCTGGTTTGCCGGGCTGTTTTACCTGCCGCGTATTTTTGTGAATCTGGCGCAGGTCAATCCGCAAACCGAAGCCGCCGAATATGCGCGGCTGCTGGGTATGGCACAGCGGCTGTATAAATTCATGTCGCCGCTGGGGATTCTGGCCGTGATGTGCGGCTTGGCGATTCCGTTCGTAACGGATTGGTGGAGCATGGGCTGGGTGCACGGCAAAGCCACGCTGGGGATTCTGCTCATCGGCTACCAGCACATCTGCCGCGCCCACCTGCGCCGCTTCGAGCAGCACGCCTGCCGCCATCCGCACAAGTTTTACCGTTTTTTCAACGAAGTGCCGGTGCTGATGATGCTTGCCGCGCTGTATCTTGTCGTATTCAAACCGTTTTGAAAGGCCGTCTGAAAATGTCCGTAGAAATCGAACGCCGTTTTTTATTGAAAAACGATGACTGGCGCGCGTCCGCGTCCGCGCCGCAAATCTTGCAGCAAGGCTATCTGAGCGTGGAAAAAGAGCGCACCATCCGCGTGCGCATTACCGGCAATCAGGCGTGGCTGACGCTCAAAGGCTATATTTCCGACGTGAGCCGCAGCGAGTTCGAATATGAAATCCCGTTGGAACACGCGCAGACGATGATGGCGGCGATGTGTCCGTTTAAGATGGAAAAACGCCGTTACCGCGTCGAATTCGAAGGTTTTTTATACGAAATCGACGAATATTCCGGCGACAACGCGCCACTGGTGGTGGCGGAAATCGAACTGCCGTCGGAAGACGCCGCGTTTGCCAAACCCGACTGGCTGGGCGAAGAAATCACCTCCGACGGCAGATTCACCAATGCCTATCTGAGCAAACATCCCTACGCAACTTGGACGCAACCGTCAGAGGCCGTCTGAAACCTTTGCCGCAGTCTGCCGGACAAACCAAGGCCGTCTGAACACCATCCTGTTCAGACGGCCTTTTTTGCGCGTTGATAAATTTTTCGCCGCCATGCCCACAAAGTGCGCAAAAATCCTTATAATTCCGAATTCAATCCGATTTTTACGCCGAAACCGCGTGTTTGGGCGGTTAGTGACAACGAAAGAACCACTGTGGACAAACTCAAAATCTCTGCCAACGGCCCGTTAAACGGCGAAATCACCGTATCCGGCGCGAAAAATGCCGCGCTGCCGCTGATGTGCGCGGGTCTGCTGACTTCGGGCACGCTGCGCCTGAAAAACGTACCGATGCTGGCCGACGTAAAAACCACGCAAAAACTCTTGCAGGGCATGGGTGCGCGCGTGCTGACCGACAATGTGCACGAATTCGAAATCAACGGCGGTACGGTCAACAACACCTGCGCGCCGTATGAATTGGTCAGCACCATGCGTGCGTCGATTTTGGTATTGGGCCCGACGCTGGCGCGTTTCGGCGAGGCGCAGGTCAGTCTGCCCGGCGGCTGCGCCATCGGCTCGCGCCCGGTTGACCAGCACCTGAAAGGCCTGGAAACCATGGGGGCGGAAATCGTCATCGAACACGGCTATGTCAAAGCCAAAGGCCGTCTGAAAGGCGCACGCGTGGTGATGGACGTGGTAACGGTGGGCGGTACGGAAAACTTATTGATGGCCGCGACTTTGGCCGAAGGCACGACGGTTTTGGAAAACTGCGCCATCGAACCCGAAGTGGTCGATTTGGCCGAATGTTTAGTAAAAATGGGCGCGAAAATCAGCGGCATCGGCACATCCACAATGACCGTCGAAGGCGTGAAAGAGCTGCACGGTGCGGAACATTCCGTTGTGCCCGACCGCATCGAAGCCGGCACTTTCCTGTGCGCCGTGGCCATGACCGGCGGCAAAGTCACCCTGCGCAACGCCGCGCCGAAAACCATGGAAGTGGTGTTGGACAAACTCGTTGAGGCCGGTGCAATCATCGAAGCGGGCGACGACTGGATTACCATCGACATGCAGCAGCGGCCGAAAGCGGTGGACATCCGCACCGTCGTCCACCCGGGCTTCCCGACCGACATGCAGGCGCAATTCATGGCGATGAACGCCGTGGCCGAAGGCTCGTCGCGCGTGGTGGAAACCATCTTCGAAAACCGCTTCATGCACGTTCCCGAACTCAACCGCATGGGCGCAAACATCACCACCGAAGGCAACACCGCCTTTGTTACCGGCGTGGACAAACTCTCCGGCGCGACCGTGATGGCCACCGACCTGCGCGCTTCGGCCAGTTTGGTGATGGCGGGTTTAGTTGCCGGTGGCGAAACCATCGTCGACCGCATCTACCACCTCGACCGCGGCTATGAACACATCGAGAAAAAACTCGGCGGCGTCGGCGCAAAAATCGAGCGCGTGCGCGGTTAAGCGTATCTCTCAATCCAAAGGCCGTCTGAAAAGTATCTGCTGCTTTTCAGACGGCCTTTATTATGATAAATATATGATATTTCTGTTGTTTATCATGACAAGGAGTCAAGCCGTGTGGAAACCGATCATCATCAGTATTTCCGTGCTTCCTTTACTGAGTGCGTGCTTTATTTCGCGGTATTTAGATTACCGTATTAATGAATCGGAAAATTCGCGCTGGATAAAAGAAGAAAGCCTGAGCGATACGCTAATCGCCGTAGGAAAGCCGGTGCAGCAGGTGGCCGGTTTTGAAAACGCGATGCTGCTGGCCGGCAAAAAACGCGCCTATCTGGTGCGCCCCCAATCTTCCGAGCGCATCAGTCTGCCAAGCATTTTGGCGCAAACTGATTTGACTTATTTAAAGGTATTGCCCAACCGCCTTCCTCCCGGCAAGCAGGAAGAAAATTTTGCCGTCATCAGCAGCGATGTTAAAAGCACTTTAGGCGTGAAATTTCAGTTCTTCAAACCGAAAAAACTTTTGAAAGCGGGCGAACAAGCGCAGATGGAACGGCTCGGCTTCAATTGCCGCGATTATGACAAAGATTTACTTTGCACCACTTCGCAAACGCTCGAGCTGCAAACCGTTACGCTCAACAACCGCAACCACTTGCAGCATACCTTCCGCCAACCGCTGCCGCTGGTGTTTTACCGCTATGAAGCGAAAAAAGGTACCGTCTCACGCGGCCTGCTCAAAGCCCTGCTTCCGCTGACGATGGCTGTTGATGTCGTGACCTTTCCGATTCAACTGATTGGTGCTGTCCACGTTATCGGAAAAAATCCTTAAATCTTGAGGCCGTCTGAAAAACGCTTTTCAGACGGCCTCAAGCCATCTGCCTTTTGCTACAATAGGTTTTTTTGCACACAAGGCCGTCTGAAATGACCAAACCCGCCGTTTCGCCGATGATGCAGCAATATCTCGGCATCAAATCGCAACATGCCGACAAACTGGTTTTTTACCGCATGGGCGATTTTTACGAGCTGTTTTTCGATGATGCGGTGGAGGCGGCCAAGCTGTTGGACATCACGCTGACGACGCGCGGGCAGATGGAGGGCGAACCGATTAAGATGGCCGGCGTGCCGTTTCATGCCGCCGAGCAATACTTGGCGCGTTTGGTGAAAATGGGCAAAAGCGTGGCGATTTGCGAGCAGGTCGGCGAAGTGGGCGCGACAAAAGGGCCGGTGGAACGCAAAGTAGTGCGGATTGTCACGCCCGGTACGCTGACGGATTCGGCCTTTTTGGAAGATAAGGAAACCAACCGCATCGTGGCGGTCAACCACACCAAAAAACACATCGGCTTGGCGTGGGCTTCGCTGCAAAGCGGCGAATTCAAAGTCAAGCAGGTGGAGGCGGCGCAGTTGGCCGATGAATTGGCGCGGTTGCAGGCGGCGGAGATTCTGCTGGCCGACGGCCAAACCCTGCCGCCTTTGGAAAACGCCAACCTCACGCGCCTGAACGCTTGGCAGTTCGCGACCGATGCGGCGGTAAAGCTGTTGACCGGTTATTTCGGCAGCCAGGATTTGCGCGGCTTCGGTTTGGATGCCGACGAACACGCCGCGGCAATCGGGGCGGCCGGTGCGCTTGTCAATTATATCCGACTGACGCAAAACCTGATGCCGCAACACCTTGACGGCCTGTCGCTCGAAACCGACGGCCAGTTTATCGGCATGGACGCGGCCACGCGCCGCAATCTGGAAATCACCCAGACTTTGAGCGGCAAAAAATCGCCGACTTTGATGTCGACGCTCGACCGCTGCGCCACCCACATGGGCAGCCGCCTGTTGGCGATGTGGCTGCACCACCCCTTGCGCAACCGCGACCACATCCGCGCGCGCCAGCAGGCCGTGGCTGCTTTAGCCGGGCAGTTCGGCGGCATCCAAGGCCGTCTGAAAAACATTGCCGACATCGAACGCATCGCCGCCCGCGTGGCGGTGGGCAATGCCCGTCCGCGCGATTTGGCCGCGCTTCGCGACAGCCTGTTCGAACTTGCCCGGCTGGAATTTTCCGCCGAAGGCAGCAGCCTGCTGGAAACGCTGCAAAGCGTGTTCCCCGCCACCTTGCCCGTGGCCGAACAATTGCAGGCCGCGATTCTGCCCGAACCTGCGGTCTGGCTGCGCGACGGCGGCGTGATTAACCACGGTTTTCATGCCGAGCTCGACGAACTGCGCCACATTCAAAACCACGGCGACGAATTCCTGCTGGCTTTGGAAAACCGCGAACGAGAGCGCACGGGCTTGTCCACGCTTAAGGTCGAGTTCAACCGCGTGCACGGCTTTTACATCGAATTGTCCAAAGTGCAGGCCGAGCAAGCCCCCGCCGACTACCAGCGCCGCCAAACCCTGAAAAACGCCGAACGCTTCATCACGCCCGAACTGAAAGCCTTTGAAGACAAAGTCCTGACCGCGCAAGACCAAGCCCTTGCCTTGGAAAAACAACTCTTCGAAAACCTGCTCAAAGACATTCAGACGGCCTTGCCGCAGCTGCAGAAAGCCGCCAAAGCCGCCGCCGCGCTGGACGTGTTGGCCGCCTTTGCCGCACTCGCCCAAACCCGCCGCTTTGTCTGCCCCGAGTTTGCCGATTATCCCGTGTTGGAAATCGACGGCGGCCGCCACCCCGTCGTCGAAGAGCAGGTACGCCACTTCACGCCCAACCACACCCGTTTCGACCACAAACACCGCCTGATGCTGCTCACCGGCCCCAACATGGGCGGCAAATCCACCTACATGCGCCAAGTCGCGCTGATTACCCTGCTTGCCCACACCGGCTGCTTCGTGCCGGCGCAGGCCGCCAAAATCGGTCCCATCGACCGCATTTTCACGCGCATCGGCGCCAGCGACGATTTGGCTTCCAACCGCTCGACCTTTATGGTCGAAATGAGCGAAACCGCCTACATCCTGCACCACGCCACCGAACAATCCTTGGTGTTGATGGACGAAGTCGGCCGCGGCACCTCCACCTTCGACGGCCTCGCCCTCGCGCAGGCCATCGCCGAACATCTGCTGCAAAAAAACAAATCCTTCAGCCTGTTCGCCACCCACTACTTCGAGCTGACGAAGTTGCCCGAAGCCCACGCCGGCGCGGTGAATATGCACCTTTCCGCGCTGGAGCAGGGGCAGGACATCGTGTTCCTGCACGAGATCCAACCCGGCCCCGCCAGCAAAAGCTACGGCATCGCCGTCGCCAAACTCGCCGGCCTGCCCGCCCGTGCCCTCAAAGCCGCGCAGAAACATTTGTCCGGCTTGGAAACCCAAGCCGCCGCGCAGCAGCCGCAAATGGATATTTTCCAAACCATGCCGTCTGAAGAAGACGATGCCGAAACCGATGACCGCCTTGAAAGGCCGTCTGAAAAACCAAGCGAATTGCTGGCCGCCTTGGCCGAAATCCACCCCGACCACTTATCGCCGCGGGAAGCCCTGGACGCACTTTACCGCTTGAAAGATTTGGTTTGAATCCATTAAAAAGTCAGTTTGGATATTTTGGCGTTGAAATTTGCGAAGCCGAACGCGCCACCCTTCCCCTAACCCCTTCCCGCGGGCGGGACGGGGGACGGGTTTTTGTGGAGGGTGAAATATTCTGTTTTGAAAAAAGAAAAAGCCGTCTGAAAACTTTTTTCAGACGGCTTTTTTACGGACAGACAGGAAATTTGCATTATTGCGCAAATCCATCTCCTTCCCGTCTGGCGGCGGGGACGGGTTTGCAGGCGATTGAAGGTTCGGTTTTGAAAAAAGGCCGTCTGAAAAATCTGTTTTCAGACGGCCTTTTTACGGGCAGACAGGAAATTTGCACCATTGCGCAAATCCATCCCCCTTCCCTTCTGGCGGGAAGGGGGTAGGGGAAGGGTGGTTTTTGAGGACGGTGGTTGCAGGCCGTGGCTCCAACTCAGCAGTGGTTTTCTACCCGGATTTTTTAGAACTGAACCCAGTCTGCGGCTTGGTTGAAACCGCGGCAATCCATGCCCTCAAGGCCGTCTGAAAAACCGTTTTGGGAATTTCAGATTTGAAGTTTGCGAAGCGGAATGCGCCACCAGTCCCCAGTGCCTTCCCGCAGGCGGGATGGGGGACAGGTTTGCGGGCGATCGAAGGTTCGGTTTTGAAAAAGGCCGTCTGAAAAATTTGTTTTCAGACGGCCTTTTTATGGGCAGACAGGAAATTTGCATTATTGCGCAAATCCATCCCTCTTTCTATCTGGCGGGGCGGAGACAGGTTTGTGTGGAGGGTGAAATATTCTGTTTTGAAAAAAAGAAAAAGCCGTCTGAAAACTTTTTTTTCAGACGGCCTGAGATCTTTTGATTACTTCGCCGCCTGCGTTTGCGGCTTCACCACCACCACGCTGGAACGCGCGTCGGTCAGTAATTTCGCGGCGGCCTGCACCTCGGCGGCGGTCACTTTTTTCAGACGGCGTCGGATTTCGGCTTCGTCGGTATATTTGAAGCCGCGTGTTTCCAAGCGTCCCATCAGCGAGGCTTGAGAGGTCATGGAGTCGCGGGCGTAGATTTCGCCTGATTCCATGCGGGTTTTCACGCGTTTGAGTTCGTCTTTGCCTACGCCCTTCTCGGCGATGTCCCGGATTTCGGCGCGCATGGCGGCCAGCAAATCCTGTTCGTTTACGCCGTCGTTGGGCATTCCGATCAGGCTGAACAGCGGCGTTTCGCGGCTCAAAATATCGTAGTTCACGCCCACGCTCAGGGCGGTCTGTTTGCCGCGCACCAGATTTTTATCCAGCCGGCTCGACGAATTGCCCGCCAAAACATCGCTCAACACATCCAGCGCATAGGGCATGGTGTCGCCGGTTTTTTCCAGCGCGGGCACGCGGTAGGACAACGCCACCAAAGGCTGGCGGGTCACGGCGGACGCGGTTTCGGCAAAAGCCGCCTCGCGCTCGGCCGGTTCGCCCAAATCGTTGCGCGGCGGCAGCGGTTTGGACGGAATGCCGCCGAAGAGTTTCGAGGCCGTCTGAATCGTCTGCTTCGCATCGACATCGCCGACAATCACCAAAGTGGCGTTGTTCGGCGCGTAAAACTGCCTGTACCAATCGCGCAAGTCGTCGGCTTTGAGCGTGTACAGGTCGTTCATATAACCGATGACCGAGGCGCGCATCGAGGGCTTGGTGAACGCGGTGAGATAAACCTGTTCCCACAGTTTGCCCGCGGCGGTGTCTTCCGTGCGCTGGCGGCGTTCCTCGCGGATGACGCTCATTTCGTTGGCGAAATCCTTATCGCTGAAATTCAGGTTCTGCATACGGTCGGCTTCCAGCTTCAACACCTCGGGCAGGTTGGCGGCGGAAACGTTTTCGTAATAAACGGTTTCGCTGCGGTTGGTGTAGGCATTGAGCGACCCGCCCAAAGCCGAAACGCGGCGGCTGAATTCGCCCGACGGCACCGACGGCGTGCCCTTGAACATCATATGCTCGAGCGCGTGGCTCAAGCCGCTTTTGCCCGGCTTTTCATCCACGCTGCCGACTTTATACCAAAGCTGCGACACCGCCACCGGTGCGCGACGGTCTTCCTTGACGATGACTTTCAGGCCGTTGGGCAGGGTTTGCGACAGGGTTTGCGCCCACGACGGCAAAGCAGGAACCAGCAGAAGCAGGAGCAAAACGGAACGGAGCATAAAGTTTCCTGATTTTGAAAATGAAAAAGCCATAAAGTTTATCCGCATTGAAAGTTTTGCCCATTTTATCCGAATTTTCCTACTTTCAGCCCGTTTTTTGCCACCGCTGCGGAATTTCGGCTACGATTGAGCATATCCGCATAAACATTTTCAGACGGCCTCTGTCGCAGGCCGTCTGAAAAATCCCCTTAAGGAGAACCCGATGTCTGCCCGTTTCCCGTTTATCTGCCCTGCTATCCTGCTGCTTTTGCTGGCAGGCTGCACCAACGTTACAGGAAAGCCGATGAACGACATCAGACAAACCGTTAATCAGGAAAAATTTCAGGTCAAGAAAAACCCGAACCCGAAAGAAGCCTACGAATTTACCGTTACCTTAAAGGACGCGCCCGACAATCTCGAAGCCGTTTCCGCCTATGCGCATTACATCATTCCCGACTGCCGCTACGACACCAACAAACTGATGGGGGCGAGAGCGAACTTTCAAGGCGGAATGTCCGTTCCGGTTAAAAAAGTCAGCTCTAACGTTTACAAAGGCACGGTGTATTTTGATGCCCTGCTGGACGAAGATTATCTGAATCAGGGCAAGCCCTACCATTGGGAATGGGGGGTATTGGATGTGAATTTTGAACCCAAACCGAATATCAGTCAGGTCATTTATAAGGCTTCGGTTACAGATAGGGACAAAGTTTCAGACGGCCTATACCGTAAAGACGGCTATATTACGCTTTGGAAATATAATCAGACTAGGGAGAGAGCAAATCCCGTTAAAAAACTTACCTTATTCGCCAAAGCTGATAAAGAAAAATTTGGCGAACAGCAGAAAAAACATTTAGCAACAATTCGAGTTGAATTGAGGAAAAAATGATGAACAATATGCAATTTAACAGAGCCGAATACTTAAATGCCATTTTGGCTGAAGACAGCTATTCCGACCATAAACACCGAGAACGATAAGGGATAATGCCATTTATAAATAACCGTCCTGACCCTTCCCGTTATTTACAAATGGCATTACCATTTCTCCCCCGACACATTGCAGGCCGTCTGAAAAAAACCTTATTCCATTTTAAAGACAAGGAGCATTCCGTGTTTCCCCGTTTCCCCCTAATCCAACCCGCTATCCTGCTGCTTTTGCTGGCAGGCTGCACCAACGTTACAGGAAAGCCGATGAACGACATCCAACAGACCGTCAATCAGGAAAAATTTCAGGTTAAGAAAAACCCGAACCCGAAAGAAGCCTACGAATTTACCGTTACCTTAAAGGACGCGCCCGACAATCTCGAAGCCGTTTCCGCCTATGCGCATTACATCATTCCCGACTGCCGCTACGACACCAACAAACTGATGGGGGCGAGAGCGAACTTTCAAGGCGGAACGTCCGTTCCGGTTAAGAAAGTCAGTCCGAATGTTTACAAAGGCACGGTGTATTTTGATGCCCTGATGGACGAAGACTACCTGAATCAGGGCAAGCCCTGCCATTGGCAATGGCGGCTGGTGGATATATATTTTGAACCTAAACCGAATATCAGTCAGGTCGTTTATACAGCTTCGGCCACTTCCAGCGATAAGGTTTCAGACGGCCTGTATCGGAAAGACGGCTATATTACGCTGTGGAAGTATAATCAGCCTAGACAGCGAGCAAACACCATTAAAAAACTAACCCTGCATGTTTCACCAAAAGAACAATTTGGAGAAAGGGCGCAGAAAGAACTGGCAGCGATTCGAGTTGAAGTAAGGAAAAAATGATGAGCAATACACAATTCAACAAGGCCGAATACTTGAATGCGATTTTGGCTGAAGACAGCTATTCCGACCATAAACACCGTAAACGTGATGCAAACGGAAACCTGATTTTGAATGAAAACGGACAACCGGTTGTTAGTGTTACCTATCCTGACGGAGAAATTGAGGAATTAGATGTCATTGCGGATTTTCCGAATGAAAACAGCAATATCCGCGGCGACAGTTTCAATGCTTCCATTTACCAGAGCAGAGAGACCAAAGCATTCCACGGAGCCATACGCGGTTCGGAAGAACTGCTGGGCGATTTCCTGTGGACGGACGGTGCAATGGTGTTTACCCGTACCAATCCGCAATTTGACGAAGCCCGAGAATTTGCTTATCAGTTGTTTGACTACGCCAAAGAGTATGGCGATTTAAATGATACATACCCCAACGTCTATCTGACCGGCCACTCCCTCGCCGGTGCGGAAGTGCAGTACCTGAAGCACTATTTCGGCGATGCCGTCGATCATGCCTATACCTACAACGGCTACGGCGCGGCCGGTTTGGGCTACCGTATTCCGACCGATGAGACGGCGCGCGGCATCAGCAACCTGTGTATGGCCACCGATGTCGTCTGCGCCGTTTCGCCGCACTACGGGCCGGTTCAAAAATATGCCACCGCCGAGGAAATCGAGGCGTTGGAAAAAGAAGGCGGTTACGCCAACCACGACCGCCGTCTGCCGTTTACGCTGCCGCTGTCCGCCGGCAGGCTGGATCCGTTCGATTCCAGAAGCCCCGTACCGGTATTGGATACGGCCCTGAGCAAACACGGTATCGGCAACCTGACCGAACCCGGAACCGGCGTACTGACCCGTCCGCAGGAGTATCTGGAGCGCACCGAAGACTACCGCGCAATGGTCGGCAAGTTCGACAGGGACCTCCGCGACAACCGCGTCTATATTACCTACGGCACGCCTTATGTGGGCGCATACAACGCCGCACGCACGGTTGCCGAAAGCATAGCCGGCGACGTGGAAGCGGGCGAACGCGCCAAAGCGGACGGGTTTTATTACCAATCCACCGAGCAGAGCCGCCGAAAAGCGGAAGCGGCGGCTTATGTTCCGATTGAAAAACGCCCCGAAACACTTTCAGACGGCCTTTCCAATCCTGCCAACCTTTCGCTGGCCGATAAAATCGCCCTGATGAAAACCGCCGCCGTTTCCGACGGCGACACTTTCGCCCGCACCATAAACGTTTTGGGCGACAATGAAGCAGGCAAAGCGATGATGGAGCGTGCGGACGAAGCACTCGAGTACAGGCAGCAGATTCAGTTGCAGCAGGAAGCAAGCCGCGGCATGTCGTTGTCGAGATAACTTTGAGAGACGAAATAATGAATGAAGACAAATTGAACCGATTGGTCGATGAGACCGCCGAGCTGATGAGGCTGTTTCAAAACCAATGCCTTACGTTGAGCAAACAGACCGATGAAAAAATTTCCCGCCATATGCAGGAAATCCGTGATGAAGCAGTTTGGGCGGTACTGGAAGACATCCGCTACGGATTGGGCGAAACAGTCAGCAAATACGAATCGAATTTACAGGAATCACGCAGCAGCCTTGCCGGGCATACCAAGGAATTCAAGCACTTCATGGCGGCCGCGACCGATAAAGGCCGCCAGATACTGAAGTTCGGCTGGATTGCGCTGGCGGTAAGTTTCGGTTTGCTGCTGTTGAGCGGCGTTGCGCTGACGTTTTACTACAAATACATCATTCAGGATTTGAAGCCCGAAGCTGAAATGGTCCAACTGATTAACGAATCCGATATTGTCCGCTGCGGTGACCGTTTGTGTGTGAAAACCGAAAAAAACAAACAGGGCAATTATTCTGTTGTAAAAAAACGTTCTTAAGTATTCCGTTGCGGTTTCAGATGCTGCAGGCAAGCAGGCATTGTTTGACCTAATCCCTTTACCCCGTCCTGCCGTTCACGGCATAATATCCCCGAATTTCCCTTTTTTTCATCATTGTTAAAGGAAGCAAAATGGCATTCTTGAAACTCACCGAACAAAACGTATCCGGCAAAACCGTGCTCATCCGCGCCGACATGAACGTGCCGTTCAAAGACGGCAAAATCAGCGACGACACCCGCATCCGCGCTTCGCTTGCGTCCATCCAATACTGCCTGGACAACGGCGCGGCGGTGATTGTGATGACCCACCTCGGCCGTCCGACCGAAGGCGAGTTCCACCCCGAAGACGACGTTGCGCCCGTGGCCGCACATTTAGGCGGTTTGCTCGGCAAAGAAGTCAAAGTGCTCAACGACTGGCGCGAAAACAAACCTGCGCTGAACGCGGGCGACGTGGTGATGCTGCAAAACGTGCGCATTAATAAAGGCGAAAAGAAAAACGATTTGGAGCTGGGCAAAGCCTATGCCGCCTTGTGTGACGTGTTCGTGAACGATGCGTTCGGCACGGCGCACCGCGCCCAAGCGTCCACCGAAGCTGTGGCTCAAGCCGCACCCGTGGCCTGTGCGGGCGTGTTGATGGCGGGCGAACTCGACGCGTTGGGCAAAGCCCTGAAAGAACCTGCGCGTCCGCTGGTGGCGATTGTGGCGGGCAGCAAAGTGTCCACCAAACTCACCATTCTCGAGTCGCTGGCCGACAAGGTTGACCAGCTCATCGTCGGCGGCGGCATCGCCAACACTTTCCTGCTGGCCGAAGGCAAACCCATCGGCAAATCGTTGGCGGAAACCGATTTGGTGGAAGAGTCGAAAAAAATCATCGCCAAAACCGCGGCCAAAGGCGGCTCCGTGCCGCTGCCGGTTGATGTGGTCACCGCCAAAGAATTCGCCGAAACCGCCGCTGCCGAGAAAAAAGCCGTGGCCGACGTGGCGGCGGACGACATGATTTTGGACATCGGCGCGCAATCCGCCTCCGAGCTGGCCGAAATCCTGAAAAACGCCGGCACGATTGTGTGGAACGGCCCCGTGGGTGTGTTCGAGTTCGCCCAATTTTCAGACGGCACCAAAGCCGTGGCCGAAGCCATCGCCGAGAGCAGCGCGTTTTCCATCGCCGGCGGCGGCGACACGCTGGCGGCGATTGCCAAATTCGGCATCACCGACAAAATCAGCTACATCTCCACCGGCGGCGGCGCGTTCCTTGAGTTTTTGGAAGGCAAAGAGCTGCCTGCCGTAGCGGTGTTGGAGAAACGCGGCGCGTAAGAAAAAACAGCGGTTTGCGGCATAATTTATGCGGCAAACCGTTTTTTTACGGCGGCGGCCAACGGCATTGAAACCGATATTGGCAGCCCACCGTTTTTATCCGAGGCCGTCTGAAACATGACGGGGATTCCGGTCAGGTTTTCAGACGGCCTGCTTTCTTGAACGAGGAACCGAAAAATGTTGAAAAAAATACTTTTCTTATCCGCCTGCATTGTGCCTTTGCTGGGCGGCTGCGTGTTTTCCGGTGCCGTATCCAACGGGTTGGAAGATGCGGAAAATCGGCGTTGGGCTGTCGACGAAAGCCTGACCGATACGCTGGTTGCCGCGGGACGGCCGGTGCAGAGTGTGGCCGGTTTTGAAAACGCGCTGCTGCTGGCCGGCCAAAAGCGCGCCTATCTGGTGCAGCCTGAAGGCAGTGACAGTGATCTGACCGAACTGCGCAGCATATTGGCGCAAACCGATTTGGCGTATTTGAGCGTCTCGCCGTCCAATACCATCAAACAGGCGGAAGACGACAGCCATTTTGCCGTGCTCGACCGCGACGGCAGCAGCACGCTGCGCGTGGATTTCGACTTTTACAAGCCTGAAGCGGCGTTGAAAAAAGGTGAAAAAGCGGCGATGGAAAAGCTCGGCTTCCATTGCCGTCAATATCCGGAAAACCTGAAATGCTCGAATACGATGACGCTCAAACTGCAAGCCGTCAATCTTGCTGACCGCAGTAAGCTGCAACACACGTTCCGCACGCCGCTGCCGCTGAAATTCTATCGTTACAAAGCCGGCAGAGGCCGAATCGCACGCGGCGTGTGGAAGGCTTTGATTCCGCTGGCCTTTGCGGTGGATATTGTTACTTTCCCGATTCAGGCTTCCGTGGTGGATATTAAAAAATAGGATCGGATTTCATGTAAAAAGGCCGTCTGAAACATAGCGGAGTATTCCGATAAGTTTTCAGACGGCCTTTTAATATAAACAGCATCAACGCCGCCGGTAATGCACGAACGCGTAATCCGTGCCGTTGGCCGCGGTGTGGGGCTCGCGTGCGGTTTCCAGCCATTCGTTTTCGGAAAATTCAGGGAAAAACGCGTCGCCGCCTGCCACGTTCAATGCCACTTCGGTCAGGCGCAGGTCGGTGGCCAGCGGCAGGGCTTGGGCGTAGATTTGCGCGCCGCCCATGATGATGATTTCCGGCGCGTCGGCACACAACGCCAAAGCCCCACCCAAACTTTCCGCCACTTCGGCGCCTTCGGCCGGATAATCCGCCTGACGGCTGATGACGATGTTTCGGCGGTGGGGCAGCGGTTTTTTCGGCAGAGATTCCCATGTTCTGCGCCCCATGATGACGGGCTTGCCGGTGGTATAGGCTTTGAAAAAGGCGAAATCTTCGGGCAGATGCCAGGGCATGGCGTTGCCGATGCCGATGCAGCGGTCGGCGGCATAGGCGGCAATCAGGGTAATTTTCTGCATGTTTGGCTCTCTTTGGTGCGGATGGTCGGGTCGGATTGGTAAACGATTGTAGCAAAAAGAAATCAGGCCGTCTGAAAAAACAGTCGGTCGGGCGCGGACGTTTCGGTTCGATATGCATTCGGATTAAGCGGTTGATTGTTAATCAAGAAAAGATAGACAGCGTTAATAATACCGTTTATCATAAATTTTAGCCGTTTATTTATATTTCATAAAAACAGGAAAGCTAAGGGAGCCACTATGTCAAGTTCGTATTCGTTGTACCGCTGCGCGGTCATGTCCACGTCAACCGGTTCGCTGGCGGAGGTTGCAGACCGCGACAGTTTGGTACAGATTCTGCCTTTGCGTGTTGATTTGGGTACGCAGCAGTTGGCCGACGGTATCGAAATCGACAACCATGATTATTGCGTTTGGCGGCAAAATCATTTGGATGCGGAGGTTTCCACCGCACCGCCGCCTGCGGATTTATTGCGCAACACATTCAATTATCTAATCAAACAAGGTTATCAGCAGGTCATCATCACCACATTGAGCCACAAACTCAGCGATTCGGCCGACACCATCCGTGCGCTGCTGCCCGATTTTCCGCAATTGCAGATTTATGTCGTCGATACCGGCAGCTGCTGTATGCCGGAAGGTTTTTTCGCGCTTGAAGCCGTGCGTTTGCTGGAAGAAGGAAAAACGCCGGAAGAGGCCGTCGCTTATCTGGAACGTTTGAAACCCAACAGCCACATTGTTTTCGGCCTGCGTTCGATGCAGTCTTTGTCGCTTCACGGCACTTTGTCGCGCTTGGGCGCGCGTTTCAGCGATTGGCTCGGTTTGCGCACGATCCTGCATTTTTCCGAAGACAAGCTGTCGCGTTTGGGGACGGTGGGCGATGACGAAGAAATGTTCGATTCGGTGATCGCCTACGCACAAAAGCAGATGGAGGGCAAACCGGCGCAAGACTTTATGCTGTCGGGTCTGTATAGCGGCGAGAAAGAAACGTATGAGAAATTTGCCGACCGTTTCCAGCAAAAAACCGGCCTGCAATTGGGCGACAGCGTGCCGGTGTCGCCGGCGGTGGCGGTGCACGTCGGCATCTGCGGCGTGGGCGTGGGTTTGGTGGAGAAATTGAAAGATTGATTGGTGGGATAAACAAGGCCGTCTGAAAATTCAGACGGCCTTGTTTGCTTTGGCATTTCATTCAAAACCGTTTTCAGACCGCGTAGGTACGGTTAGCCGCCCCCAGCGGCGTAACCGTACGAAATCCCATGAAATAGGCAAAGGCCGTCTGAAAAGTTTAAGAAAACGAATTTCAGACGGCCTTGCCACTTTTATAATATTTGCAGACGTGGGTACGGTTACGCCGCTTAGGGCGGCTAACCGTACCGACAAAATTCAGACGGCCTCAACGCGTCAGCTTCACAAATACGTCTTCCAAATCCGTTTCGGGCAATGCCATGTGCAGCACATCGATGCCCGCGCTTTTGAGCGTGGCCAACACTTCGCTGAGGCGGTTGTAGTTGTCCAGCTTGAGTAAGGTTTTGCCGTCTTGTCCGCCAATCAACCAAGGCTGCAAAGCGGCAGGCAGCGGCGCGGACAGTTGCAGTTCCACGCGTACGCCCTGCTCGGCATGCAGCAGGTGTTCGGTCGAATCCAAAGCCACCAGGCGGCCTTGTTTCATCATGGCGATGCGGCTGCACAGGTTTTGCGCCTCTTCCAGATAATGTGTGGTTAAGATGATGGTGTGGCCTTGCTTGTTCAGGCTGTCGATGAACGTCCACAGGCTTTGGCGCAGCTCGACATCGACGCCGGCGGTCGGTTCGTCCAGCACAATCACGGGCGGACGGTGTACCAAGGCCTGCGCGACCATCACTCGCCGCTTCATGCCGCCGGAAAGGTTGCGCGTAATCGTGTCGGCTTTGTCGCCCAAGCCGAGGTTTTCGATGATTTCGTCAATCCAGGCATTGTTGTTGCGGATGCCGAAATAGCCCGACTGGAAACGCAGGGCTTCGCGCACGGTAAAAAACGCGTCGAACACCAATTCCTGCGGCACCACGCCCAAACTCATGCGCGCGGCCTGCGGCTGTTTGACGACATCGTAACCCATCACGCTGATGCTGCCCGAAGTCAGGCGGCTGAGTCCGGCCGTCGCGGAAATCAGCGTGGTCTTGCCCGCGCCGTTCGGCCCCAGCAGGGCGAAAAACTCGCCTTGTTCTACGGTAAAGGAAACGTCGTTCAGCGCGGTGAAGCCGTTGGCGTAGGTTTTGACGGCGTGGCGGATGTCGATGGCGTGCATGGTCGGCTTTAATCGGTCTCGGTTGGCAAACGGTTATTTTAACAGAAACACAACGGCCAAGCCCTGATGGGCCGTCTGAAAATAACGCCAATCAAGAAGATGTCCCATGCACCGCCTTGCTTTGATTGAATGGACAGCATCTGAAAATACGGTATGGAATCCGGCAGCCGGGCGGCGGATGAGTGAAGCCGACCGTTTTGCGGACAACTGTTTTTGCAATAAAGATACATTCTTGAATGTAAATATACTCCGTTGTAACGGATGCGCGGATTTTGCCGGACGATGGCGTTTGAATTTTTCAGACGGCCTGACAGTTGTGAAAAATATCTTTTTATTTCAGTAAATTAAAATCATCTTCCTCAGATTTCAGCGAAATGGCGGCTCAAGCTGCATCTGGAAAAATTCATCGGTTACAAACGTTAAACCGCTGCCAAAAAGCGTAATCCCAACGCAAAGCACCTTGCAGGCCGTCTGAAACGCCACGATACTGAATCCAACGAAAGCAGCAGGCAACCCGCCTGAACGTTTCCCTTTTTCTCTGCCTGTAAAGGAGCATGACCATGAAAAAAACTTTATTGACCACCCTGATTTTGACCGCCGCCGCTGCCGCGACTGCCGCCCCGCTCAACCAAAACGGCACATTTACCGGCCCTGCCGTCGAAATCGGTGCGGGCGCGACCAAAAGCGATGTGAAAAACACGAATTTGAATGAAGACTACGAAGGCGACGTTGCCATCCGCGGCAGCCACACCGCCCAGTTCGGCAACAGCAACTGGATCGGCGGCGCGGAAATCGCCGTGAAACCGCTGCACCGTACCGTCGCCACCGGCACGGCGGGTGACGTGAAACAGAAAGTCGATGCCAGCGTGTCTTATATCCAAGGCTACCGCCTGACCGACGATGTGATGGCCTACGGCAAAGTCGGCTACCACTACGGTAAGTTCAAAGGCCCTGACGACGGCAGTCGGAACATGAACGGCGTAGGCTACGGCGCGGGTGTGAAATATGCCGTTACCCCTAACGTGGAAGTCGGTGCGGAGTGGGAACAAACCCGCTTCAAGAAAGACGATTCCAAAATCCACAACAACGGCTTCATGGCCACCGCCGCCTACCGTTTCCGCTAATCCGTGACCTCGATTAAGAAATAACCATCTCCCTATCGTAATCAAGGCCGTCTGAATGATTCAGACGGCCTCTTTTTATTGTCGGATTCAAACCAGATTCTGCGGCTGCCCCTTGACGAATTTGTCCACATTGTCCAGCAGAATATCAAACAGGCGGTTGGCGGCTTCCTGGCTTGCCCATGCCATGTGCGGCGTGACAATCAGGTTCGGCAGGTGCGCTTTGAGCAAAGGATTGCCGTTGCGCGGCGGCTCTTCGGTCAGCACGTCAAACCCCGCACCGCCGATTTGGCCGTATTTCAAAGCAGCGACCAAGGCGGTTTCATCGACCAGGCCGCCGCGTCCGCAGTTAATCAGAATCGCGCCCGGCTTCATTTGCTTCAACTCGGGTTCGGCTATCATACCGGCGGTTTGTTCGGTCAGCGGGCAATGCAGCGAAACCACATCGGCCGTCTGAATGGCTTCGTCAAACGATACATACCCTTCGCGCACCTTCTCGGCGTGTTTGTGTTCGCCGAACACGACTTTCATGTTGAACGCTTCGGCATACCGCGCCAGGGTTTTGCCGATATTGCCGCGCCCGAAAATGGCCAGGGTTTTGCCGTTCAAATCGCGCATCGGCGCGCCGTAGTGGCAGAAAAACGGCGATTGTTCCCACAAACCGGCGGCTACGTCGCGCTGGTAGGCGGGCAGGTTGCGCATCAGCGCAATCATCAGCATAAAGGCATGTTCCGCCACCGATTCGTTGCCGTAGGCGCGCACATTGGCCACGGCGACGCCGGCTTGTTTGGCCGCGGCGACATCGACGTTGTTCACGCCGGTGGCGGCCACCGCAATCAGCTTGAGTTGCGGGTTTTGCGCAACGGCTTCGGCGGAAACCACCACTTTGTTGGTCAACACGATGTCGGCACCGCTGATACGCTGCAAGGCTTCGTGCGGTTCGGTGGTGTCGTGGCAAACCAATTCGTGCGGAAAATCAAAGGTAATCTCGCGCTCCGGCAGCGTGGCGCGGTCGAGCATGACGATTTTGAGCGGTTTCATATAATTTTCCTTTATCGATGTTTTGATGATGATTGTTCCAGGCTAGGATGGGATAAAAATATCCAAATATACGGATGAGGTGCGAATCGTTATTATTTGTCCTGATAATACAGGCCGGTTTCAGACGGCCTCGGAGAATAATATTATGATTAAAACCCTTACCTTTGCAATGCTTCATTTCGGCGTGGCTTTCGGCGTGGCTTATGCCTTGACCGGCAGTATCGGCATCTCGAGCGCGGTTGCGCTGATTGAGCCGATGGTGAATACCGTGGTGTTTTATTTCCATGAAAAAGCGTGGAACCGCTACGGGCGCAAAAAAACAAAAAAGCAGGAGATGATCGTGCCGCTGCACCAGTGTGTCGATGCGCAGAAAATGTGTTAAGCTGAATGCCCTTATCCAACGCAATCAAAGGAAACAGCATGAGCCTGATTATTGAAGACATCGAAGTCGGCAGCGGCAAAGAAGCCGTGAAAGGCAAAGAAATCACCGTACATTACACCGGTTGGCTGGAAAACGGCACCAAATTCGATTCCAGCGTCGACCGTGGCCAACCGCTGACCATCACGTTGGGCGTCGGCCAAGTGATCCGCGGCTGGGACGAAGGTTTCGGCGGCATGAAAGAGGGCGGCAAACGCAAACTGACCATTCCTGCCGACATGGGCTACGGCGCACGCGGCGCGGGCGGCGTGATTCCGCCGAACGCGACCTTGGTGTTTGAAGTGGAACTGTTAAAAGTGCATGAGTAACCAGGTATTTTCTTAACACAAGGCCGTCTGAAAAATGCGATTTGCCACATTTCAGACGGCCTTATTTTATTTTCCATATAAATAAAACTAAGACATAAAGATATTATGATTCTGAATTATAAGAATAAATTCTATAAATTTTGCTGAACTTTTTTTTCAGGCAGCCTTCTTAAAGGAGACGTATTGCTTTTGACGGCGCGATTTGAAACTGTAAAGAAAGAAGAAAACCCATGAAAAACCTTGCCGCGTTGGCCACCGCTGTTGCCCTGTCCGTCACCGTATTGGCCGCCCAAGCACAAAAAGAAGCCAGAACCGCCGCCGAAGCCCGAGCAGAGCAAGCGGAGACGGAAAAACCGGCCGCTGCAGGCAAGGCCGCAGCTTCCGAGGCGGCAGGTGCAGTCCGCAAAGTACGTTAAGCCGTTTTAACGTTTATCCCGATCGGACAAAGGCCGTCTGAAAACGCACGCAGTAAGTTTCTGCGAGGCTGATTCAGACGGCCTTTGTGTGCATATCAATCAAGCATTGGCGGTCAGATGTTCCGCCAGCAGGTTCAGAGCAAAGCCCACCGCCTGCCGCCGCACGCTTTCGCGGTCGCCCTCAAACAAGGCCGTGCGCTCGATGTTTTCCACGGGCGTGGCCAAACCGAACCATACCGTGCCGACCGGTTTTTCCCGGCTGCCGCCCGTCGGCCCCGCGATACCGGAAATACTCAAGGCATAATCGGCCTGCGCCACCGCTTTCGCACCGCGCGCCATTTCGCAAACCGTTTCGCGGCTGACCGCCCCGTGTTGCAGCAGTGTTTCGGGCATCACGCCCAAGACGTTTTCTTTGGCCTGATTGCTGTATGTGACGAAACTTTGGTGAAACCATTGCGAGCTGCCGGAAAGGGAGGTAAACGCCGCCGAGAGAAGGCCGCCGGTACAGGATTCCGCGCAGGTAACGGTTTGGCGGTTTGCGGACAAATGCTGCGCGATGGTTTGGAGCGGCGACATGGGGATTCCTTTCGGAGAACTGGTTTTTCAGACGGCCTGACTTTGAAACGGCAAAAGACCGAGACCTTGGCAAAATCGGGGTTAAACTTGAAAATCTCTAATCCGTCGTTCCTGCGTAGGCGGGAATCCAGACCTGACGGTTTCAGGAAGATTTAAAATTACAGTAAGTCAACGTTCTAGCTTCCTACCTACGCGGGATAGCGCAGCGGACTTGCGCCGCTAATGACGGCGGAGCTTTCAGACGGCCTTGCCGTGGCACAGTCAGGCCGTCTGAAAAGATTGTACGCTGTTTTAAAGCTGCGATGAAACCTTAACCCAATCGTGCCAAAACAAAAACGGCCTGCGTTATCCGCAGACCGTCTGAAAAATCAGTTTATTTTTTCGCTTTAAACCCGAGCAGGTGCTGCGTGGTGGCCAGCCATGCGCCGAACACGCCCAGCGCGATGACGAATCCCAACACCAGCAGGATTTCGCTGCCGTTGAAAAAACGCCAGCCGATATTGAGGCCGTAGGGTTTGAAAATCGCATCCACCATCGGGCGCACGGTGTTGAGCAGCCATGCGCACAATCCCAGGCTTACGGCGGCGGAAAACAGGCTCTGCCACACGGCCTGATACAGGAACGGACGGCGGATAAACGAAGCGGGTGCGCCCAACAGTTTGGTGATTTCGATTTCTTCCTTGCGGCTCAGGATTTGCAGGCGGATGGTGTTATGCGCCACCAAGACGAACGCCATGCCTAAAGTGACCGCCAGAAACCACAAAATCTTGTGGATAAAATCATTGATTTGATACAGGGTATGTACCCATTCCGTGTCCATCGTCGCTGATTCCACCATCGGCAGTTTGACCACATCCTGATAAACCGCCTGCATCTGTTCGGGCGTGGATTGGGCATCAGGCGTCACGATAAACACGTCGGGCAGCGGATTTTCGTCCAGCATCGACACCAAATTCTGGTCGAGATTGGCTTGCAGCTCCTGCAAACCGTCCCGCTTGCTGATGAAACGGACGTTGTCGATGCGCGCATCGCGCTGCAACAGATTCCGCACCGTGTCCGTGTCGGCTTTGGCCGCGTCGGTTTCCATATACACGGTAATCTGCGGCGATTCGTTCAGTTTGCCCAAAATGCTCTGGCCGCTTTGCACGCCCAGATAGAGAAACAGCGGCAGGGTCATGGCAATCGCCAGCATGAGCAGGGTCAGCAAGGTGCCGACGGGCTGGCGGATTAACTGTTTCAAGGCCGTGCGCGCCGATTCGACGTGCAGCGAAGCATAATGAATCAGACTCATGCCAACCGTCCTTTCTGCAAACGGATGACGCGGTGGCCGTAATCGGCCATCAGCGTTTCGTCGTGCGCCGCCACGATGACGGTCGTACCCGCTTCATGGAAGGTTTTGAACAATTCCATAATATCCAGCGCGTAGGCGCGGTCGAGACTGGCGGACGGTTCGTCGGCAATCAGGAGGCTGGGCTGATGCACCACCGCGCGGGCGATGCACAAACGCTGCTGTTCGCCGCCGGAAAGCGACACCGGCATATCCAGCTCGCGGCCTTTCAAACCGACTTTTTCAATCGCAATGCGCGCGCGCTCTTCCGCTTTGGCGGGCTGGTAGCCGATGATCCGCAGCGGCAGAATCACGTTTTGCAGCACGTTGCGGTCGTAGAGGATTTTGTGGTCTTGGAACACGATGCCGATGTGCTGGCGCATGAAGCCGATTTGGTTGTCGGAAAGCCCGTCCAAATCCTGCTTGTTGAACCACACTTTGCCCCGGGTCGGCTTAGTGATGCCGGAAATCAGCTTCAAAATGGTGGACTTGCCCGAACCGGAATGGCCGGCGATGAAAATCATCTCGCCTTTGTTGATTTGGAAACTGACGTTTTTTAAGGCTTCGAAACCGCCGGGGTAGGTTTTGGAAACTTGTTCGAAACGAATCATAAATATTCCTGGAAAAGGGTTTCAGACGGCCTGAATACAGCCTTTTACGCAGGCTGTACAGAAGTTATCGACAAAATTATCCACAACTTTCCGTGAAGAAAATCCGTTCTGCCGTTGGCCGCCGTCGGGCAGCCCGTGTACGCGCCGTTCGGCGCAAGGCCGTCTGAAAAGAATAGGATTAGCCCGAATTATAAAGGGTTCGGCATGATTTAGATAGTGGAAAACCATTCAGACGGCCTGAATCCCCGTATAGGCGCAAAGCCTTGATACGGCAGGGTTTCAGGCCGTCTGAAAAATTATCCCCGAATTATCCACAAGGAAAACCGCCGTGTCCGGCTGCCGTCAAACCGACGCGTGCAAAACAAAGGCCGTCTGAATCCCGACGGTTTTCAGACGGCCTTTTGTTCCGTTAAATCTTACATTTCGCCTTGGCTGCGTTTAATGCCGCATTCAGGCTTTTGGCGTTGACTTCGCCGGTGATGGTCTGCTTGAAGCCGCATTTCGGGGCTTCGACCACGGTAAACGGCAACACGCCGACCTGGTTGCCGAACGATTTCATAAACTGGCGGCTGCTCGCGCCGGTATAACGCCAAATCGGATAGGCCACCGGCGTGGTTTTCAGAAATTTGCCGATGTTTTCCGTGGTATCCAGCGCGATGCCGACCATATCGACGCTGCCTTTTTTCTGCGCTTTGTACCATGCCGACATTTCCGGCATCTCCTTGCGGCACGGGCCGCACCACGTTGCCCACAGGTTGACCACGCGCACGGGGGCTTTGAGGTTTTGCAGCGACTGCGGCGCGGTGCTGTTCCACGTTTGCAGGTCGGCGGCGGAAACGGTTGCGGAGAAGAATGCTGCGGAAGCGAAAATCAGGGCGGATAAGGTTTTCATGGCACAAACCCGAATCATGAGGTTGATGATTCGGTTATTGTAACCCTTTCAGACGGCCTGTGTTTTGGTTCAGGTCAAGGTGTTGGATTTTTGCACAAAAATGAGATTTATTCCTAACTGCCTGCCGACATGGTTGAGCAAACCGGCAATGCGGTCGATAATAAGATGATTCACAAAAGGAATATGATGATGCCGTCTGAATGGATTTTGTACCACAACAACCGCTGCAGCAAATCGCGTGCGGCTTTGGCTTTGTTGGAAACGCGCGGAATCGAAGCCGAAATCGTCCACTACCTGACCGCGCCGCCCGACTTGGCAACGCTGAAGGACATGTTCCGAAAACTCGGCTTGAGCGATGTGCGCGGCATGATGCGCGTGAAAGACAGCCTGTATCAGGAATTGGGATTGGACACGCCCGATTTGAGCAATGACGATCTGCTCGCCGCCATCGCCGAACATCCCGCGCTGCTGGAGCGGCCGATTTTGGTGGGGCGTGAGCGCGCCGCGATCGGCCGTCCTTTGGAAAACATCGAAGCATTATTGGCGTAACGCCGATTTTACCTGAGAGGCCGTCTGAAAATGCCCCATCTGTTCCACAGTCGAACCGGCTTGCGCTTTTACCTGCTGCGCGGCCTGGCACTCAGCGTGCTGCTGGTGTCGGCGGCGTTTGCCGGAACGGTTTGGCAGGTGTACCGCATGGGGCATCAGGTTTTGCCGAAAGATTTCCATGCCGATGCCGCGGTGGTGTTGGGCGCGGCCGCGTGGGACAAACGCCCGTCGCCCGTGTTCCGCGAGCGCATCAACCATGCCATCACGCTCTACCAAAGCGGGCGCGTGGATAAAATCATCTTCACCGGCGGCACGCCGAAAAAAGGCTACATGACCGAAGCCGAAGTCGGGCGGCGCTATGCCATCAAGCAGGGCGTTCCCGCGCGGCACATCATGTTTGAAAACACTTCGCGCAATACCTACGAAAACCTGCAAAACATCCGCCCTTTATTGCGCCCCAACGGAATCGGCAGCCTGGTCATCGTGAGCGATCCCTACCATCTGGCGCGTGCGCAGGCCATCGCCAAAAATTTCGGCATGAACGCCACCGTTTCCGCCACGCCGACCACGCTCTACGAGGCCGGAAAAAACGCGACAAATTCCTGCTTCAGGAAAGCTACGCGCTGTTTCTCTACCAAATCGAAAGTTGGAGCGACGCGGTATGGGGCATACTGACCCGCCGCCGTTGAAACCGGCATCATCAAAGGCCGTCTGAACGCATTTTCAGACGGCCTTTGATTTGTTCAAAATGCCCGAAAACAGTACAATACGCCTTTAAAATTCAATACAATGAAAGTATTCATCATGACCGTCAAAACCCGTTTCGCCCCCAGCCCCACCGGCTACCTCCATATCGGCGGCGTGCGCACCGCCCTGTTTTCATGGACGTTCGCCCGCAAGCACAAAGGCGAATTTTTACTGCGCATCGAAGACACCGACCTTGCGCGCTCCACCGCCGAATCGGTGAACATCATTCTCGACGGCATGGACTGGGTCGGCCTGAATTACGACAACGCCGGCAACGTGGTTTACCAAACCCGCCGTTTCGACCGCTACAAAGAAGTCATCGCCGAGCTTTTGGAAAAAGGCGCGGCCTACTACTGCTATTGCAGCAAAGAAGAACTCGAAGCCATGCGCGAAAAGGCCGAAAAAGAAGGCACGGCCACTTACGACCGCCGCTGGCGCCCCGAAGCCGGCAAAACCCTGCCGCCCGTGCCCGAAGGCATCGAACCCGTCGTCCGCTTCAAAACCCCGATTGACGGCGTAACCCGTTGGCACGACTTGGTCAAAGGCGAAATCAGCATTCCCAACGAAGCACTCGACGACCTGATTATCGCCCGAGCCGATGGCACGCCGACCTATAATTTCTGCGTGGTGGTGGACGACTTCGACATGGGCGTGACCCACGTCATCCGCGGCGACGATCATGTGAACAACACCCCGAAACAAATCAATATCTTGCAGGCGATGGGCGCGAAACTGCCCGAATACGCCCACCTGCCGATGATTTTGAACGAGCAGGGCAAAAAAATCTCCAAACGCAGCGGCGACACCGTGGCCATCACCGATTTCGGCGCGATGGGCATCCTGCCCGAAGCCATGCTCAACTATCTGGCGCGGCTCGGCTGGGCGCACGGCGACGACGAATTTTTCACGATGGAACAGTTTGTCCAATGGTTTGATTTGAAAGATGTTTCCCCATCCCCCAGCCGCATGGATTTGAAAAAGCTCTATTGGATTAACGCCGAACACATCAAAGCCATGCCGTCTGAAAAACTGGCGGAACTGATTGCCCCGCGTTTGGCCGTGCGCGGCATCAACGACACCGCCAAACCTACGCTGGAAGACGTGTTGGCATTGGTGAAAGACCGCGCTCAAGATCTGAACGCGCTGGCCGACGAATGCCTGTATTTCTACGAAAAACAAACCCCTGCCGAAGCCGACGTGCAGAAACATTGGGACGACGAAGCTCCCACGCGGATGCTGCGTTTCGCCGACAAACTCGAAGGCTTGGCCGACTGGAACGCCGCCGCCATTCACGATTTATTCAAACCGTTCTGCGACGAAGAAGGCATCAAAATGGGCAAACTCGGTATGCCGCTGCGCCTGGCCGTGTGCGGCACCGCCAAAACCCCGAGCGTGGACGAAGTGCTGGCCTTAATCGGCAAGGAAGAAGTGTTGCGCCGTATCCGCAGTTAAACCCGATTCGGGTATGGCGCAGGCCGTCTGAAAATTTTCAGACGGCCTGCGGCCTTTGCAAAATTCGTAAATGTGCAGAAACATGCAATCCGTCATTTTCGCCAGTGCAGGGACTTGCGTAGCTAATGACGTGTGCAGATTTCCGGGTTTCAGTTGGGTTTTGCCGATGTCTCGGCCTGTTTCGTTTATAATCCCATGCAATTTCAAACCCATTCGAATAAGGAACCATTATGTCATTCCCTCCATGCCCGCAATGCCAATCCGAATACACCTACGAAGACGGCGAACTGTTGGTCTGCCCCGAATGCGCCCACGAATGGCAGACAGGTGAAACCGCAGTGGCGGATGACGTTTTGTCGGTCAAAGATGCCAACGGAGCAGATTTGGCCGACGGCGACACGGTGGTGCTGATTAAGGATTTGAAAGTAAAAGGCAGCTCGTCGGTTATCAAGCAGGGAACGAAAGTGAAAGGTATCCGCTTGCAGGAGGGCGACCACAATATCGGCTGCAAAATCGACGGCTTCGGCGCGATGAACCTGAAATCCGAGTTTGTCAAAAAGGCTTGATTTTGTTAGAATAAGTACCTTGCTGATTTCGTATCAAAGGCCGTCCGAATAGTGTTTGGACGGTCTTTTTTTATTTGTTATCACGGTATTTGCATCACTTTTATTCGATTGCTATAAGGTTTCGGATTGTCGCAACCGTCGGAACCGGCAGAGCTGTTTTGTCTTCATTTTTATGTCTTTTTATCGGTTTGCTGCGGCGGTTGATTTCCCGAATTTTTCAGACGGCCTTTCCATCATTTCTTCACTTGATTTACCATTTGTTTCCATATATATTAAATAAATAGTAATTATTTTCATTAAATAAAAAGTGAGGAAATCCGATGAAAATTTTGCATTTTCCGTCTCTTGCCGTAGCCGCCGTTTTGTCGCTGGGTGCGGTGTCCGCTTATGCCAAGCCGGTTCAGATTACCGATGTGGCAGGGCGTAAGGTCACTGTGGATTTGCCGGCCAAGCGCGTGGTTTTGGGCTTTTATTATCAGGACTATATGGCTGTCGGCGGTAAAAATGCGCTGGACAATGTCGTCGGTTTTTCCAAAGCCGTGTGGTCGGAGTGGGCACCGCCGAGCTGGGCGGCGTTCAGTAAGGCCGTGCCGAAGCTGAATCAGTTGGCCGACGTGGGCGAAGTGGAGGTCGGTACGTTCTCGGTGGAAAAAGTATTGGCTTTGAAACCGGATTTGCTGGTGTTGGCCGATTGGCAGTATCAGGCTTTGGGTTCGGATCTCGACCGCATCAACAAAGCGGGCATCCCGATTGTGGTGTTGGACTACAACGCGCAAACCGTCGACAAACACATCAAATCCACCCAAATCATCGGCACGCTGACCGGCCAGCCGCAAAAAGCCGCCAAGCTCGCCGCCGATTACAAGCGCATCGTCGATACCATTCAGAGCCGCGTGAAGAAAGCCGGTTTGCCCAAGCCTAAGGTCTATACCGAATTCGGCAACAAAGGCCCGGCCGAACACAGCTTCACGTTCGGCAAGAGCATGTGGGGTTCGATGACCACTTTGGTGGGCGGCGACAATATCGCGGCCAAAGCGGTGGAATACTACGGCCCGATCAATCCGGAATTGGTGCTGGCCGCCAAGCCCGATGTGATTGTGATTACCGGCCGCGAAACCGAAGTGAAGAAAAACCCTCAGGCGATGGTATTGGGCTGGGGCATCAGCAAAGCCGACGCAGAACGCCGCTTGGCCGGTTTTGCCAAACGTCCGGGCTGGGCGAATCTGCCGGCGGTGAAAAACAACCGCGTTTACGGCGCATACCATGCCAATTCGCGCACGCTTTCAGACGGCGCGTCGATTCAGTTTATGGCCAAAGCGGTGTATCCGCAGCTTTTCAAAGACCTGAATCCGGACAAAACTTATTTGGATTTCTACCGGCAAAACCTGCCGGTGGTGCCGAGCGGGACGTTCTATACTTATCCGAAATAAAACGGGCGGTTTGATGACGGTGCGGTTTGCGGTGTTTGGCAACAAGCGCGGCCGTACCGTTTTTCAGACGGCCTTCCGCTGCAAAATCGGGCAGCTTGGCGTTTTTCGTCCTCCGATGTTTGTCCGGGGTTGCGTGGGCAGCGAGTGCCCACCCTACGCATTCTGTTGGGCTGAAGATGCGGTGTAGTGGTTCAGACAGCTTTTGTTTTGAACAGGCCGTCTGAAAAACCGTTTTAGCTTTGCAGAAACTTCGTTTTCTTAATCTATCTTGATAATCAAAACCTTATGACCCCTACCGCCGCCGATATTGTCAAAACCCAGCGCGCGCTCGAGCGCAGACGCTGGCTGGTTGTGTTTTCTTTTTTCGCGGTCGGCATGGTCGGATTCGTGTTCGACATCGCCACCGGCCCGTCGATGCTGCCGGTGGGCGAAGTGGTGAAATCGCTGCTGAACCTTCAGGGCGCGGACGAAATGAGCAAGGTCATCGTCTATGATTTGCGTCTGCCGATGGCGCTGATGGCTTTGGCGGTCGGTGCGGCTTTGGGCGTGGGCGGGGCGGAAATCCAAACCCTGCTCAACAACCCGATGGCCAGCCCTTATACGCTGGGGTTGGCGGCGGCGGCCGGTTTGGGGGCATCGCTGGTGATTGCGTTCGGCGGATTCGGTTTGTCGCACGCGTTTGCCGTGCCGATCGGGGCGTTTGTGATGACCATGCTGGCGGCGGCGGTGCTGTTTGCTTTTGCTTCCGTCCGCCGCTTCAATTCGGCCATGCTGGTGTTGGTGGGAATTGCGTTACTGTTTCTGTTCCAGTCGGTTTTGTCGCTGATTCAGTTTATCGCCGCGCCGGAAATTTCGCAGCAGATTCTGTTTTGGCTGTTCGGCAGCCTGACCAAAGCCACTTGGGAAACCGTGGCCGTAACCGCCGCCGTGACCGCGGTGTGCGTGACGCTGCTTTCCAAAGACGTATGGAAGCTGACCGCCCTGCGTTTGGGCGAGGAACGCGCCGCCGGTTTGGGCATCAACCTGCAACGCTTGCGGATTAAAACGCTGGTGCTGGTCGCCGTGATGACGGCCACGGCCATCAGTTTTGTCGGCGTCATCGGCTTTATCGGCTTGGTCGCGCCGCATGTGGCGCGGATTCTGCTCGGCGAAGACCAACGCTTTTTCCTGCCCGGCTCGATGCTGGCGGGCGCGGCTTTTCTGTCGGTGGCCAGCGTGTTGTCGAAAGTGATTATTCCCGGTGCGTTGTTTCCGGTGGGGATTGTGACCTCGTTTGTCGGCGTGCCGTTTTTCTTTTGGATTGTACTGACCAAGCGGTGAGTGTTCAGACGGCCTCCAATCATGTTAAGGCCGTCTGAAAACCGAAACCGCACATTTTGGCGGCATTTGCTGCTGCCCTGAATTTTTCAGACGGCCTGTGTGCGCCGTGAGGCCGTCTGAAAGCGGATGAAAGGTTTGATATGACATTTTCCCGTTTCCTGACCGCCGTATTTCTGGCCGCCGCGGCTTTTGCGGCGAAAGCCGAAGTGAAAACGCTCACCGACGTGCGCGGCCGCGAAGTGAAGGTTGACGTGCCCGCCAAGCGCGTGGTGCTGGGCTTTTATTATCCCGACTACATCGCCGTGACCGGTGCCGAGAATTTCAAAAACGTGGTCGGCATTTCGCGCGAATTTTGGGAAAAATTCAACCCCGGAAGCTGGTCGCTCTACACTGCGAAAATCCCGTCGCTGCAAAACATCGGCGACATCGGCAATGTGAACACCGGCACGTTTTCGTTTGAAAAAACGCTGGCGATGAAGCCCGATGTGGTGGTGCTGGCCGACTGGCAGTACGATACGCTGAAAGAAGAAATGCCGCGCTTCGACAAAGCCGGCATCCCCGTGGTGGTGGTCGATTTCAACGCGCAAACGGTGGAACGCCATACGGCGAGCGCGAAGCTCTTCGGTGAAATCGCCGGTACGCCCGAGCGGGCGAAGGAAGCCGCCGACGAATACGCGCAGGGCATGGCCGACATTCAAAAACGCATCGCGCAAGCGGGCAAACCCAAACCGAAAATCTACATCGAGTTCGGCGACAAAGGCCCTGCCGAACACAGCTTCACGTTCGGCAAAAACATGTGGGGCGCGATTGCCGATACGGTCGGCGGCGACAACATCGCCGCGCCGTTTATTAAAGACTGGGGGCCGATTAACCCCGAGCAGTTTCTCGCCGCGAAGCCCGATGTCGTCGTGATTTCCGGCACCGAAGTCGGCCTGAAGCAGCCGACGCCGATGGCGATGGGCATCGACATTGCCGCCGGCGAAGCGCAAAAACGTTTGGCAGGCTTTACCCAACGTGCCGGTTGGGCGGACATTCCCGCCGTTCAAAACGGCCGCGTGTTCGGCATCTACCACACCGCCTCACGTTCGCTTTCCGATTTGGCCTCCGCCCAGTTCATCGCCAAAGCCCTTTATCCCGAAGCCTTTGCCGACGTGAACCCCGAAGAAACCTACCGCGCGTTCCACCGCAAATACCTGCCCGTCGAACCGCAAGGCACGTTCTTCATCCGCTTGGGCTGCGACGGCTTGGACGACTGTAAAAACCCGTCGGTTGCCGATGCCGCCGCCCAACCTGCGGACGGACAGGCCGCCGAACCGTCGCTGTGGCAGCGGATTAAAAACTGGTTTGCCGCACTGTTTGCGTGAAGCGCGCGCATTTTTTCAGACGGCCTGAATGGATTGCCGAGGCCGTCTGAAAACCTTGATGCATTCCGAATACGCAAGTATCCGTCGGGTTTGGCAACCCAACCTATGCCGTTGTTTGCGTGAAGCACGAAAATTTTTCAGACGGCCTGAACCCATATCCATGCCGTCTGAAAACCCTGTTGGATAGGGTGTAAACCCCACCGTAGAACCGTATCGGTTCTCCCGAAAAAGGCCGTCTGAAATGCTGATTTTAGAAAACGTCTCCGTCAAACGCGGCAGCTTTACCGTTGCCGAAAATTTCACGCTCCGGCTCGGGCGCGGCAAGGTTTATACCGTTCTCGGTCCCAACGGCACGGGCAAATCCTCGCTCCTGAAAACCCTGTTCGGCGAAGTGGCGCACCGCGGCAGCATCCGCTACAACGGCGAACCCTTAAGCAAAACCAACCTGCAAAGCTGGCGCAAACGCATCGGCTATATGCCGCAGGACACCTTTGCCGAAGCCTCGCTGACCGCGTTGGAAGTGGTGCTGCTCGGGCGCATGGACGGTTTGGGTCTGCACGTCGGCGACGAATTGCTGAACGAAGCGGCGGCGGTGATGGAAATGCTCGGCATCGCGCATCTGGCGCACCGCGACGTGATGCGCCTGAGCGGCGGCCAGCGGCAGCTGGTGATGTTTGCCCAAGTGATGATGCGTCGGCCGGAAATCCTGCTGCTGGACGAACCCGTTTCCGCGCTGGACATGCACCACCAAATCAACCTGCTCGAGCGCGTGGCCGCCTATACCCGCGGGCAGAACCTGACGACCGTGATGGTGTTGCACGATTTGAGTCTGGCCGCCCAGTTTTCAGACGGCCTGATTTTAATCGGCGGCGGCAAAGTCCACGCCGAGGGTGCGCCGAAAGACGTGTTGCAGCCCGACTTAATCGGCGCGTTGTACCAAGTCGACGTCGAACTGCTTTACGACCGCTTCGGCGCGCCAGTGATTCGTCCGCTGCGGCACAGGCCGTCTGAAAGCGGCCAAACGTTTACCGCTTAATCAGTTTGCATCTACCATAAGGAAACCGAAATGAAAAAATCCCTGTTCGCCCTGCTGCTGACCGCATCCGCCGGCGCGTTCGCCGCCAACCACGAAGTGAAAATGCTCGATACCGGCAAAGACGGCGGCATGGTGTTCGAGCCTGCCGTCATCAAAGCCGCCGTCGGCGACACCGTCACCTTCAAGCCGACCCACAAAGGCCATTGGGTGCAGAGCAAAGCCGTACCCGAAGGCGCGGAAGCGTTCCTCAGCGAATTGGACAAAGAATTCACCCTGAAGCTGACCAAAGAAGGCGTGTACGTTTACACCTGCCCGCCGCACCGCCTGATGAACATGAGCGGTGTGATTCAGGTCGGCAAGCCCGTGAACAAAGCCCAAGCGCAGGCGGCGGTGGACGAAATGGAAAAACGCGCCATGCAGAACAAAGGCCGTCTGAAAAAATATCTGGAACAAGTGAAGTAAGTTTGAGACCTTTGCAAAATTGAGATTAAGCCTGAACATCTATGTCCGTCATGAGCTGCGCAAGTCCGCTGCACTACCCCGTGCCGGCGCACTATTACCCGGAATAATTTTTATTAAATATCAAAATGTTAGCAGTTTTATATTTCAGCAAAAATGAAATTTTGAAATATCAGATAGTTAGTGAACACTGATTCCGCAAAACTGCTTCGATTCCGACAGTAAATTTTGAAGTTCCTGCAATCTGTCCCTTCCCCTGCGCTTAGCGCGGGGGAAGGTCAGGATGGGGGTGGTACTTCGCAGAAGTACATTTTGCCTGAGTTTCAGCAGATTTTAATGTTTCTGCGAAACATCACCCCCTCCCCAACCCTCCCCCGCGCTAAGCGCAGGAGAGGGCGCAGATTGCAGCAGCCCAAATACTGCTGATTTTGAGTCCGACAGAAGCTGTAAATGCTGAAAATATCGGCCTTTCAGGTTTTCAGACGGCCTGTTGGATTTGTTCCGGACAGTAGTGTGCCTGCGCGGGGGGGGGCGCAGCGGACTTGCGCAGCTCATGACGGATTAGAGATTTTTGAATACTTTTGGATTTTGCAAAGGCTTCAGTTTGTCCGCATTTTTACGGAATGCCCATGCTCGCCATCACCACCTGCCGCGCCTATCCGCAGCCGCCGCAAAACCTGCTCCCCTTGGCCGCCGAACTGGAACAACGCAGCATCGCCACGCAGTTCGACGTTTGGCAAAACGCACCGCAGACGCCGTTTGTCCTGCCCCTGTGCGCGTGGGATTACGCCGCCGAAGCCGCCGCCTTTACCGCGTGGATACGCACCGCCGCCGCCCGCGGACAGACGTTTTTCAATCCGCCCGATTTGATGCTGTGGAACATGGACAAACGCTACCTCATCGACTTGGCCGCCCGCGGCGTGAATGTCATTCCGAGCGTGTACATGCCGTCTGAAAGTGAGCGCAGCGAGTTTCGCCCAAACGGGCAAAATCTTGATGTGCAGCGCATCATGCAGGAGAACAATTGGACCGCAGCCGTGGTGAAACCCGCCGTCGGACAAAGCGGCAAAGGCGTGCGCAAAATCCGTTTGGGCGAATCCTTGGGAGCGGATGTCGATGTTTCAGACGGCCTGATGGTGCAGCCCTATATCCGCGAAATCGAACAGGCGGGCGAAACCTCGCTGGTGTTTTTCGGCGGCGCATACAGCCACGCCGTGCGCCGTCAGCCGCCGCAGGGCGAATGGCGCGCCAATTCCGCCTACGGCGTGGAAATCCGCCCCGAAAATCCGCCCGATGCCGTGATACAGACCGCCGAAACCGCATTGCGCACCCTGCCGAAAACACCACTTTACGCACGCGTGGACGGCACGGTCATCGGCGGGACTTTGCTGCTGAACGAATTGGAACTGATTGAACCTGCGCTGTACCTGCACACTTGCAGCCGGGCCGCCGCACGTTTTGCCGAAGCCGTAGAGGCGCAGATTGAAGAAATTCGGAGCAGGGCGTGAATTTGTTTTGCAGGCAGGAGAAGGCCGTCTGAAAAATTCCGTTTTCAGGGGTAGGTGGGCACTCGTTGCCCACATAAATTTTATAAGGTGGTTGGTAACTTTAAGGTGTTTGGCAATTGGGCGTAGGTTGGGTCGAGACCCAACAGTCTAAAGATACCGAGCGATTTGTCGGTTTTCCAACCCAACCTGCCTGAGGTTGCCCGTTGCGCGATTATGGGAAAACAGCCGTAGGTTGGATCATGACCCAACGTTGTGATGAAAAAAGGCCGTTTGAAAAGTGGTCTCATTTTTCAGACGACGGGTAATTTTCAGTAGATAAAGGCAGGATAAAAATTCTTTATCTACATGAATTTTATAAGGAAGTTGGTAGTTTTAAGGTATTTGGTGGGCATGAATGCCCACCCTACGAAAGATTATTTTGATAAAGGCCGTCTGAAAAGTAAAGCTACTTTTCAGACGGCCTTGCACCGTATGCCGCAATCAGGCCTGTTTCGCTGCCCATTCTGCCGGGGTGGCCGCCACGGAAATCGACAGCGCGTGCAGTTCGTTGCTGGCCAGTTTTTCTTTCAAACCGTCTTTAATCAGGCGGTGGCGGGCGAGGCGGGCTTTGCCTTCGAATTCGGACGAAACGATGACGGCGAAAAAGTGGTGGCCGTCGCCTTCCACTTCGACGTGTTCGCAGGCGGCCACGGCTTCGATCATGGCTTTGACTTGTTCTGGGCTTAACATGAGTGTTCCTTCGTTGCAAAAATTATGGCTGCATTATACAGAATAATCGTTTGAAACGAATGATGAAAGGCCGTCTGAAACGCAGGTATCATTCAGACGGCCTCGGGCAATCAATCGTGCGCCCACACGTTTTCCACCATTTTATCCACAGGCTCGGCGCAGCCGCCGGCCAGCCAGTCGGCGACTGCCGATGCGGTATCGGGAAAGCGTACCGGCGCGGGATTGGGGCGTTGCAGCCAGTCGCGGAGAGTGGCGGAATCGAACTGATGTACCACGTCGGCCGCCCCCGTTTTTTGCAGGATTTTGGCGTTGGATGCTTGCTCTGCCTGGTTATCCAGCGGACGCACCAGCAATTTTTTGCCCAAGGCCATCATTTCGCTGCACAGGCCGAAACCGGCGTTGCAAATCACGCCGCTGCACTCGGCGGCATCGCGCGGAAAGGCGGTGCGCGAAAAGGGGTGCACTTCAATCAGGCCGTCTGAAACGATTTTATCCACAGCCGCGTAAATCCGAAAACGCTGCTGGGGCGCGCTGCGAAGCCAGGTTTTGACCCGCGTTAAATCTTCAAACGGCAGATACACTAAGATAAAACCTTTGTCATCAACCGGATGCGGGTTGACCTGAACCAGCGGCGGCAGAATCGGCTGGCCGAACGACTGCCAATGCAAGCCCAGGTAATCGTCGGCAGGCGCAAACGCTTTCAAACCGAAAGGCAGAAGCGGTGGCGGCGGCATACCGGCCAGCGGATACAGGAGCGCGTATTGGTGCGCCAAACCGACCGAGCGCACACCCTGCCGCCGCGCCGCCCATGCGCTCACGGGTTCGAAATCGGTCAGCACCAAATCGTAAGCGCGCACGTCCAACGCCAATACGTCCTGCACAAAACGGTAGGGGCGGGCATCGGCCAAGGTGTCGAAACGGCGCACGCGGCCTTCCTGCATACGGTAGGTAAAGCCGCGGAAAGTGCGGTATGTGCCGAAACATTCCATATCGAAATACCCGGTTTCGTCGCGGCCGCTGAACACGAAATCCACTTCGATTCCGTGCGCCTGCAAAGCGGGCAGCATGGCGCGGGCGCGGGTGATGTGGCCGTTGCCCGTGGCCTGTACGCCGTATAGGATTTTCATTTTTTCAACTCATGATAAGAAGTGCCGTCTCGCCGCATAATACGCCCAAGGCGGCACCGGCGGCAATGTCGGAAGGGTAATGCACGCCCAGCATGATGCGCGACAAACCGATGCACACCGCCAAAATATAAACTGCCGGTGCAAACGTCGGGAAACAGGCGGCGACCAGCGTGGCGAATACAAACGCCGCTGCGGTATGCCCCGACGGGAAACTGAATTTGTCGGACGGCGTAATCAGCGCATTCAAATCGCGCACGCCTTTCTTCGGCCGGTCGCGGCGGATGCTGTTTTTCAATACCCAATACAGCGGCAGCTCCAAGGCATAGGCCGCCAGACCGGCGTAAAAAAAGGCAGCCCCCGCCAGGCCGCCCCACAACCATACCGCCAGCCCGACGGCGGCATAAAGCGGCCCGTCGCCCAAGCGCGAAATTTGGCGGCTGATGAAGCCGATGGCGCGGATGCGGCTGTGGCGGTTGAGCCAGAACAACAATTCCGTATCGATTCCGTGGATTTTCAATAAGGCGGCCGGCGTTTTCATGATGCGCTCCTTTTTTCGGTTTCCCATTGATTTAAATTTATGGTGTTCATTATGGGCAAAAGATTGTGTCAGCAACGTGACAGCGCACGAAAGCGGCCGGTGGGCGTGGGTAAAGTGATACAGGTTTGAGGCCGTCTGAAAAACCGGATGCCTGCACTTGGCGGATGTTTTCAGACGGCCTGAAATTTTGTTGCCGGGCAATATGCAGAGGTTTCTTTAAAACGTGTATCTCGAAAGGGCAAGCCGTCGGTCGGCAATGCCCAAGCCGTCCGCACCCTCTATAAAGGGAAACAGGCAGGAGCTTTGCACGGCATAGGTTTATTGTTTTGG
Organism: Neisseria sp. CCUG12390; assembly: GCF_047837985.1. Classification (GTDB taxonomy): domain Bacteria; phylum Pseudomonadota; class Gammaproteobacteria; order Burkholderiales; family Neisseriaceae; genus Neisseria. The sequence continues at coordinate 55,615 of NZ_CP181244.1, forward strand.
ATCGGGTTCTGCCTGGTCTCGGCCTGATTTGGTGGTTTTGAAACCGTATTTTGCCGAAATTCCGGTGTTTTCTTCAATCAAATCAAAAGCCTTTGTCGGTTCCGTTTCCATGTTTACCCGTATTTTTTTCGGAATCCCTGTAATCGGATGAAATTTCGTTTAAAAACGATTACAATAGCCCCCTAAGTCAACGTAAAACCTAAAACCAAAGCATATTGCTACCTTTTTTCGGAGCCGACTTTATGATTATTTCCTCAGCAAGTGATTACCGCGAAGGCGCACGCCGCCGTCTGCCGCCGTTTTTGTTCCACTATATCGACGGCGGTGCCTATGCCGAGCGCACTTTGGAACGCAACGTGTCCGACCTGGCCGACATCGCCCTGCGCCAGCGCGTGTTGAAAGACATGTCGCAGCTGGATTTGGGTATCGAGCTGTTCGGCGAGAAACTCTCCATGCCGGTTGCCCTGTCGCCCGTCGGCCTGACCGGTATGTACGCGCGCCGCGGCGAAGTGCAGGCTGCGCGCGCCGCCGATAAAAAAGGCATTCCGTTTACCCTGTCCACCGTGTCCGTGTGCCCGATTGAAGAAGTCGTGCCGCAAATCCAGCGTCCGATGTGGTTCCAGCTGTACGTTTTGAAAGACCGCGGCTTTATGACCAATGCGCTGGAGCGCGCCAAAGCCGCGGGCTGCTCGACGCTGGTGTTTACCGTCGATATGCCGACCCCGGGCGCGCGCTACCGCGACGCGCATTCCGGCATGAGCGGCCCCAACGCCGCCATGCGCCGCTACTTGCAGGCCGTTTTGCACCCGCGTTGGGCATACGATGTCGGCTTGAACGGCAAACCGCACGATTTGGGCAATATTTCCAAATACATGGGCAAAGCCATCGGTTTGGAAGACTACATGGGCTATCTGGGTGCGAACTTCGACCCGTCGATTTCGTGGAAAGATTTGCAGTGGATCCGCGATTTCTGGGACGGCCCGATGATCATCAAAGGCATTCTCGACCCTGAAGACGCGCGTGATGCGGTGCGGTTCGGTGCCGACGGTATCGTCGTGTCCAACCACGGCGGCCGCCAGCTCGACGGCGTATTGTCGTCCGCCCGCGCGATGCCGGCGATTGCCGATGCCGTGAAAGGCGACATCAAGATTCTGGCTGATTCGGGCATCCGCAACGGCTTGGATGTGGTGCGTATGCTGGCTTTGGGTGCGGACTGCACCATGATCGGCCGCGCCTTCATCTACGCGCTGGCTACCGACGGCGAAGCCGGCGTTGCCAACCTGTTGAACCTGTTTGAAAAAGAAATGCGTGTCGCCATGACGCTGACCAGCTGCCAAAGCATCAGCGACATTACGTCGGATTGCTTGGTTCAGGCAGAAAAAGTGCAGAAAGATCCGAATGCGGTCAAAGAAGTATTGGGCGAGTAATCGGGTTTGATTAAACCGATTGCTTGAGAAAACGCGAAAGCCGTCTGAAAAGGAAATTTCAGACGGCCTTTCTTTTTCCCATTCCCGATGTGTTCCTCATTCGCAAGACAAGGGCTGTTGCAAAACACTGATTGAACCTGAAAAATTCATGACGGGTATAGGTTTTCGGGTTCGAACCAAGTTTTGCAAAGGTCACAGGCCGTCTGAAAAGTCCGGTTTCAGACGGCCAAACTGCCCTATGCCGCTACTTCGCTGTCAATCTACCGTATTCGGCAAGCCTTTTCAGACGGCGTATAATGGTCTTTTCAAAAAGCACTGTTTGTCATCCGATACAAAGGTCGTCTGAAACCTTTCAGACGGCCTCAACAGAAAGCGTAAACATGTATTTCAAAACCTTGATACTCGCGCTGGCTGCCCTGCCGCTGACCGCACAAGCCGCGGCGGACATCCAGCGTTGGACGACGCCCGAAGGCACGCAGATTCTGCTGGTCGAGCGTCGCGAAAACCCGATTGTCGATATGGAAATCAGCTTCAAAGGCGCGGGCAGCGTGTTCAATCCGCCGGGTAAAAGCCAAGTGGCGGAGTTTACCGCCGCGCTCTTGACCGACGGCACGAAAACGCTGGACGAAGAAGCGTTCAACGAAAAAGTGAACGACATTGCCGCCGACATCGGCAGCGAGAGCGGGCAGGAAACCGCAAGCATCGGTTTGCGCAGTTTGAGCAAAAGCAAAAACCTGAAACAGGCTCTGGCCTTGGTCAACGAATCCTTAACCGCGCCGCGCTTTGACCCTGCCGTGTTCGCCCGCCGCCAGAAACAGGCCGTCACCGCCTTGCAGCAGCAGGAAACTACCCCTGATTTCACCGCAGATCGCGCGTTCGCCAAGCTCGCTTATCCGAGCCACCCTTACGGCAGCGGCGCGTATGTGACGGTTGACCGCCTCAAAGCCGTGACGCTGGACGACATCCGCGCCTTCCACCGCACCCGCTACGGCAAAGACAATGCGGTGGTGGCCATCGTCGGCGACGTCAGCCGCCGCCAAGCAGAAAAAATGGTGGAAACCGCGTTGAAGGGTTTGCCGCAAAAAAGCAGCGCGGGTAGCACTATCGCGCCGGTGGAAAAACAAACCGCACAACGCCGCGACATTCCGTTTGCCGGCGAACAGGCGCAAATCATTTTGGGTATGCCGCTGATTACGCGCCGCGACCCCGATTATTACGCGCTGGTGGCCGGCAATTATGTGTTGGGCGGCGGCGGTTTCGACAGCCGCCTGATGAAGATGTTGCGCGACCAAAAAGGCTATACCTACGGTGTGTACAGCACCCTCGAGCCGCTGACCGAAGCGGGCGTATTCAGCATCGCCTATTCGACCCAGAAGAAAAACACAAAAGCCTCGCTGGCCGATGTGAAAGCGGTGGTGGAACAATTCATCGCCGAAGGGCCGACCGAAGCCGAATTGAAACAAGCCAAGGACAACATCATCGGCAGCTTCCCGCTGCGCTTCGATTCCAATGCCAAGCTGCTGAATTATTTGAGCCTAATCGGCGTGTACAATTTGGAAAGCAGCTATTTGGAAGACTATCCGAAAGCGGTGGAGAAACTTACCGCCGCGCAAGTCAAAGAGGCATGGCAGCGTCGGGTGAAATTCGGTGATTTGCACATTGTGGTGGTGGGGGCGCAATAAGTTTGCTGCCAATTATGAATAAATCATGAACAAAGGCCGTCTGAAATTTCAGACGGCCTTTGCTTGATTACAGATTCAGTCTTACGGGCGGTACTCCGGCGCCATGCCGTTGGGCAGAAGCTGCCACACATAACCGGTGGTTTTCTGTTTGCCCGCGACATTGCCTGCTTCGTCGCCGTAGCCCCAGAAGTAATCCACGCGCACCGCGCCTTTAATCGCGCTGCCGGTGTCCTGCGCCATAATCAGGCGGTTGAGGGCGCGGTTGGTAATCGGGTGGGCGGTGGCGACGAACAGCGGTGCGCCCAAAGTAATATAGTGGCGGTCGATTGCACCGGCGTATTCGCCCATCAGCGGCGTGCCCAATGCACCGACAGGCCCTTGCTCGCTGCCGCCTTCCAGTTTGCGGAAGAAGACGTAGCTCGGGTTCTGACCCAAGACTTCGGCCAGGCGGTGGGTGTTTTGCTGCATGTAGGCTTTGATGCCCTGCATGGTGGTCTGCCCCAAAGTCAGGTAGCCGCGGTCGGCCATGTAGCGGCCGATGGAGACGTAGGAATATTCGTTTTTATCGGCATACCCGAGACGCACATATTCGCCTTTCGGCGTTTTCAGACGGCCTGAACCTTGGATGTGCATGAAAAAGAGTTCCACAGGGTCGTCTGCGTAGCCCAAAATCGGGGCTTTGCCGTTGAGCGCGCCGGCATTGATTTGTGCGCGGGTGTGGTAGGGAACGAACTGGTTGCCGACGAAACGCCCTTTAATCGAGGTCGAACGCGCGGTAATCGGAAATTGCGACAGATTGGCGGTGTGCGTGCCGTCGGCGGCAATCACGCCGCTGTTCTGCCCCGTTTGGCGCACGCGCACGATGCCCTTGCGTTGCGAAGAAAGCGGCACGGAAACGAAATCATACGGAATGCCGTAAATCGGGAAACGCGCTTTGTTGGTCTGCACGGTATCGCCGTGCAGCGCAGGCTCGTAATAGCCGGTAACCGTGCCGGCCTGCGAACCGTTGCCGCTCACCTGCCACGGCGTGAAATAGCGTTCGAAAAACGATTTGGCGGCGGCCTGGTTCAACTGGGTTTGCGCGGCTTGGGCGCACACGTCCTGCCAGCCGTTGCGGTTTTTCAGCTTGTCGCAGCCCAGCTTGAACGACTGCAGGCTTTTGACGAAATCCTGGCCGTTCCATTGCGGCATGGTGTGGTGCGGTACAACGGTGTAAGACGCATTGCCGCCCGGGGTAATGGTCGTGCCGGCGGCATGGGGTGTGCCGGTCGGACGGTCGGGGCCGCTGATGACGGTCGGGCCGGTAGCGGTGGAAGGCGTTTTTTTGCTGCTTTTGCTCGGACAGGCGGCCAGCAGCGCGGCGGCGATGCCCAGTAAAGCGACGCGGAACAGGGTTTTCTTCATGGTCTTTTCAAGTCGTCAAAGGCCGTCTGAAAGCAGGTTTCAGACGGCATCAAATACAGAAAACGGCATGGCGGCACAGATGGCCGCACGCCTGCGGGGTTTGATTCTAGCACAGAATCGCAGCCTGGCACGGAACGTAAAGCCCTAATGCGTTTGCGGAAAGCGCGGGCGGACGGTTTCAGACGGCCTTTCCGGTTCGGCGGCGGAAGCGGAGCAAAAGCGGATGCAAGGCCATCTGAAAAGCGGGCGGAGGCAGGAAAATTATCCCGCCTCCGCCTGATATTTGAAAACATAAGAAACGGTTTTATAATGGCTATTTTTCAATATCGAATGAAATTTCAGACGGCCTTTCGTGCATAAAAAGGCCGTCTGAAAAACGGAGGCAAACGATGAAGCCGTTGGTGTTTTTTCTGGGTTGGACGCTGTTTTTCACACTGTTTTTCGGCGTTATTTCATGGCTGGCACGCGCCTTGGATTTTCCCGATGCCGCCCTGTGGGTCAGTGTGCCGGTCGGTTTGGTCATCGGGTTGCTGCTGGGCAGGAAAATCGGCCGCCGCCCTCCGAAATGATTTCAGACGGCCTGAGGCACGCCGTTCAGGCCGTCTGAAAGCAGGGTATAAATGCATGACGGATGCGGCAGCAACTCTAAAAAGAAAAGGATGAGGGTGATGGGTTTATGGCAGGGTAGGCAGACAAGCGACAGACCGGCTGAGCACATGACTTGGTTGAGGTGTTTTCTCTATTTTTTGAGCATTCAGTTTTTAAGCGGAATGGTGTTCGGCTTTGCCGCCGCGAATGCGGAAAAAGGCAGCGTTCCTCCGGATGCGGTCATATTCCAACTGTTTTTTTACGGCTTGTGCCTGTGGCTGGTGTTGTGGGCGATGTCGCGCGATTACCGCCGCACTTTGCCCGACGGCCGTTTGCCCGCGCCGTTTTTTACTGCCCGCAAAGTCTGGATTTCTGCGGCGTATCTGGTGCTGCTGTTGCTCGGGCAGGCGTTTTACAGCCAAATCCTGTCGTGGCTTTTCGGCATTCCCGATATGCCGACCCGAAATCAGCAGGTATTGATGTCGATGGTGGCGCATCTGCCCCTGCCGGTCACTGCGTTGCTGGTATTGGTGGGTGCGCCTTTGGGTGAGGAATTGCTGTTTCGCGGTTTGCTGTTCCGGCTGCTGGGCGCATGGCGTTCGCGCGGCAGACAGGTTGCGGCGCTGCTGGCATCGTCGGTGCTGTTCGGCTTGGCACATGCTCGGATTGACGACCCTGCGCTGCTGGTTTATGTTTTGATGGGCATGGCTTTTGGTTTGGTCTACCTGCATACGCGCGACTTGCGTTATGCCGTGGCGGTGCATTTTCTCAATAATGCTTGGGCGCTTTACGCCATGCTTTATCTCGAATAAACCTTGCGGCGGCATGAACCGGCAGCAGCAGGCAAATACCGAGGCCGTCTGAAAGATAATGTTCAGACGGCCTTTTGCGGTATAATCTGCCATCTTTATTTAATTGTTTCCAAAGCATAAACCATGACACGCAAAATCCTTGTTACTTCCGCCCTGCCGTATGCCAACGGCAGCATCCACCTCGGCCACATGGTCGAACACATCCAAACCGACATTTGGGTGCGTTTTCAAAAATTGCGCGGCCACGAGTGCTATTACTGCTGCGCCGACGATACCCACGGCACGCCGGTGATGCTGGCGGCGCAAAAGCAGGGTTTGCAGCCGGAAGACATGATTGCCAAAGTGCGCGAAGAGCATTTGGCCGACTTTACCGGCTTCGGCATCGGCTACGACAATTATTACAGCACCCATTCGCCTGAAAACAAAGCGTTTTCCGAACAAATCTACCGCGCCCTGAAAGCCAACGGCAAAATCGAAAGCCGCGTCATCGAGCAGCTTTTCGATCCTGAAAAAAACATGTTCCTGCCCGACCGCTTCGTCAAAGGCGAATGCCCGAAATGCCACGCCAAAGACCAATACGGCGACAACTGCGAAGTCTGTGGCACGACCTATGCTCCGACCGAGCTGATTAACCCGTATTCAGCCGTATCGGGCGCGAAACCGGAATTGCGCGAGTCGGAACACTTCTTCTTCAAGCTGGGCGAGTGCGCCGATTTCCTGCAGGAATGGACTTCGGGCAGCAACGCCTTGGGCAAACCGCATTTGCAGCCCGAAGCCTTGAACAAAATGAAAGAGTGGTTGGGCGACGGTGAAGAAACGTCATTGTCGGATTGGGACATTTCCCGCGACGCGCCCTACTTCGGCTTTGAAATTCCCGATGCGCCCGGCAAATATTTTTATGTGTGGCTGGATGCGCCGGTGGGCTACATGGCCTCGTTTAAAAACCTGTGCGACCGCATCGGCTTGGATTTCGACGAATTTTTCAAAGCCGACAGCCAAACCGAAATGTATCATTTCATCGGTAAAGACATTCTGTATTTCCACGCGCTTTTCTGGACGGCGATGCTGAAATTCTCCGGCTACCGCACGCCGAGCGGCATTTTCGCACACGGCTTTTTGACGGTGGACGGCCAAAAAATGTCCAAATCGCGCGGCACGTTCATTACCGCCAAATCCTATTTGGATCAGGGGCTTAATCCCGAGTGGATGCGCTACTACATCGCCGCCAAGCTCAACAGCAAAATCGAAGACATCGATTTGAATCTGAACGACTTTATCAGCCGCGTCAACAGCGATTTGGTCGGCAAATACGTCAACATCGCCGCCCGTGCCTCCGGTTTCATCGCCAAGCGTTTTGAAGGCCGTCTGAAAGACGTATCGGATAGCGAACTGCTGGCCAAACTTGCCGCGCAGAGCGAAGCCGTCGCCGAGCAATACGAAAACCGAGAATACGCCCGCGCCCTGCGCGACATCATGGCCTTGGCCGACATCGTGAACGAATACGTCGATGCCAACAAACCTTGGGAATTGGCCAAGCAGGAAGGCCAAGACGCACGTCTGCACGAAGTGTGCAGCGAGTTGATTAACGCCTTCGCCATGCTGACCGCCTACCTTGCGCCCGTGTTGCCCAAAGTGGCCGAAAATGCCGCCAAGTTCCTGAATCTGAACGCGATTACCTGGGCGAACACGCGCCAAACCTTGGGCGGACATGCCATCAACAAATACGAACATTTAATGCAGCGAGTGGAGCAACAACAAGTGGACAACTTAATCGAAGCCAACAAACAAAGCATTCAGACGGCCTCCGAAGCCGCGCCTGCCGAAGAAGGCAAATTCGCCCCCGTCGCCGAGCAGGCAAGTTTCGACGACTTCATGAAAATCGACATGCGCGTCGCCAAAGTGCTGAACTGCGAAGCGGTGGAAGGCAGCACCAAACTCTTGAAATTCGACCTCGACTTCGGCTTTGCGCAGCGCGTGATTTTCTCCGGCATCGCCGCCAGCTACCCGAATCCCGCCGCACTCAACGGCCGCATGGTCATCGCCGTCGCCAACTTCGCCCCGCGCAAAATGGCCAAATTCGGCGTGTCCGAAGGCATGATTTTGAGCGCGGCAACGGCGGAAGGTAAATTGAAACTGCTGGATGTCGATGCCGGTGCGCAACCGGGGGATAAAGTGGGTTGAAATGGCCGCATTTCATTCCATTTGGTTTGCTAAGAAAAAATGTAGGGAGACAGTTTGCAGCGTTGTTACCAAACGAGGCGGATTGTCTCCCTCTTTGTTCATAAGTTTTAATAGTAAAAAATACAATGGGTTGGATGCCAATATCGGAGAACAGTAGGTTTCAGACGGCCTTTTACTATAAGGAAATAATATGCGCAGTAAAAAATTCAAATCCCTGTTTCTCATAGCAGCAGCGGCAGCAGCGGCCTATATGCTGTATCCGTATCTCAAACCCGTTGGCAAATACGCATACTGGGAAGAACTGATTGCAAAAGACCCGAAGCCGTTTTGGGTTTCTGAAAAGGAATACCGCGAAAAGCTCAGGGCGGGGTACTGCTGGCGGGATAGGAAGTTTTACACCGCCGAAGAGCTGCAGCCGAAAGCGATGGTCGGTTTTGCGGGCAGGTTGTTGGGTGAAGCGGAAGCCTACCGCACGGATCAGACCACCAATCAGGGCGGACAGGCTTATACCAGTGCCGATTGCAGGCGTTATGAAGATGCCTGCAAAGTTTGGTTTATCGAACAGAGTTATACCAATGATGAGTGGAACAACCTTTTCTTGGAGAATAGAGCTCCGCTTGATGTGAGGCTGAAGCTGATGAGCAAATATCCGGAAAAAGAAATCAAAAAGCCGGAGGATTTGAAAGAGCACATGGCAGATAACGGAAACAAAGGGTTTACCCTGAAGCTCAGGCATTCTGGAAAAGAAGGGGGGATATATACGGTTCGGACTGCTGTAAGGTTATGGGCAAGCAGGAAGCCGAGCCGTATGTTAAAGACAATGAGTTGATTACCTATTTGCAAGATGCCGCAATTTTTCCTGAAAATGACATACCTCAAGGCATCAATATTGCAGACTATGGTGTGGGGAATTTTTATTTGAGGGTTTCTGAAATAATTCCCGGTTTATATAGGGTGGATGAGAACAAACAAAAAAACATATAAAGGGTATACTACAGATATATTTTTAATGAATAATTGCGGGGATGTCTTGTGGCAGCCGTATTATATTGAATAACTGATTTAATTTTATTTATGAGGAGTAATTTTTGATGTCAAATACTAATGTTAATAATCAGAAACCTTTAACCGTATCCGAAGTAACCGTGGGCAGAATTCTTTCCCATTATCTCTGGAATTCGCCCACCCCGCCCAAACCTGAAGATAGAACTGCTGTGGCAACAGATGCCGACAGAGACGCGGTTAAAATCGATGCGGCCGATTATATAAAAAACAGTGGTACAGATACGCTTCAGGCCGTCTGAAAAATTCTTTTTAAGAGCTTTTCCGTAGCGGAAAGCTGCTAAAAATGTTTTTCAGACGGCCTTTTATCATAAGGAAACGATATGCGCAGTAAAAAATTCAAATCCCTGTTTCTCATAGCCGCAGCGGCAGCAGCGGCCTATATGCTGTATCCGTATCTCAAACCCGTTGGCAAATATGCATACTGGACAGAACTGATTGCAAAAGACCCGAAACCGTTTTGGGTTTCCGAAAAGGAATACCGCGAAAAGCTCAGGGCGGGTTATTGTTGGCGGGATAGGAAGTTTTACACCGCCGAAGAGCTGCAGCCGAAGGCGATGGTGGGGTTTGCAGGAAGGTTGTTGGGGCTGGCTGAATCACTACGTTCAGATTTTACTACTACTTTGGCAGGAAATGCTTATACAAGTGAAGACTGTGCCCGTAATAAAAAGGCCTGTCGGCTTTGGCTCATGTCTCATGACTATACTAATGAGCAATGGGACAAACTATTTCTAGCAGAAAAAAATCCTACAGATCATGCATTATTAGCAAAATATCCTGAAAAAGAAATCAAACATGCTGAAGATTTGGAAAATTATTTGACGCAGTATGATAATCGAGGGTTTACTTTGGTTTTTCGAGGCCCTGAGGAAGGGGAGGCAGTCTATGGATCCGATTGCTGTAAAGTTCTGAGTAAAGCGGAAGCTGAGCCTATGATTCAAAAAGGGAATTTTGTTACTTATTTAGAAGATGCGAGGGTATTTCCTGAAAACCATATACCTGCTGATGTAGTAATCGGAGATTATGGCGTAGGAAACTTTTATTTGAATCCGAAAGAGTTGGTACCGAATTTATATCATTGGAAAAAAAATGTTGATACATATCAAACAAATTACTCGGAATTACTGTTAATGAACAATTGCGGGGATATTTTATGGCAACCATATTATTCTGTTAGAAATTTAGAAAGGAAAGAAAATGGCAGTGAAAGGTAATAATCAGAAATCTTTAACCGTATCTGAAGTAACCGTAGATAGGATTCTTTCCCATTATCTGTGGAATTCGCACACCCCACCCAAACCTGAAGATAGAACTGCTGTGGTTACTGATACGGACAGGGATGCAATTAAAATTGATGCCGCCGATTATATGAGAAACGGTGCGGGCAGATATGCTTCTGCGGCAAATTTCAAGGTGTTTGAGAAATTCTTCAATGAAAAAGGATTGTTGCCGCGCAGCAAGCCTTATACTTTTGATGAAATTGGCAATAAGATTTATGGGAAGAAAGATTTTGAAGATATTAAACAAGAAATGTTTGATCCAAAGCGAGGTAAGGGGTTTACCGTAGCAGGTTTCCAATACTTCACCGACATCGACTCAGCCGATTTTGTCGAGCGTGCCTTTATTTTCGGCTCGACTGCAGTAACCGTTACTTCAGAGGATCTCAAAAAGCTTGAGTTTTGGGTCAACAAAGACGGCAGCCGTGAAATCCGCAACCTGCGTATTACGCCGAAAAACGACAATTTCGATTTTGAAGGCGGCAGCGGCAGCAATAAATTCCTGGTGGATACCGCCAATGCCTTGTTCAAATACGATATTGATCCCAAGGGCATAGGAAAAGCCGTGCCTATCGAATACACGGGTACGGATCAATTGCCCTATATTACCGTTACCGCAGAGCAGTTCAAGCAGCTTCAGCAACAAAAACAACAGTCTGATCTACCATATACTTTATCCGAAGTTGAGAAATTTTTGGCTTATCTGCTTGTAGGTGCAATGGCAAATCGGACAGTCCCGCTTTCTCCTGATGAGGCCGAACAATTATTTGTAAAAGATTTGCCGGTTATTTTGGATAGTGCCGGCAAGTCATCGGAGACAATATCGGCTTATCTGGCTGCAATCGGTAATTTGGCAGAGAAAATATCGGATTCCGACGTTCTTTATAAGGATACTTGGTTGGAATTTTCCATTACGCCCATTATTTCTCCTGCCGCGCAGCTTATCGATCCGCTGGTTATCGACCTTGACGGCGACGGTATCGAAACCGTCGGTTTGTCTCAGAATATCCGTTTCGACCACCATACCGACGGTTTTGCGGTAAAGACGGGCTGGTTGGGCGCAGACGACGGTTTCTTGGCATTGGATCTGAACGGTAACGGGCGTATCGACGACGGCAGCGAGCTGTTCGGCAACAATACGCTGCTGGCCGACGGCAGTTTGGCCACGCACGGGTTCGAGGCTTTGCAGCAGTACGACAGCAATGCCAACGGTCTGCTGGATGCGGGCGATAAGAAATGGGGCAGTTTTCTGATGTGGCAGGACAAGGATTCAGACGGCCTGTCATCGGCAGGCGAATTGAAGCGGCTGTCGCAGACGGGCATCGCATCGCTGGATTTGAATTACCGGGATTCGGCGAATACCGATGCCCACGGTAATGTGTTGCGGCAGAATGCTTCAGCCAAATGGGCGGACGGTAAAACCACGGCGGCGGCCGATGTCTGGTTCAGGGTGGATAAGGCGCAAACGGCTTACAGTGCGAAATTCAAACATACCGGGGAAATCAAAGCATTGCCCGAGGTGTTGGCATTCGGCAAGGTGTACCACCTGCGCGATGCGATGGCGCAGGACAAGGTGTTGTTGGGTCGGGTCAAGGCTTATGCGGCGGCAGAGAATCCTGACCGCGCGCAGATTGAAGCACTGATATACCGTTGGACGGGTGTGGAAAAGACGGCGGCGGGAAGCAGGGGCGAATACATCGATGCCCGCAGACTGGCCGCTTTGGAAAAATTGGCGGGCGAAGAATTCCGCCAAAGTACGAACGGCAGCGCGAATCCGAGACAGGATTCGGCCAAGTTGCTGAATGCGGAATTTGACCGCTTTGCGGATTATGTGGCGGCCACGGTAAAACTGCAGAAAATTTATGCGTCTGCCGTGGGTGGAAATATGTTTACCGCTGATGCTGCGGGCAAGCCGACGGCGGATTTCGAGGGTATCCGCAGCCATATTTTCAAACAAATTGCGGCGAAAAACCTCGCCGATGCCGCCGAAGCGGCGCAAACGGCAGTGGATGCGCTGGTTTACAATCCTGTGGCAGCCGACGGTTTCAGGCAAAGTGCAGCCAAATTCACACAATTGGTGTTTTTCAACGCTTCCGAAGCGGATCTGCAATTGCTGGCGCAGTTGGGCGGCACGGCAGGCGATGTCGGGAACAACAGAGTCGATGCCAAAGCCGAACGCAATATATTGCTGGAGGGTTCGGTATTGTCAGGACGGGAAGGTAACGATGATTTGAGAGGGCTCAATACCGATGATATTTTGATTGGCGGCACCGGCAACGACTATCTGCAGGGAAACAGCGGTTCGGATACTTATGTGTTCGGAAAAGGTTTCGGCAGGGACAATGTTTACAATAATGATTTGTCTTCGGGCATCGATACCCTGCGTTTTACCGGCGGACAGAAACCGCAGGATTTCGTTTTCCGACGCGAAATGAACGATTTGCTGATTGAGACCAAAAACGGCAGCGACAGGCTGAAAATCGACAGGCATTTTGTCAAGGATTATCAGATTGACCGCATCGAATTCGACGGCCACAGCGTATTGACACCCGAAGATGTGAAGGGGTTGGTGCTGCAGGCTACGGACAAAGGCGAAACGCTTTGGGCCTACGATGAAGGCAGTAAAATTTCGGCCTTGGGTGGAAATGACACGGTTTACGGTGCGGACGGAGACGATGTGTTCGACGGCGGGGCGGGCAATGATAATCTGCGCGGGGGCAAAGGCAATGATGTGCTTATCGGCGGCGCAGGCAACGATTATCTGGAAGGAAACGGCGGCTCGGATACTTATGTGTTCGGAAAAGGTTTCGGCAGAGACAATGTCTATAACCATGATTTGTCGGCAGGCGTTGATACCCTGCGGTTTACCGGCGGACAGAAGCCGGAAGATTTCGCTTTCCGGCGCGAAATGAACGATTTGCTGATTGAGACCAAAAACGGTAGCGACAGGCTGAAAATCGACAGGCATTTTGTCAAGGATTATCAGATTGACCGCATCGAATTCGATGGCTATGGCGTATTGACACCCGAAGATGTGAAGGGGTTGGTGCTGCAGGCTACGGACAAAGGCGAAACGCTTTGGGCCTACGATGAAGGCAGTAAAATTTCGGCCTTGGGCGGAAATGACACGGTTTACGGTGCGGGCGGAGACGATGTGTTCGACGGCGGCGCAGGCAATGATAATCTGCGCGGAGACAGAGGCAGCGACACGCTTATCGGTGGTGCGGGTAACGATTATCTTCAAGGCGGCTCAGGAAGGGATACTTATGTTTTTGCCAAAGGACATGGCCAAGACGTTGTAGATAATTTGGATATCGGGCAGAGCATGGATACGGTGCGCTTTACCGGTGTGAAGTCTTCGGAAGTGAAGTTCAGAAAATCAGGTAACGATTTGCTGCTTTCGGGCTATTCAGACGGGGATTCGGTCGAGCTGGATTCTTTCTTTAACAGTAGTTATACATTGGAACGCTTTGAGTTTTCCGATAGAACCATCGTCAACCCTGACTTTTCAAAATATACGGGAAGTACCAATATAGCTATGTCGGTTTTTGAGCATAATGCGGCCAATAATATTATGTAAATTGCCCGGTATATCTATTGTCGGATTCCGTTTTCATACGGCCTTGATTATGCTACATTATCCGGCAAACGTTATTCCATAAGGACACGCCATGAAAATCTTGATGACCGCCGTTTTGGCCTTATCCGCCGCCGCTTACGCCGGCCCTGCCGAAGATGCGCTGCTCTCGGCGCAATCCGCCTACCGCAGCGCGCTGAAAGCGCAAGCGGATAATGACGGCAAACTGATTGCCCTGCAAAATGCGTTGGCCGATGCGCAAAAACGCGCCCAAAAAGCGCAGGAAGACATTACGCGACTGCAAGGCGAAATTCAGGCCGCTTCCGCTTTGAAGAACGAGCATACCAATGCTTTGCAGCAGGCCGGCCAGCAGCTTGACTCCGCTTGGCAGGCGGTTTACGGACCGGGCGGCACCAAAGCCCCCCGGTAAATGATGTGAAAACAGGGAACCGTATGAACGCGGTTCCCTGTTTTTTGACGGGCGGTCAAATCCACTCGTCCGCTTTCGGATCGGCACCGAAGTGGTTGTCGCCCGGCGTGCCTTCGAGCAGGGTGAAAATCAGCACCACCAATACGCCGATTAACGGGATGAAGTAAAGCAGCTGCCACCAGCCGGAGCGGTTGGTGTCGTGCAGGCGGCGGGTGGTGACGGCAATCGAGGGCAGCAATACCGCCAGCGCGTAAACGGCGCCCAGTAGGCCGATGCCGGTTTCGGGGTCGAACGTGCCCAACACGGCGTCGACCATGCCCAATACGAAGGCGATAATCACGTTCACCAGCGTGAACATCCAAAATTCCTTACGGCGCGCACGGCCGCCGAAGCCGGCATAATTTTTCAATACTTTCAAATACCAAGACATATCATTCTCCGAGTGTGTCGTTTGTCGAAGCTGCATTGACAGCCAAGGTGTTATATCATAAAGCCGTTACCGTCACAATGAACCGATGATGACCGTCCGTATCATGCCCCTGCTGCCCGAACACGTTGCCCCGCTTGCCCAGGCCCTTTATGCCGAATGGCATGATTTTGCGCCGTGGTCTTCGGTGGAGAAAATCCATGCCTATTACCGTGAATGTCTGAACGGCGAACCCCTGCCCACGGCTTTTGCGGCGGTGGACGGACAAGGCCGTCTGAAAGGTTCGGCCGCGCTCAAACGCCATGACATCAAAGCTTTTGCCGAATACGAATATTGGCTGGGCGACGTGTTCGTCCTGCCCGAATGCCGCGGCGAAGGGGTGGGCAGGCTGTTGGTGCGGCACTGCTTATCCGCCGCCCGCGCGATGAAACTGCCGAGCCTGTATCTGTACACGCCCGACATGCAGGCGGTGTATGCCAAATTCGGTTGGCGTGAGATTCGGCAGCACGAGTACAACGGCGAAACCGTGTCGGTGATGAAACTGGATTTGTGAAGCGATACGCTGTCAATAGTGATGCCGTTTTTGTATGACGCGGATAAGGGAAGGCCGTCTGAAAAGATGTTTTCAGACGGCCTGAAATGTAAGAAAAGCTAGCGTTGTTTACAGTATTTGAAAGACAATACTGCCATGAACATCCACAAAAATACCCGACTTACACCGCACCAACGTCAAGCCGTTTGGCGCGCCTATACACAGGATAAAATTACCGTTACTTCACTTGCCCGGCAATACCAAGTCAGCAGAGTAACCATCTACCGTATCCTCAAAGCCGCACGGCTGCAGCTGCTCACACCGCAAAACAGTACCAACAACCGGTTCAAACAAGCAAAATACGGGATGAAACGTTTGGCTAAGGTTGAAAAAGCCATCGAAGAAAAGCTCAAAAAACAGGCTAAACGCTACAACAAATCCTATCCCGGCGAAATGGTGCATTTCGATACCAAACGGTTGCCGCGGCTGAAAAACCAAAGCGTTGCCGACCCGTTCGAATACCTGTTTGTCGCCATCGACGACTACTCCCGCGAACTGTACGCAGCCATCTTGCCCGACCGTACGGCTGCCAGTGCCGCCAAGTTTCTGTTGAGGGATGTGATTGACTGCTGCCCGTACACCGTCGAATGCGCATACTCGGATAACGGAGTGGAATACAAAGGCAATGCATCCCACCCGTTTGGCGCTGCCTGCTGCCGCAACAACATCGTGCAGAAGTTTACCCGTATTGCGCGTCCGCAGACCAACGGCAAAGCGGAACGGGTGATTCGGACGCTGATGGAGATGTGGCACGATAAGCAGACATTTGACGATGCGCAACACCGGCGCAGGGAATTGTGCCGCTTTGTGAATTTCTACAATACGGTCAAGCCGCACGGCAGCTTGAAAGGCAGGACGCCTTTTGAGACTTTGGAGGATTATTTTTCTCAACCTGTTGTGTAAACAACCCGGTTATTTCTTACACCTGAAATTTTTGCAAAGCTCAACTCAAACCAAAAAAAACTGTTCCCGTCATGAGCTGCGCAAGTCCGTTTCGGTTTCCCGTTAATCCATAACGGTTTATGTCATTCGGTTTTCGAAGACGTTTTGCCAAGGCGCCGACTTGTTTGCGGCAATGTAAACTCCGGAGGCCGTCTGAAACGGTTTTCAGACGGCCTCCGTGGTTTCCGCGCACCGGAAAAACAGCATCTCAAGCGACGGTTGCGGAAGGCGGGTTTTCCGTTGCCGACGCATCGGGCTGATGGTGCAGGGCTTGGTAACACGGCTCGAGTTGGCGTGCAATCAGGCTGAGCTGCTGCCATAAAATGTGGCTCTGGCTGTCGGCGGTCAAATTGCGCAACGCTTCCAACTCTTGGCGCAGGCGGCTTAAGGCCGTCTGAAAATCTCCGGTGTTTTGCTGCGGCATGTGTTTCAACAGCGCGGCAATCCGGCGGGCAGCCTGATAGAACGCGGCGGTAAATGCGGGGTCGGTTTCCTGCGCCATTTCCTTGCGGTATGCGCCCAGTGCGGAGATGTAGCCGGTGAGTGCGTAATTGGTTTTCAGGAGATTGAAGCCGTCTGAAAGCCGGCTGCCGTATTTGTCCGGCTCGCTGCTCATGTCGGACAGGGTGCTGCTCAGGGCGGTGATGCGTTCGTGGGCTTGGCGGCGCACGGTGCGGTAGTTTACGTCGTCGCCGCCGCCGTGTTGAAGCTGCTCGAGGATTTTTTCCAGATACGCGCCGTTGCCGGAGACGGCCAGCGCGGCGGTGCGGTCGAGCGTGAGGTAACGCCAGTCCGGCCACAGGTAGGACACCGCCGCCCACGCCATCACCGAGCCGATGACGGTGTCGATAATGCGCCACGGCATGGCGGCGTACACGTCGAGTCCGGCCAGGGAAAAGCTGGTTAAGGCCTGAATCGTGATGAAAAAGGTCGAGAAGCTGTATTTGTAGCTGCGGCTCATGAAAAACAGCGTGGTGCTGGCGATGATGATCCACAGCTTGGTTTCCACCGACGGCGTGAAATAGGGCACGAGCGAGCCGACGACCACCCCCAGAATCGTGCCGGCGATACGCTGGTAAACGCGGCTTTTGGTGGCGGAATAGTTGGGCTGGCACACAAACAGCGCGGTCAGCAGAATCCAGTAGCCGAGGTTGAGGTCGAGGATTTCGACCACGGCGCAGGCCACGGCCACCACCAGCGAGAGGCGCACGGCATGGCGGAATACCGCCGATTCCAAATTCAGCTGGCTTTTGACGCTCTGCCAAACGTGTTTCAAACCGTTGTGGCTTTCCAGCGCGGCGATGCGTGTGGCATCCGATTCTCCCTCGAGCGCGGCGAGGTTGTCGCTGTTTTCCAGCTGCTTGAGTTGGTGGTCGACGCTGCTTAAATTGTTGAGCAGGCGGCGGATATTGTGCACTTCGCGGCTGTCGGGGTGGCCGTCTGAAAAAAGCTGGAGCGACTGGCGGCAGCCTTCCATCGCGCGTCCCAAGCGTTTGCTGTAACGGTAGTCTTTGCCGCTGCGCAAGGCACCGGCCACGTTGCGGCAAGCCTGCCCCTGCATTTCCAAAAGGCGGTGGATGCGGAAAATCAGGTCGGTGTTTTTCAGCCTGTCGGCCAATTCGATGTAATCGACGTGGGCGGAGCTGATGCGTTCGTGGATGTCTTGCGCGGTGAAGTAATAGCGCAGCATACGGGCGGTGCGCGGGTGGCGGTGCTGGCCGCGCATCCGGTAAAACAGGGCGGCGCGGCATTGGTTGAACGCGGCGATCACGCCGGTGTTGCGCATGGCCAGGTCGATTTGGCGGTTGCCCAGCCAGGCGGCTTCGTCGGGGTCGAAAAAGTCGGCTTTGGCATCGAAATAGTCGCCCAGGCTCTCATATGCATCCGCCACGCGTTCCTGCACGGGGCGGTGCGGAAACATCATTTGGAAAACCAGCGTGCAGGTGCTGTATAGAACCGTACCCAGCAGAATCATCACGGGATTGGTCAGCCAAAAGGTTTCCGGCGTGTAGGTCAGCGAGGTGTAGGTCGCCACCGCCAGCGAACCGAAGGCAAAGGTGCGGTAGCGTTGGCCGACCGCCCCCAAGAGCGTGAAGAAAAACGTCATCGCCGTCATCGCGGCGATAAACGGCCAACCCGTGCCGAGCGTGAGTTGCGCCGTCAGCGAAGCAACCGTAAACAAAACCACCGTAATCACGATGTTTTTCAGACGACCTGTCAGCCGGTTGTCCAAATCGACCAGGCCGCCGGCGATAATCCCCAATACAAAAGGCATGGCGAGCGCGGGTTTGCCGATGTACCAAACACTGGTGGCGGCGATGAACACGCTGGCGAATACGGGCAGCGAAGTCATAATCAGGGGCTTGAGCGGCGGGGTTCTCATGATAAAGACATAGGAAAAATAAAGGGAATTTTAGCAGGAATCGGCAGGCTGCATCGGAACGGCGGACAAAAAAAATCCCGAACGGATTCGGGACAGGCAGGCAAGGGAGTGAAACCTGCCTAATTAAAGGTGTGTGTTTGAGCGAAGGATTATAGATAAAACCCTTTCTGAAACCAATTCGTGACGGGAAACGCAATATTAACCGACAGGAAAACGAGAGGCCGGGACTTTGCAAAACTCAATTTAAACCAAAATCTATTCCCTTCATTAGCTGCGCAAGTCCGCTGCGCTTCCCCCGAGCAGGCGGGAATCCGGGATTTTAACTCACTGTCATTCATAAATATGTCAGAAGCCGACGAGTCCGGATTCCCGCCTGCGCGCACTACTGCCCAAAATAAATCCAAGAGGCCGTCTGAAAACCTGAAAGGCTGATATTTTCAGCATTTTCAGCTTCTGTCTGACTCAAAATCAGCAGTATCTGGGCTGCTGCAACCTGCTTCCTCTCCTGCGCCCGGCGCGGGGGAGGGTTGGGGAGGGGGTGATGTTTCGCAGAAACATTAAAATCTGCTGAAACTCAGGAAAAATGTACTTCTGCGAAGTCTCCCCATCCTGACCTTCCCCCACACCGGGCGCAGGGGAAGGGACAGATTGCAGGAACTTCAAAATTTACTGTCGGAACCGAAGCAGTTTTGCGGAATCAGTGTTTGCTGACTGTCTGATATTTCGAAATTTCATTTTTTACTGAAATATAAAACCTCTGCATTTTGATATTTAATCAAAATTTATTCCGGACAGTAGTGCGCCTGAGCAGGGGTAGCGCAGCTCATGACGGATTCAAGATTTTTGAATATTTTCGGGTTTTGCAAAGTATCAGGCCGTCTGAAAACCTTTGGTTTTCAGACGGCCTGATACTTTTACGCACACGCAATTACATCAAATTCAAATCGCTGATGCGGTCGTAGAGTCGGTCGGGTTCGTTGCCTTCTTCGTGCAATTGGACGCGCAAACGCAGGTCGTTGGCGGAATCGGCTTGGCGCAGGGCTTCGTCGTATTCGATTTGGCCTTGGATATAGAGCTTGAACAGGTGCTGGTCGAAGGTTTGCATGCCGTCGCCCGAAGCGCGATCCATCAGGGAGCGGATTTCCATCAGCTCTCCTCTGAAAATCAAGTCCTGCATGGCGGGCGTATTCAGCAGCAAATCGATGGCCGCGGTACGCTGGCTGCGGTTTTTCTTAATGGCCAAACGCTGGCCGATGATGCCGGTCAGGTTCAGGGCCAAATCCATCAGCACCTGTTTGTGCCGCTCTTCCGGATAGAAGTTGACGATGCGCTCGACGGTTTGCGATGCGCTGTTGGCATGGATGGTGAACACGCACAAGTGGCCGGTCTGCGCCAGCTGCATGGCGTATTCCATGCTTTCCGCGCTGCGAACCTCACCGATACACACTACGTCGGGTGCTTGGCGCATGGCGTTTTGGATGGCGGTTTTCCAGTCGGCCGTGTCGATGCCGACTTCGCGCTGGGTGAAAATGCAGCGGCGCGGTTTGTAGATAAACTCAATCGGGTCTTCGATGGTCACGACGTGGCCGGGCACTTTGTTGTTGCGGTAATTGAGCATCGAAGCCATCGTGGTCGATTTGCCCGAACCGGTCGGGCCGGCCAGAATCAGCAGGCCGCGCGGCGCGAGTGCCAGTTCTTTGACTTTTTCCGGCAAACCCAACACCTGCATCTCGGGGATTTCCTGATTGATGCGGCGCAACACCAGACCGACGCGGCCTTGTTCGCGGTAGGCGTTGACGCGGTAACGCGTGTTGCTGCGCGACTGCACCGAATAGTTCAGCTCCCAGTCGCGGTTGAAGGCTTCGAGCTGTTCGGGGTTCATGGTGGATTCGACGATTTGCGCGGTTTCTTCGCCGGTCAGGGCTTTGTGCGGAACAGGGGTCAGCACGCCGCTGACTTTCATCGACGGCGGAAAACCGGCGCTGATGAAAATATCGGAAGCCTTGCGGTTTTCCGCTTCGAGGCACATGCGGTCGAGCAGGGGGTGCAGGTGCGTGCCGATTTCGGCCGGCGTCGGGATGTGCGGGGCTTGGTTTTTCTGCGAATACGCCTGCACCATTTCGGAAAGCAGGTCGTGCAGGGGATTGGTCATGTCGCTCATGTTTTTTCCGTTGTCAGGTTTTCAGACGGCCTGTGCATGAAAAAAAGCCGTCTGAAAGAATCAATCAAATAATCATGGTTTCGCTGTTTTGCGCTTTGCTGCGGGCGGCTTCGTGGCTGATGGTGCCTTGGCGCAACAGGTTTTGCAGGGCTTGGTCGAGCGTCTGCATGCCGTGGGAATGGCCGGTTTGCAGCGCGGATTGGATTTGGGCGATTTTGTTTTCGCGGATCAGGTTGCGCACGGCAGGGGTGGAAATCAAGATTTCGTGCGCCGCCACGCGGCCGTTGCCGTCGCGCGTTTTCAGAAGCGTTTGCGAAATCACGGCGCGCAGGGATTCCGACAGCATCGAGCGCACCATTTCTTTTTCGCCGGCGGGGAACACGTCCACGATACGGTCGATGGTTTTGGCCGCGCCGGTGGTGTGCAGCGTGCCGAATACCAAGTGGCCGGTTTCGGCGGCGGTCAGAGCCAGGCTGATGGTTTCGGGGTCGCGCATCTCACCGATCAGAATCACGTCGGGGTCTTCACGCAGGGCGGAGCGCAGCGCGTTGTGGAAGCTGTGGGTGTGCTGGTGCAGTTCGCGCTGGTTGACCAGGGCTTTTTTGCTTTGGTGGACAAACTCGATCGGGTCTTCGATGGTCAGGATATGCGCGGGCTGGGTTTCGTTGATGTAGTTGATCATCGCCGCCAAGGTGGTCGATTTACCCGAACCGGTCGGGCCGGTTACCAAGACCAAACCGCGCGGATTGTCGGCGATTTTTTGGAAAATGCGCGGCGCACGCAATTCTTCCAGCGTCAAAACGGTACTGGGAATGGTACGGAACACGGCAGCCGGGCCGCGCTCGGTGGTAAACGCGTTCACACGGAAACGCGCGACATTGGGCAGCTCGAACGAGAAATCGACTTCCATGTCCTGCTGGTAGAGTTTGCGCTGGTGGTCGTTCATCACCGAAGTCACCATCGTGCCGACTTCTTCGGCGTTCATTTCGGGCAGGTTGATGCGGCGGATGTCGCCGTGGACGCGAATCATCGGAGACATTTCCGAGCTCAAGTGAAGGTCGGACGCTTTGTTTTTCACGCCGAACGCCAGTAAGTCTGTAATCTGCATAATGTGGCCTTATTTGGTTTAGAATAGTAAATCTGTTTATTTTAAATACATAATATCGTTCAACCAAGTAAATTTTACAAAAAGGCCGCAAATGGGCGGATAAAGGAAAGAATCATGTCGCGATTGCAACAAAATCATCAAACCGTTTCGGCAGACATCGCCCGAGCCGCAGAAGCCGCAGGCCGTCTGAAAGATTCGGTGAGCTTAGTGGCGGTCAGCAAAACGTTTCCGGCTGCAGACATCCGTGAACTCTACGTCGCCGGACAGCGCGATTTCGGCGAAAACTATATCCAGGAATGGTATGAAAAAACGCAGGCGCTCGCCGATTTGTCCGACATCGTCTGGCACATCATCGGCGACGTGCAGTCGAACAAAACCAAATACGTCGCCGAACGTGCACATTGGCTGCATACCGTAAGCCGTCTGAAAACCGCGCAGCGCATCAGCGCACAAAGGCCGTCTGAAATGCCGCCGCTGCAAGTGTGCATCGAAGTGAACATCGCAGGTGAAGAAGCCAAACACGGCGTGCCGCCCGAAGAGGCAGTGGCGTTGGCAATGGAAGTGGCGAAGCTGCCGAATATCGAAGTGCGCGGTTTGATGTGCGTTGCCAAGGCCGACAGCAGCGACGATGAATTGCGCGAACAGTTTTCCGCCATGCAGCGGCTGTTGGCCGATTTGAACGCGGCGGGCGTGGCAGCCGACGTATTGTCGATGGGCATGTCGGGGGACATGCGGATTGCGGTAGAATGCGGCGCAACCCATGTGCGTATCGGCAGCGCGATTTTCGGACGGCGGGATTACAATAAATGATTCATCTTTATTTCAGACGGCATGGCTGGACAGGCCGTCTGAAAACCCAGCCGGTGATTTTTCAGACGGCCTTAAGGATTGAAACGGTAGATTAAGAGGATTGTCCGTACCACGGCGGTAAAAAGGTATAAACTCCTATTTACATCGGTATGCCGTCTGAAAAATAAGAAAAGATTTTCAGACGACCTCAAACAAATTTGAGATTCGTAGGGTGGGCAAATTGCCCACGCGGTCCAAAAACATCAGGCCGTCTGAAACCGTAGTTCTGAAATTCCGAATGTTCAGACGGCCTCATATATAGAGTATAGAAAGAACAAAATATGAACGTATTCTTCTTGGGCGGCGGTAACATGGCGGCTGCGATTGCCCACGGTTTGGTCAGGCAGGGCGGTTACCGCGTCCATATTGCCAACCGCGGCGCGGAAAAACGCGAACGTTTGGCGAAAGAATTGGGCGTAGCCGTTTCCGAAGCCCTGCCCGAATTGTCGGAAAACGATGTGCTGGTGCTGGCCGTCAAGCCGCAAGACATGGAAGCCGCATGCCGCAACGTGAAGACGGGCGGCGCATTGGTGCTGTCGG
Organism: Neisseria sp. CCUG12390; assembly: GCF_047837985.1. Classification (GTDB taxonomy): domain Bacteria; phylum Pseudomonadota; class Gammaproteobacteria; order Burkholderiales; family Neisseriaceae; genus Neisseria. The sequence goes on from NZ_CP181244.1 coordinate 79,057, forward strand.
TGGCGGCCGGTTTGAGCATCGATACCTTGAGCCGTTATTTGGGCGGTACGCGCCGTATCGTCCGTACCATGCCCAACCTGCCCGGCCAAATCGGTTTGGGCATAACCGGCATGTATGCTGCCGGAGAAACCGGTGAAGCGGATAAACAGACCGCCGACACCATCATGCGTGCCGTCGGTCAAACCGTGTGGCTGAATGATGAAGCGCAAATGCACGCGGTTACCGGTATCAGCGGCAGCGGCAGCGGCTATGTGTTTTACCTGCTCGATGCCTTGCAACAGGCGGCGTTGGCGCAAGGCTTTGATGCCGAACAGGCCAGAAGCCTGACTTTGGCAACGTTCAAAGGTGCGGTGATGTTGGCCGAACAAAGCGGCGCGCCGTTTGCCGATTTGCAGCAAAGCGTGATGTCTAAGGGCGGTACGACCGTTGAGGCGTTGGAGGTTTTCCGGCAGTGCGCCGTTGCCGAATCCATCGGTCAAGGCGTGGCAGCCTGTGTCGCGCGTTCGCAGGATATCTCTGCGCAATTCGAGGCCGTCTGAAAATGCGTGGCGACTTATTATTACTCTTGGCCGACGGCTTAGTGATCCTGTGTCTGACGCGTTGTGTGTTGCAGTGGGCAAAGCTGGATAACCGCCATCCGTTGATGCGTTTCTGTATCCAGATGACCGACTGGCTTGTCAGGCCGTTGCATAAAATTTCCCCGTCATACGGAAAATGGGATGTTGCCTGTGTTTTAGCCGGATTGATACTTTATTATGTTGTATTTATGCTTATTGCATTTATTGGATCACCTTCGGGATTCGGTGCAAAATGGATCGCCGCCAATTTTTTATTTGCGCTTTTAAACACATTGAAAGCTGCAGCCTATGTATTGCTGATGGGGTTGGTTATCAGGATGGTCAGCAGTTTCAGCCGTCCTTATTCGGAATTATCGGTTATCATGCAGCGCATATTTGAACCATTATTGCGCCCGTTTGCTTTTTTGCGCATTGGAAGAATCGATTTTTCAGGAAGCGTGCTGGTGTTGATGTTGTGGTTCTGGCTGAGCTACTTACTACCTGTACTCATCAGCCGATTGAATCTCTGGCTGCTGTAAAAGCCCTCCGGAAAGAAAGAAAATACTTCCGGCGAAGCATGTTAAGAGAAATGAAAAAAAGTGCAAATCAGAATGTAAACTGTAGCGGTAAAATCAAAACATGTTATGATTCCGCGGTCTTAAAGGCATAAATACAAAGAAATCAAATAATAAACTAACTTTGGTAACATTTCCCCAACTAAAACAGAGTGAAAGAAATTATTATGGCTAAGCTGACAGAGCAAGACATCTTAAACTGGAATGGTCCGGAAACAGACTACATGAATGCCGACCATCTTGCGTTTTTCCGAGAATTACTCGTCAAAATGCAAGATGAGCTGATTCAAAACGCCACCGCCACCGCCGGTCACCTTCAAGAGCACGAGTCTGCTCCCGATCCCGCAGATCGCGCCACACAGGAAGAAGAATATGCCTTGGAACTGCGTACACGCGACCGTGAGCGCAAACTGTTGGCCAAAGTACAAGCCACGCTGCGCAGTATTGACGAGGGTGATTACGGTTATTGTGCCGATACCGGCGAGCCAATCGGTTTGAAACGTTTATTGGCGCGTCCTACCGCCACTTTGTCGGTTGAGGCGCAAGAACGTCGCGAACGAATGAAAAAACAATTTGCGGATTAATTGAATCCGAATAATAAAATAACAGGCCGTCTGAAAAAAACATTTCAGACGGCCTTTGGTATATTTGGCCTTTGGTATTTTCATTGCATGTTGGTTTGTGCGGTTGGTTTGAGGTTGCGGTGATTTTGTAAAAATAAATCTTTTGTAAAACAGCTGGTTGCTATTTTTTGGTTGGGATTCTGTTTTCAGGTATTGACGGTTGTAAGGGGAGAGGGGTATAGTTCGGTTTCTTCGCTGCTGACGCAGCAGGAAACGCTCTTTAACAAACAGATTACCGATAAGTGTGAGTGCGGTAAGCCTCACACTGCGACAAAAACAGACAAGATGTAGATGATATCTATTCTTTGTCGGTTTCTTTGAAGCAGACCAGAAGTTAAAAAGTTAGAGATTGAACATAAGAGTTTGATCCTGGCTCAGATTGAACGCTGGCGGCATGCTTTACACATGCAAGTCGAACGGCAGCACGGAAGAGCTTGCTCTTTTGGTGGCGAGTGGCGAACGGGTGAGTAACATATCGGAACGTACCGGATAGTGGGGGATAACTAATCGAAAGATTAGCTAATACCGCATATACTCTGAGGAGGAAAGCAGGGGACCTTCGGGCCTTGCGCTATCTGAGCGGCCGATATCTGATTAGCTGGTTGGTGGGGTAAAGGCCTACCAAGGCGACGATCAGTAGCGGGTCTGAGAGGATGATCCGCCACACTGGGACTGAGACACGGCCCAGACTCCTACGGGAGGCAGCAGTGGGGAATTTTGGACAATGGGGGGAACCCTGATCCAGCCATGCCGCGTGTCTGAAGAAGGCCTTCGGGTTGTAAAGGACTTTTGTCAGGGAAGAAAAGGCATTTGCTAATATCGAATGCTGATGACGGTACCTGAAGAATAAGCACCGGCTAACTACGTGCCAGCAGCCGCGGTAATACGTAGGGTGCGAGCGTTAATCGGAATTACTGGGCGTAAAGCGAGCGCAGACGGTTACTTAAGCAAGATGTGAAATCCCCGGGCTTAACCTGGGAACTGCGTTTTGAACTGGGTAGCTAGAGTATGTCAGAGGGGGGTAGAATTCCACGTGTAGCAGTGAAATGCGTAGAGATGTGGAGGAATACCGATGGCGAAGGCAGCCCCCTGGGATAATACTGACGTTCATGCTCGAAAGCGTGGGTAGCAAACAGGATTAGATACCCTGGTAGTCCACGCCCTAAACGATGTCAATTAGCTGTTGGGCAACTTGATTGCTTAGTAGCGTAGCTAACGCGTGAAATTGACCGCCTGGGGAGTACGGTCGCAAGATTAAAACTCAAAGGAATTGACGGGGACCCGCACAAGCGGTGGATGATGTGGATTAATTCGATGCAACGCGAAGAACCTTACCTGGTCTTGACATGTACGGAATTCTCCAGAGACGGAGGAGTGCCTTCGGGAGCCGTAACACAGGTGCTGCATGGCTGTCGTCAGCTCGTGTCGTGAGATGTTGGGTTAAGTCCCGCAACGAGCGCAACCCTTGTCATTAGTTGCCATCATTAAGTTGGGCACTTTAATGAGACTGCCGGTGACAAGCCGGAGGAAGGTGGGGATGACGTCAAGTCCTCATGGCCCTTATGACCAGGGCTTCACACGTCATACAATGGTCGGTACAGAGGGTAGCCAAGCCGCGAGGCGGAGCCAATCTCACAAAACCGATCGTAGTCCGGATTGCACTCTGCAACTCGAGTGCATGAAGTCGGAATCGCTAGTAATCGCAGGTCAGCATACTGCGGTGAATACGTTCCCGGGTCTTGTACACACCGCCCGTCACACCATGGGAGTGGGGGATACCAGAAGTAGGTAGGATAACCGTAAGGAGTCCGCTTACCACGGTATGCTTCATGACTGGGGTGAAGTCGTAACAAGGTAGCCGTAGGGGAACCTGCGGCTGGATCACCTCCTTTCTAGAGAAAAGAAGAGGTTTGTCGCATTCACACTTATCGGTAAACTGTAGAAGATGCAAAGATATGAAGGAGAAGAGGTATATCAAATTCTCCGACATAACGACCTTGGGTTTGTAGCTCAGCTGGTTAGAGCACACGCTTGATAAGCGTGGGGTCGGAGGTTCAAGTCCTCCCAGACCCACCACAACTCATACTGGGGGCATAGCTCAGTTGGTAGAGCACCTGCTTTGCAAGCAGGGGGTCATCGGTTCGATCCCGTTTGCCTCCACCAAAATACTTTACAAATCAAAGTAAGCTGCTATAGAATGCGCAGCTCATTTTAATTTGCGAAGTAGCCAAAACGAAACGCATCGATCTTTAACAAATTGGAAAGCCGAAATCAACAAACAAAGACAATGTTGATTGAATCTGAATTTGGTGCATTGCAATGTGTCGAATTTGAAAACGGTTTAGGCCGTCTGAAAAAGATTCAGTCACAGTATTTGGGTGATGATTGTATCAAGATATTTTCTGAAAGACAAAAGGCAGAGAATATCACACAACAAGCAGTAAGCTTTATCAAAGTAGGAATATCTAGCCGACTTACTAGTCAACGGTAAGGAAGCCAAGTCAAAGAGGTTCTTGAAATGATAGAGTCAAGTGAATAAGTGCATCAGGTGGATGCCTTGGCGATGATAGGCGACGAAGGACGTGTAAGCCTGCGAAAAGCATCGGGGAGCTGGCAATAAAGCTTTGATCCGGTGATGTCCGAATGGGGAAACCCACTGCATTCAGTGCAGTATCCCAAACTGAATCCATAGGTTTGGAGAAGCAAACCCGGAGAACTGAACCATCTAAGTACCCGGAGGAAAAGAAATCAACCGAGATTCCGCAAGTAGTGGCGAGCGAACGCGGAGGAGCCTGTATATAATAGCCGTTGAGATAGAAGAACGACCTGGGAAGGTTGACCATAGTGGGTGATAGTCCCGTATTCGAAATTTCATCGGTGGTACTAAGTATACGACAAGTAGGGCGGGACACGTGAAATCCTGTCTGAATATGGGGGGACCATCCTCCAAGGCTAAATACTCATCATCGACCGATAGTGAACCAGTACCGTGAGGGAAAGGCGAAAAGAACCCCGGGAGGGGAGTGAAACAGAACCTGAAACCTGATGCATACAAACAGTGGGAGCGGACATGTTCCGTGACTGCGTACCTTTTGTATAATGGGTCAACGACTTACGTTCAGTAGCGAGCTTAACCGGATAGGGGAGGCGTAGGGAAACCGAGTCTTAATAGGGCGAAGAGTTGCTGGGCGTAGACCCGAAACCGAGTGATCTATCCATGGCCAGGTTGAAGGTGCCGTAACAGGTACTGGAGGACCGAACCCACGCATGTTGCAAAATGCGGGGATGAGCTGTGGATAGGGGTGAAAGGCTAAACAAACTCGGAGATAGCTGGTTCTCCCCGAAAACTATTTAGGTAGTGCCTCGAGTATGAGACTGATGGGGGTAAAGCACTGTTATGGCTAGGGGGTTATTGCAACTTACCAACCCATGGCAAACTAAGAATACCATCAAGTTGCTCCTCGGGAGACAGACAGCGGGTGCTAACGTCCGTTGTCAAGAGGGAAACAACCCAGACCGCCAGCTAAGGTCCCAAATGACAGATTAAGTGGTAAACGAAGTGGGAAGGCCCAGACAGCCAGGATGTTGGCTTAGAAGCAGCCATCATTTAAAGAAAGCGTAATAGCTCACTGGTCGAGTCGTCCTGCGCGGAAGATGTAACGGGGCTCAAATCTGTAACCGAAGCTGCGGATGCCGCAAGGCATGGTAGGGGAGCGTTCTGTAGGCCGAAGAAGGTGCATTGAGAAGTGTGCTGGAGGTATCAGAAGTGCGAATGTTGACATGAGTAGCGATAAAGCGGGTGAAAAGCCCGCTCGCCGAAAGCCCAAGGTTTCCTACGCAACGTTCATCGGCGTAGGGTGAGTCGGCCCCTAAGGCGAGGCAGAAATGCGTAGTCGATGGGAAACGGGTTAATATTCCCGTACTTTGATTCAATGCGATGTGGGGACGGAGAAGGTTAGGTTAGCAAACTGTTGGAATAGTTTGTTTAAGCCGGTAGGTGGAGGACTTAGGCAAATCCGGGTCTTCTTAACACCGAGAAGTGACGACGAGTGTCTACGGACACGAAGTAACCGATACCACGCTTCCAGGAAAAGCCACTAAGCTTCAGTTGAATCAGAACCGTACCGCAAACCGACACAGGTGGGCAGGATGAGAATTCTAAGGCGCTTGAGAGAACTCGGGAGAAGGAACTCGGCAAATTGATACCGTAACTTCGGGAGAAGGTATGCCCTTCGATGTTAAGCCTTTACGGTGTAAGCATTGGAGGGTCGCAGAGAATCGGTGGCTGCGACTGTTTATTAAAAACACAGCACTCTGCTAACACGAAAGTGGACGTATAGGGTGTGACGCCTGCCCGGTGCTGGAAGGTTAATTGAAGATGTGAGAGCATCGGATCGAAGCCCCAGTAAACGGCGGCCGTAACTATAACGGTCCTAAGGTAGCGAAATTCCTTGTCGGGTAAGTTCCGACCCGCACGAATGGCGTAACGATGGCCACACTGTCTCCTCCCGAGACTCAGCGAAGTTGAAGTGGTTGTGAAGATGCAATCTACCCGCTGCTAGACGGAAAGACCCCGTGAACCTTTACTGTAGCTTTGCATTGGACTTTGAAGTCACTTGTGTAGGATAGGTGGGAGGCTTAGAAGCAGAAACGCCAGTTTCTGTGGAGCCGTCCTTGAAATACCACCCTGGTGACTTTGAGGTTCTAACCCAGACCCGTAATCCGGGTCGGGGACCGTGCATGGTAGGCAGTTTGACTGGGGCGGTCTCCTCCCAAAGAGTAACGGAGGAGTTCGAAGGTTACCTAGGTCCGGTCGGAAATCGGACTGATAGTGCAATGGCAAAAGGTAGCTTAACTGCGAGACCGACAAGTCGAGCAGGTGCGAAAGCAGGACATAGTGATCCGGTGGTTCTGTATGGAAGGGCCATCGCTCAACGGATAAAAGGTACTCCGGGGATAACAGGCTGATTCCGCCCAAGAGTTCATATCGACGGCGGAGTTTGGCACCTCGATGTCGGCTCATCACATCCTGGGGCTGTAGTCGGTCCCAAGGGTATGGCTGTTCGCCATTTAAAGTGGTACGTGAGCTGGGTTTAAAACGTCGTGAGACAGTTTGGTCCCTATCTGCAGTGGGCGTTGGAAGTTTGACGGGGGCTGCTCCTAGTACGAGAGGACCGGAGTGGACGAACCTCTGGTGTACCGGTTGTGACGCCAGTCGCATTGCCGGGTAGCTAAGTTCGGAAGAGATAAGCGCTGAAAGCATCTAAGCGCGAAACTCGCCTGAAGATGAGACTTCCCTTGCGGTTTAACCGCACTAAAGAGTCGTTCGAGACCAGGACGTTGATAGGTCGGGTGTGGAAGCGCGGTAACGCGTGCAGCTAACCGATACTAATTGCTCGTGAGGCTTGACTCTATCATTTGAAGAATTTCAAAGATAAAAGCTTACTGATGATACATTCATTACCGAAAAGTTGATAAAGAATAAATAAGTGCAGTAGACTGCATAACGGCTGACCGATTTGTACAGTTTAAGTTTGGCGGCCATAGCGAGTTGGTCCCACGCCTTCCCATCCCGAACAGGACCGTGAAACGACTCAGCGCCGATGATAGTGTGGTTCTTCCATGCGAAAGTAGGTCACTGCCAAACACCCATTAAGAAAGCCCCTGACAGAATTCAGGGGCTTTTACTTTGTTCGGAGAGAAGAGCGGATGGGAAACAGCAAATAACGGTTGTAAATAATAGTATCTGTGCATATAATATCAACCGTAACGAATAACCAAAGGATAACGTTTTATGCACAGTACTTTGAAAAAGATCTTCTTCTACGGGTTGGCAACGCTGGCAGCATCGGTCAGCAGTGCTGCGGTGAACATCAATACGGCTTCGGAGAGCGAGCTGACGGCTTTACCGGGTGTGGGGCCTGCGAAAGCGAAGGCGATAGTGGCGTACCGCAAACAGCATGGGAATTTTAAGACGGTTGACGAGTTGAAAAACGTGAAGGGGATAGGGGAAGGGATCTTCTCGAAGCTGAGGAATGAGGCGACGGTTGCGGCGCCGGTGAAGAAGGCTGCGCAGCCTGCCGTGAAAAAGTAGGGGGGATGCCGGACAGAGTCTCGGGGCCGGCATGGATTGAGAAAGAAGTATCAGCCGAGACCTTGCAAAACCCGCGCCCCGCAATAAAAAAAGCCTGCTTAGGTGACTAAGCAGGCTTTTTTTAAGATTAAATACAGCTTAGTTGCCTGTCATCCCTTAGGGACTGGAACATACTTTTCCCCTTTTTAGGCAGCTGGAGAAACACGGAACCTGTCGGCAGGTTCCGGCAGGTTGATCCAATTGCTTTTATGATGACTGTGCAGTCACTTTCAATAAACCGGAATAAGCCGTACGGTGATGGCAGAATTTACGGTGCAACAACCAAAGCTCTGCTCCACCGAATGACGGATTTTTAACAGGCAGGTTTTATGGGCAGTTTCTTTTTGCCTGACGGACGATTGCGGTGTGAGTTAGGCCATAGTGCCACTTTTCAAACCCTGCACTTCCAAATGATGCTGTTTTTTCGCACGGTTATAGCTTTTATCTTCATAGACTTATAGTGACGTCGTGCGATAAAGACACCAAATATCCGCATGCATGGGTATTGGTGGCGCAGATGTATAGTTCCCGATATAGCTTACTTACAGCATTGGTGTGTGTATTGTTCGTAACACGGTTTGTAGCGGAATGGGTTATTTAGCGTGATCTCTGCGTGGATTTGTCTGCTTGCATCTATATTTCAACAGCCTGATGTTATTTGTCGTCGGAATTATGGTGTTGACAATCGAAGTATGTACTTTATCTCTTATTAAGCCTTTCCAGTCAGTTTGCGAGTTACTCGGATTTGGCCGCGGGATCAAAACGTTACTTGTACCAACCGGATTCGGTAGCGGCATCGGAGCTGTTTCGTGCATCAAAACGGCAAGACAGGTTAAAACAGATGCGGATAATGAGGCTGTAAAGTCAGTCTGATAACGTTGATTTGCTGTTTGAGCAGTGTGTTTAAAATTAAATATGGCAGCCATAGACTCACTGGATCGGTATATCGGATGTGTAATAATGCCTCATGGCCTAATTGGAATAAAATTTTAAATTTAAAACAATATTATATATTTATAAAATCAAATAAAATAAAATATTGGATTTTTGAAATAAAATTCTAAAAATATAATTTTAATACTTGTTTAGTTTCCGTAAAAAAGGTAAGCTATACACACTTAATGAATAAATAATGGAACAGAAAGTTGAATGTGATGAATCAGCCACGCCAAACAGATGATGTAAGAATTAAAGCCGTAACCGAATTGCTGCCTCCGATTGCGCATCTGTATGAATTACCGATTAGCGCAGCAGCTGCAGAATTGGTGCACCAGACCCGCCATGAAATTGCCGACTTAGTCCACGGTAGAGATAACCGTTTATTGGTCATTATCGGTCCCTGCTCAATTCATGACCCCAAAGCCGCATTGGAATACGCAGAGCGTTTACTTCCTTTGCGTAAAAAATATGAAAAAGAGTTATTGATTGTAATGCGGGTTTATTTTGAAAAACCCCGTACGACTGTCGGTTGGAAAGGTTTGATTAATGACCCGCATTTAGACGGCACATTCGATATCAACTACGGCCTGCGTCAGGCACGCAGTTTATTGTTGACTTTAAACAATATGGGTATGCCGGCCTCTACCGAATTTTTGGATATGATTACGCCGCAATATTATGCCGACCTGATTTCATGGGGAGCGATTGGCGCACGTACGACCGAGAGCCAAGTTCACCGTGAGTTATCCAGCGGTTTGTCTTGCCCGGTGGGTTTTAAAAACGGTACCGACGGCAATCTGAAAATTGCGATTGATGCCATTGGTGCGGCAAGCCATCCGCATCACTTTCTGTCTGTTACCAAAACAGGCCATTCTGCCATTGTGCATACTGCCGGCAACCCGGATTGCCACGTGATTTTGCGCGGCGGTAAAGAGCCGAATTACAGCAATGAGCATGTGAAAGCAGCCGCCGAACAATTAGCCAAAGCGGGCCAAACATCCAAAGTCATGATTGATTTCAGTCATGCCAACAGCCGGAAAGACTACAAACGCCAAATGGAAGTTGCGCAAGATGTGGCGCAGCAATTGCGTGATGGTGAAAACAACATCATGGGCGTAATGGTCGAAAGTCACTTGATGGAAGGCCGCCAGGACAAACCGGAAAATTACGGGCAGAGTATTACCGACGCCTGTATCGGCTGGGACAGTACCGAAGAATTATTGGCATTATTGGCAGAAGCAAACCGCTCTCGGGTATAATCCATCAATCTGAATCCATACGGAATATTTCAGACGGCCTTTGTACATTCAAAGGCCGTCTGAAATATTTGCACATTATGAAAAAGCAACTCACGCCACAATTACAAAAAATCCAAAAGCAACTTGACCTTATTTCCGCTGCATTTAAGCAAAACATGGCTTCAGGCAACTATACCCAAGCAGCGGCAGACGCCATGCGGGCGCATAAACTTATTCCTGCCTCCGTTGTTCCTTTAAGCGATGCTGCCACGGCCGCCGTCAAAGCAGGCTCGTTCCAGGATGCCATTGTTTATGCGAAAAAAGCCATTCAGCGCAATGCCGAACACATCAATTCATATGATGCTTTATCCCATGCCTACGGTGGGTTGGGCGATTGGGACAATGCCGCTGTTTACGGTTTAAAAGCCCTGCAATTGCGCGATCGGAAAGTAGCCGCGCAAGCTGCGCCCGATCTACCGCCTGCCGCCCCCAAATCAGACGGCAAAAAAATCATCTCATTTTCATTGTTCGGCAACAGTTCGGCTTATATCGAACCGGCGGTTTTAAATACCGAATTGGCACCGGAAATTTATCCGGGCTGGGTATGCCGATTTTATGTAGATGACAGTGTGCCTGAATCTGCGCTTAAACGCATGGCGCAAAACGGTGCGGAAATCATCCGTGTCAATGGTGAGCAGGCACAATGGCCGGGTACATTATGGCGGTTCCTTGCCATTGATGATCCGGAAGTATCTTATGTGATTTTCCGCGATGCCGATTCCGTGATTGCGCAACGAGAAGCGCAAGCCGTTGCACAATGGATTGCCGGCGGCAAACTGTTCCACACCATCCGTGATGCCGGTACGCATACCGAATTGATTTTGGCCGGATTATGGGGAGCGGTCGGACAGGCCGTTCCCGATATGGCGGGTAAAATCCAAAATTATTTGCAACAACCGTTGGAATCCCGTCATTTTGCCGACCAATTTTTTCTGCGTGACCATATTTGGGCGTATGTGCGTCAAAGCGTACACGGTCATGACCGCATTTTCGGTTTTCACGGTGCACAAAAATTCACCGATACCCAAATGCAGGATTTCGAATACAACCATATCGGTTGTGACGAAGGCTGTTCGCATTTTGAAGCCGCATATCCTTTACCTGACGGAAGTGCTGTGGTTTGGAAACTGTACAGCAAAGTATCCCCCAAGCTGCAGGCCGACGGCAGCATACAGCCTCTGCCGGAAGAACGTTTGATTTGTGCATATGAAACCACCGTTCAAAACGGCAAAATCAGCGGTTATGTTCCGCGTCGGTACAGCAAAGGTTTTGCCCTGGGATGGTCGCGGATGCTGGTTATTCCGTCAGAAAAAACGGCATAGGCACCTTATCTGAACCGAGAGATGTTGTCGGGTAAACATCCATTTTTGTTTGATGTCCGGAAAAGGAGAGGGCGGGTAAGGCCGTCTGAAAATTTTCAGACAAATGTTGTCTGTGAACCGGTTGATTTGATGGGGTTTGCCATTTGGGAATAAAGAGATAAACCTTGCTTGGAAGAAACATCTTTGAATCAGGCCGTCTGAAATTTTTTCAGACGGCCTTCGGTTTTGGCAGGCATATCTTTGAATAGAGCGACTTTTAAACGAAGCAGCCGATGTCGTTTTCTTTTAAAGATAATCCGTTATAGTGTGAGAAGGTTCAAACCTTTCCTTCAGACGGTTGTTCGACGGGTAAAACGGTTTGATGCAGGCGGTACCAGCCGAACAGTCTTTTCAGGCAGAGAAATGCAACCAACGGGAGGCATAAGGCAGTAATAAGATAACGGGGGTTGTTGAAATTGACTACATTATGGCCGGATATAAGCGATCCGAGTGCCCAAAACCATTCCCATACCGAGGGAACAGTAAAAGCCAATACGGCAATGAGACCGAGTGTTCGGAATATGCCGATGGGCAGGATTTGCCCTTGCAAGACGGTGCGGTTGAGTTGCAGCAGGACAATCAAACCGAAGCCGATGATGAGGATCATGCCGCCGTTGGATAACACTTGCAGGCCGCTGAACGCGATGTCGGGCGTAACGGAATCGGCCGCAGACTGCGACGATTGGTGCAGATTCAGGCTTTGGGAGATATTCAATGCAAGGCCGTACACCATATCGGCCAAGATTATCCAAACGGGAACGGAACTGAACAGACGGTTTAAGATCATTGTATGTTGACTGTGGAATTATCGGTAATTGACGAAAATATCATACCGTATCCGAAGCATATTTGGTAATTTGCCCATGTAAAAACGAAGCGGATGGCGGCAAAATAGGAATCATCTGTTTCATTCTGAAAACATGAATTTTTGTGCAGCAAAAAAATTCCGGCATCCCGTAAAACAGGATTGCCGGTACGAATTTTGCAGAGTAGGCGGGCAAGAATTTGGTTTACATCATAAATGCTGTAATTTTATACCAAAATTTAAATTTTTCAGGTTACAATTTGTTTTTTTATAACAGTATATTCTGCCGGAAAGGATGTCTATGAGTACCTCAAAACGAGATTTAACCCGCATCAGCCACAATACCAAGATTGTGGCAACCTTGGGGCCGGGCAGCAACGATGTACAGTTGCTTGAAGACATGATTCGTGTCGGCGGTTTGAACGTCGTGCGCTTCAACTTCAGCCACGGTACTGCGGAATTTCATCAGGAAAATGCACGGATTGTACGTGAGGCAGCCAAGCGTTCCGGTCAGGAAGTGGCGATTTTGGCAGATTTGCAGGGGCCTAAAATCCGTGTCGGTAAAATTGCCGGCGGCAGCATCCAGTTGAATCAAGGCGAAAAGCTGGTATTGGATGCGGCGTTGGAAGGCGAGGGTACGCGCGAAGCAGTCGGCTTGGATTACCGCGACCTGCCCAACGATGTCAAACCGGGTGATGTGCTTTGGCTCGACGACGGCCTGCTGACTTTGGTGGTGGACGAAGTCAGAGGCAGCGCCATCATCACTACCGTGGTCAACAGCCATGTCTTGAAAAGCAACAAAGGCATCAACAAACCCGGCGGCGGCTTGTCGGCGGGTGCGTTAACCGAAAAAGACTTCCGCGATCTGAAAACCGCCATCGCCATCGGTTGCGATTATCTGGCCTTGAGTTTCGTGAAATCTGCCGAAGATTTGCACCTCGCCCGTGCCAAAGTAGAAGAAGAGATGAAGGGCAGCAATGCCGTCCGTCCGGGCTTGGTATCGAAAATCGAGCGCGTGGAAGCGATTGAAAATCTGGATGAAATCATTTTGGCTTCAGACGGCATCATGGTGGCGCGCGGTGATTTGGCGGTTGAGGTCGGCCACGCTGCCGTGCCTGCGCTGCAAAAACGCATGATCCGACGTGCACGCGAATTGCGCCGCTTCAGCATTACCGCGACACAAATGATGGAAAGCATGATTACCAATCCCGTGCCGACCCGTGCCGAAGTGAGCGACGTGGCCAATGCGGTGCTCGACGGCACCGATGCCGTGATGTGTTCGGCCGAAACCGCAGTCGGTGCGTATCCGTTTGAAACCGTCACTCAAATGGCGATGATTTGTGCGGCGGCGGAAAAAGAGCAAGATTCGCTGAACGGCGTTTCGGAGAAAATTGAAGACAAAGAAGCCGTCAGCACCAACTTGGCGATTGCCGCCGGTGCGGTCAGCGTGGCGCGGGCAGTTCACGCCAAAGCCATTGTGGCCTTGACGGAGAGCGGTTCGACGGCATTCCAAGTCAGTCGTCACAACATCCAATTGCCGATTTTCGCATTGACCCCGAGCATTTCTGCGCAACGCCGCATGGCGATGTACCGCGGCGTGCGCCCGATGATTTTGGCCACCAGTACCGACCACAACACCGCATTGCGTGAAGTGGAGGCAACCTTGATCGAACACAGCATTTTGAAACCGGGCGATCAATACATCATCACCAGCGGCTCGAAAATGCGCGAATCGGGTTCGACCAATATGTTGGAAGTGCTGCAGGTAAAATAAACGTTTATCCCGTAAAAGCAGGCTGTCAAGGCCTGCTTTTTATATGGCATAAAAACCGCACACAGCCATGCAAAGGCAAGGCAATCATAGAAAAAGCTGTTGCTGATGCTCAAGTTATTATAAAATCGAGCAGCTGCACTAACTTTAGCACACGGTCGTTTCAGACGGCCTTTTTTATGTTTGACGATAATAAGATACGAATTATGGAAAAGTCTTTGAAGAAAATCAGTTTGGGCGTTGCCCTTGTTTTTGCCGCTGCGGCCGCGCAAGCCTCGGGGTACCATTTCGGTACACAATCCGTTACCGCGCAGAGCACGGCCAATGCCGCGGCCGCCGAAGCTGCCGATGCGTCCACCATCTTCTACAATCCGGCCGGTTTGGCCGGGCTGGAAACGCACGAAATTACCGCGGCCGTCAATGCCGTGGCACCGCACATCAAATACAGCGATGCACAAGCCACCTACCGCCGCGGCGGTAAAGTAAACGGCGAAACCGGCGGTAAGATTACCGACGATGTCGTCATCGCACCGCATGTTTACGGCGCGTATAAAGTGAATCCCGATGTCACGGTCGGTGTCGGCATGTATGTGCCGTTCGGTTCGTCGACCGAATACAGCAAAGATTCCGTGCTGCGCCATCATTTGAACCAATTGGGCCTGACTTCCATTGCCGTCGAGCCGGTAGTCGCATACCGATTCCATCCGCAACATTCGGTCGGCGTCGGCGCGATTGCCCAATATTCGACCGCCGAGTTGCGCAAATATGCCGACTGGGATGCGACCGGATCGGTAAGCGGCTTGGCAAGCCTTCAGGCTTCGCAGCGTGCGGGCAGACCGGTTCGCATCGATGCCGCCGGCCAAGCCGACGGCCATGCGGAAGTCAAAGGCAAAGACTGGGGCTTCGGCTACCAGTTGGCCTGGCTGTGGGACGTGAACGAACGCGCCCGTGTCGGCGTGAACTACCGTTCGAAAATCAAACACAAGTTGGAAGGCACGGCGGATTGGCAGGCTGACGGTGCGTTGGTTCAGACGGCCTATCCTGCCTTAATCGGCAAACCCCTTGCCGAGGGCGGCAACGGCTATGTGCCGCACGAAAAAGCCTCGGTGAACATCGTTACCCCCGAATCTTTGTCGGTACACGGTATGTACAAAGCTACCGACAAGCTGAACCTGTTCGGCGACGTGACTTGGACGCGTCACAGCCGTTTCAACAAAGCCGAATTGGTATTTGAAAACACCAAAAACATCGGCGGCGGCAAAACTTCCGACCGCACCATCATCACACCCAACTGGCGCAACACCTACAAAGTGGCAGTCGGTGGCTCATACCAATACAGCGAACCCCTGCAACTGCGTGCCGGTATCGCGTTCGACCAAAGCCCGGTCCGCGGTGCGGAAAGCCGTCTGAACACGCTGCCCGACGGCAACCGCATCTGGTATTCGGTCGGTGCGAAATACCAATACCGCAAAAACCATGTATTCGACGTGGCCTACAGCCACATCCACATCAACGATACCGCGTTTAACGCGGCAGCGTCCACCGGCGACAATGTCGACAGCAAAGGTGCGGCAACGGCGAAATTCAACAATTACGCCAATATTTTGGGTGTGCAATACACTTATAAATTCCGTTAAAACGGGATAAGCTAACCCGCTTTGTTTTGCAAACAGGCCGTCTGAAAACCGATGAATCGGTTTCCAGACGGCCTGTTACTTTAATCTAATGCAAAATAAAGGCTAAAACCTTTGAAAATTTGGGGTTAAATTTAAAAATCCATGCCCGTCATTGGCTGCACAACTGAATAACGGCGTTAAGAGAAACGTTAACAGTCGGAAGATTGTGTACGGAAATTTCCACCTGTTTGATGGATTCAAAGCATTAATTGCCGATACGTGTGCGCGAAGCTTCCACGCCGCCTTTGATTTCGCCGTACATTTCCGAGCTGCCGCCGCCGGATATGCCGCCGGCACAGGCTGAGAGCAGTAAAACCAAGCCGACGGTGAAATAAGTTTTCATAATGTTTCCTTTCTCATACAAGGTGATTCTGGCTGAAAGGCCGTCTGAAATTTTCAGACGGCCTTTCGGTTTATTTGGTGTCGCAACGGAAATGGTACGCGCTGATTTCGAAACCGTTTTTGAAGTACAGGCGGTGGGCATTCACGCGGTCTTGGCTGACGTGCACATTCACGTGGATTTTGGTCGCGCCGACTTCGCCGCCGATTCTGCGCACTTCGTCCAACAAACGCGACGCATAACCTTTCAGACGGCTTTGCGGCATGGTAACGATGTCGTCGATGTGGATATGGTGGCCGCTCGCCAGATTGTAGGTTTCGTGGAAACCGACCACGGCAACCGCATTGTGTTTGCCCTCTTCAAAAATGCCCAGCAGACGGTAACCGGCAGGGCGTTGCTGCGTATTGATTTGCTCAACGAAGCGGTTGATGTCGGTCAGGCTGGAGCGCAGCATGCTCAAGGCGGCAAAGGCGGTGGCCGTTTCTTCGGGCATGATTTCGCGCAACACGCTGGTTTCCGCCGCTGCGGCTGCGATTTCGCGCTGGGTTTCGGCAGCGTGTTTTTCTTCGATGGCCTGCGCCAGCATCACTTTTTCGTCCGGTTTGCTGTCTGCGGCCTGCTCTTCCAGCAAAGCCTTGCAGTCGATCACACGCAAATCGTTGTCGGAGGCGAAATCCATCAGGAAGCGGAACATCGGCGGATTGACGGTTTCCAGTTCTTTATCCACCGCCACGCAGCGTACTTTGTCCACCAAAATCGGCCGCACCCATTTCGAATAGGACAAGCGGTTGTCTTTGTCGAACGAGGACAAAATGCCGCACAGGCGTTCCGACCAGTCGCTCGGACGGAAAACCTTGCCTGAACTGGTGGTGCCGTGGATGACGACTTCGTAGGGATTGCAAACTAACATGGTGTTTTCCTGAAAGATTCGTTTCGGCAAATTATAACTGATTCGGCGGCTTTTCTTCAAAATATTGCGCCGGAAAATTTTACAGAATCAATAGGATTACGAAAGGGG
The DNA here is from genome assembly GCF_047837985.1 of Neisseria sp. CCUG12390. Taxonomy (GTDB): domain Bacteria; phylum Pseudomonadota; class Gammaproteobacteria; order Burkholderiales; family Neisseriaceae; genus Neisseria. The sequence goes on from NZ_CP181244.1 coordinate 96,153, forward strand.
ATCGGTTTTCAGACAGCCTGTTCCCATCCCGTTGAACGTGTTCGGATGATCGCTGTGGCATTTTTTCAGAATATTTTTGAAAATTTTCTTTTTCCGAAAAAGACGGTTTGTATTTTGAAATTTTTAATTTCATTAAAAACAATTAATTATGTTTTTAATGCGTATATTTTTAAAAAATCCATTTGTAAAGTTGTCAACAATTTATTGAAAATTGTTCAGGATGGGTGTAATGTTTGATTACGTTAAATTGTTGACAATTTTGGAGGAAAAATGAAGAAGATTACGGCGATGATCAAACCCTTTAAATTAGACGATATACGCGAATCGCTCAGCAGCATCGGCGTGCACGGAATGACGGTGAGCGAGGTAAAAGGCTTCGGCCGTCAAAAAGGGCATACGGAGGTGTACCGCGGGGCGGAATATGCGGTGGATTTCCTGCCGAAGGTGAAAGTGGAAATCGTGGCGGAGGACGAACGGGTCGGCCAAATCGTTGACATGATTTTGGAAACGGCGCGCACGGGCAAGGTCGGCGACGGCAAAATTTTTGTCGAAGCGGTCGAGCAGGTCATCCGTATCCGCACCGGCGAAACCGGTAACGAGGCCGTCTGAACATTTCATTGTTTTCAGACGGCATGCAAATCACTGAGAAGAAGAAAAGGACAGAGTATGAAAAAATCGGTATGGATGGCGGGCTTTTTGCCCGCAGGTGCAATGGCGCACAATTTGGATTGGTGGCAGCCTTTCAGCGCCGTCGATTCGGGCGATACGGCCTGGGTAATGACGGCGGCGGCTTTGGTGCTGTTTATGACGCTGCCCGGCCTGGCTTTGTTTTACGGCGGTATGGTGCGCAAGAAAAACCTGCTCTCGACCATGATGCACAGTTTCTCCATCGCCGCCTTAATCAGCGTGTTGTGGGTGGTGGCCGGCTATTCGCTGGCATTTACGCCGGGCAATGCCTTTATCGGCGGCTTCGACCGGTTGTTCCTCAACGGCATGAGCATGGACATGGCCAAAGAAATGGTGACCGTCTCGCCGAATGCCGGCACGGTTCCGGAAACGGTGTTTATGTTTTTCCAAATGACTTTTGCCGTTATTTCCACCGCCATCATCACCGGCGCGTTTGCCGAGCGCATGAAATATTCGGCGATGATGCTGTTTTCCGGCGTATGGTTTCTGCTGGTGTATGTGCCGACGGCGCATTGGGTGTGGGGCGGCGGCTTTATGAGCGAGGGCGGCGTGTTTGATTACGCAGGCGGCACGGTGGTGCACATCAATGCCGGCGTGGCCGGTTTGGTGGCGGCCTTGGTGTTGGGCAAACGGGTGGGCTACGGCCGCGAAGCCATGCCGCCGCACAACATGGCCTTGACCTTGATCGGCGCGGCGATGCTGTGGTTCGGCTGGTTCGGTTTCAATGCCGGTTCGGCGGTGGCGGCCAATGCTTCGGCGGGCATGGCGATGACGGTGACTCAGGTTTCCGCCTCATTCGGCGCCGTTACTTGGCTGATTTGCGAAAAACTGGCCGGACACAAACCTTCCGCACTGGGGCTGGCTTCGGGCGCGGTGGCCGGTCTGGTCGGCATCACGCCGGCGGCGGGCTTTGTGGCCACAGGCGGTGCGATTGTCATCGGCGTGGTCACAGCGGCGGCGTGTTACGTGGCGGTAGCGGTGATCAAGCGCAAACTGGGTTATGACGATTCGCTTGACGCATTCGGCATTCACGGCTTCGGCGGCATTGTCGGGGCAGTGCTGACCGGTTTGGTGTTCGACAACCAAATCTTCGGCGGCGATGCAACCGTCGGTTCGCAAGTGTGGATTCAAACCAAAGATGCGGCCATCACCATCGTTTACAGCGGTGTGATGAGTTGGGTGATTTTGAAAACCGTCGCCAAAATCTGCGGCGGCCTGCGCGTCGATCGCGACACCGAGTGCGAAGGTTTGGATTTGGCCATCCACGGCGAACGTGTCGAGTGATTTGAAATGTGTATAAAGGCCGTCTGAAAATGATTTTTCAGACGGCCTGTGTTTGATGATGTTTCAACCCGAATGCATACGGTTATGCTTTGTCGGAACACAGCCAACCGCACCTAAAAAAATGCCGTCTGAAACTTTTCAGACGGCATTTACATTCCATTTATATCCGCTCCATCACTCTTCTTTCGCGCTCCCCTTAGGCGCAGGCGGTTCAATCTGCTCTTTCCAGCCGCATTCTTTCTGCGGGCAGACTTTTTCCACGCCCCAGCGTTTGGTGGTTTTGATGGTCAATACCGGCCATTGGCATTTCGGGCAGGTTTCGGCCACGGGTGGGTTCCAGGTGGCGTAGTTGCAGTCGGGGTAGGTGCTGCAGCTGTAAAACAGTTTGCCGTAGCGGGATTTGCGCTCGACCAGATGGCCTTTTTTGCATTGCGGGCATTCGACGCCGGTGTCTTTGGGTTTTTCCAACGGCTCGATGTGTTTGCATTTGGGGTAGTTGGCGCAACCGATGAATTTGCTGCCGGTGCGGCTGTATTTGTACACCAGCCCGCCGCCGCATTTGGGGCATTCGCGGCCTTCGAGTTCGGCTTGTTCGGCGGCGTCTTTGGCAGCGCGTTCGGCGGCCTGTTCGGCGGTTTCGCCGATGTTGCGGGTGTAGCCGCATTCGGGGTAGCCGGCGCAGGCGACGAAGCGGCCGTTACGCCCGAACTTGATTTGCAGCTTGTGGTTGCCGCATTGCGGGCAGGTTTCGTCGAGTTCTTCGGTGGTGAATTTGGCGCGTTCGATGCCTTCTTTTTCTTCAACCTGCTTGCTGAAGCCTTTCCAGAAGCCGTCCATCACCGGTATCCATTTGCGTTTGCCGGTGGCGATTTCGTCGAGCTGGTCTTCGAGTTTGGCGGTGAAGTGGTAGTCGACGTATTGGGCGAAGTGTTCGGTCAGGAATTTGTTGACGATGTCGCCGGTATCGGTGGGCATGAAGCGTTTTTGGTCGACGGTAACGTATTCGCGGTCTTTCAGCGTGGAAATGATGCTGGCGTAGGTCGACGGGCGGCCGATGCCGAATTCTTCGAGCGCTTTCACGAGCGTGGCTTCGTTGAAGCGCGGCGGCGGGGTGGTGAAATGCTGTTCGCCGTAAAGGTTGTCGACGGGCAGTTTTTCGCCTTCGGCCATTTCGGGCAGTTTTTTGTTGTCTTCGCCTTCTTCGTTGTCGTCAACGCCTTCTTCGTACACGCTCAAAAAGCCTGCGAAGGTCTGTACTTGGCCGGTGACGCGGAACACGCCGTCGCCCACGGCAATATCGACGGTGGTTTGGTCGAATTTGGCCGGCGACATCTGGCAGGCGACGGTGCGCTGCCAAATCATTTGGTAGAGCTTGAACTGGTCGGCGGTCAGGAACGGCTTCACGCTTTCGGGCGTGCGGTACACGGAAGTCGGACGGATGGCTTCGTGCGCTTCCTGCGCGTTTTTCGATTTGGTTTTGTACTGTTTGGCCGCAGACGGCAGGTAGTCTTTGCCGATTTTGTTTTCGATGTAGTGGCGGATTTCGGTTAAGGCTTCGTCAGACAGGGTGACGCTGTCGGTACGCATATAGGTAATCAGACCGATTGCGCCCTGGCCGACATCGATGCCCTCGTAAAGCTGCTGGGCAGTGCGCATGGTGCGGTCGGTGGTCATGCCCAGTTTGCGCACGGCGTCCTGCTGCATGGTCGATGTGGTAAACGGCGCGGCAGGGTTGCGGCTGCGCTTTTTCTTTTCCACGGCAGACACTTGCGCGTCTTTGCCCTGCAAAGCGGCCAGCACTTCGGCCTGCGAGGTTTCAGACGGCAGCGAAAACTGTTCCAGCTTCTCGCCCTTGTATTGCACCAGTTTGGCGGTGAACTTGCTGCGGCTCTTGTGGCTGTCGAGATGCACCGTCCAATATTCCTGCGCTTCAAACGCACGGATTTCGGCTTCGCGTTCGCAAATCAGACGCAGCGCGGGGCTTTGCACGCGCCCCGCGCTCAAGCCGCGGCGGATTTTTTTCCACAACAGCGGCGACAGGTTGAAGCCGACCAGATAATCCAGCGCACGGCGCGCCTGCTGCGCGTCCACCAAATCGATTTCGATTTCGCGCGGATGGGCGATGGCGTCGAGCACCGCGTTTTTGGTGATTTCGTGGAACACCACGCGCTGCGGCTTGAGGTTTTTCAGGCCGCGCTTGGTTTTCAGGATTTCGTTCAAATGCCACGAAATCGCCTCGCCTTCCCTATCCGGGTCGGTTGCCAGATAAAGGTTTTCGGCCTCTTTCGCCGCCGACACAATCGCATCGACGTGTTTGCTGTTGCGGGCGACAAGCTGGTATTTCATGGCGAAATCGTTTTCGGGATCGACCGCGCCGTTTTTCGGCACCAAATCGCGCACATGGCCGTAGGAAGCCAGAATTTCATAATCCCCGCCGAGGTATTTTTTTAAGGTTTTGGCCTTAGACGGAGATTCGACGATTACAAGGTTTTTAGCCATCGTTACTCTCTTTTGTTTTTGTAAATTTCAGACGGCCTTTTGGATGAAAGGCCGTCTGAAAAAATTAATGCATCACGGCGTTGCCGTTTAATGCCGCCATCAAATCATCGCCGATCAATACCGGCAATTCGCTCTTGTGCGCCCACAACACCAGCAGGGTCAGCACTTTGGCAATGTCCACGGTAATTTCGTCGGCCGGAATGTGCATCAGCGCATGTACCACAATCTCGCGTTGCTCATAGGTAATGGCGTGTTCGGCAATCAGGTAATGCAGCAAACCCATAACTTCCTGAGGCAGCACATCGGCTTCTTCCACGCTGTATATGCGCAAGGCAGTACCGTCAACCGGTTCGGTGGCGAATTCGGAACTGTTGAGCAACACTTCCATCATCATGAGGGTATTGCCGATTTCCATCGCGTCAAAACCGGCGTCTTCGAGCAACTGCCCCAAGTCTTCCGGCGGCGGACAGGCGTCAAAATCCTGAAAGTGTTCGATTAAAAAAGCAATGACTTCGGCCATGCGCGTTCCTTAAGTTATGTTTTAATCCGTTGGTAGCGTCCGCCGGCAAGCGGGGCAATGACGCCGTCGAGTTCGTATTCCAGCAGTCGGGCGTAAACATCCGCCGCTGGCCAGCCCAACGACTCGGCCAAGGTATCGGGATGAACGGCATCGTAACCCATTGCGTTCAGCAAAGCGTCGTCCGTCCCGAGTTCGTATTCAGACGGCCTCGAATCTGTTTTTTCGGCCGCCGGTTTTGCCGCTGCTTCGGGTATTGTTTCCGGCGCGGCGGCAGAGCCTGTTTTTTGATGCTTATATATAGAATATGATGGTAAGGGGGTGTTTTGCAATAGCTGCGGGCATTCTTGCACAATATCGTCCAGACTTTCCACCAGTTTCGCCCCTTCTTTAATCAGCTTGTGGCAGCCCTTGCAGTGCGGGTTGTCAATCGAACCGGGCACAGCCATCACTTCGCGCCCCATTTCGGCAGCGAGCTTGGCGGTAATCAGCGAACCGGACTCTACCGCGGCTTCGACCACCAGAGTCAAACGCGACAAAGCGGCGATCAGGCGGTTGCGGCGCGGGAAATTACCGGCATACGGGCGCGTATCCAACGGAAACTCGCTGATGATTAAGCCGCGCTCGGCAATTTCGTAAGCGAGTTTTTTATTCGACGGCGGATAAATGCGGTCAATACCCGTTCCCCAGACCGCAATGGTACTGCCGTCTGAAAGCAATGCGCCCTGATGTGCGGCGGTATCGATGCCTGCAGCCATCCCCGAAACCACCGGAATGCCCTTTTCGCTTAATGCCATGCCGAAATCGCGGGCAATACGCATGGCCTGGGGTGTGGCATGGCGGCTGCCGACTATCGCGGCGGAGGGCTTGTGCAGCAAATCGGTGTTGCCGCGCAGAAACAGCAACGGCGGCGGCGTAAGGCCTTCGGTCAGCATTTCGGGGAAATCATCGTCTTGCAACAGCATTAAACGGCAATTTTCCGCCTGTTCCCATTTTAACGCCGCCTCCGCCGCAGCCTTGGCCGAATCACGTTTTTCACTGTTTTCCCAAGCGGCCACAGCCTGTTTGTGCCGCACCAGTTTGCCGACGGTTTCAGACGGCGCAGCCAATGCCGCTTCTGCGCTGCCGAAATGTTGCAATAAAATCAAAAAGCTTTCCGCGCCGACATAGGGGGTCAGCGCAAGTTGCAGCCATGCAAAGCGTTCGTTATCGTTCATTCCCGTATCCTGTTTCAGACGGCCTTATTCTGGTCTTGGCCGAATCCCATTATAATAATTTGAGTAATATTTTATTTTGATTATTATACAGCCATACAGGAAAATGCACACAGATGATGAAGGCCGTCTGAAACGTTTCGGCGTTCAGACGGCCTCGGATTATCTGCCATCAGTCTTCGGATTTATCGCTGTTGCGGCGCGAAACGCTGATGCCGAGCTGTTTCAGCTTGCGGTACAGATGCGTGCGCTCCAGGCCCACTTTCTGCGCCACACGGCTCATGTTCTGGTTTTCCTGAGCGATGTGGTATTCGAAATAGCGTCGCTCCAATTCTTCGCGTAATTCCCGCAGCGGCATATTGAAATTGAAGCCGCCCACCATTTCCGACGAAACAGACGGTACATTCTGACCCAACGCCGCCGCCGCTGCCTGCTCCTGCACTTCCTCGCCGTCGGCTGCTTCCAATGCCAGATTTTTTACAACCGTGCGCAATTGCTCGAAATTTCCCGGCCATTCGTATTGACGCAGGACAGCCAACGCGCCGCTGCTGAATTTTACCAACGGGATTTTTTGCGTTTCGGCCAACTCAATCAGAATTTGGTTTACCAGAAACACCATATCGTCAGGCTGGCTGCGCAGCGGTGGCACATTGACGGTAATTTTCGACAACAGCCCGGGCAGTTTGTTATCCGCAGCGGCCGGTGATCCGGCCAATTCTTCCGCCGAACGGCTGCTGGCGGCAACAATGCGTACATTATAGCGGTCGGCTTTGCTCAACAGGAATACGATACCGTTTTGAATGTTTTTGCTGTATTGCGCAATATCGCCCACATAAAGTATGCCGCCGCCGGCTTTTTGCAGCAATTCCAGCGGGGTATCGACGATGTGTTCGATTTTGCCCGGCTCCGCCCAAGGCGTACCGCTTTTATGGAAGTAACGCGCTACCCATTCGAACGGCGAGCCGGCCTCGCCGGTCAGCAAAACCGGACCGCTCTGTTTGGACGCGGCCTCCAGTTTCTGATTCAGTTCCTGAATCACCGGACTGTTGCCCAGCCTGTCTAAAGACAAACCTGCCGCAGCCTGCATTTCACCGTGTTTCAAGGCACGGTCGACGGTGGAAAGCAGCTTTTGCAGGGCAATCGGTTTTTCCAGGAAATCCAATGCGCCGATTTTGGTCGCTTCCACAGCCGTATCAATGCTGGCATGGCCGCTCATCATCACCACCGGCATATTGAGCTGGCCGTTTTTCGCCCATTCTTTCAGCAGGGTAATCCCGTCGCAATCCGGCATCCAGATATCCAGCAAGACCATTGCCGGACGGGTTTGGTGGCGCAATTGGCGCGCTTCTTCGGCATTTTCCGCCAAAGTCACGGTATAACCTTCGTCTTGGAGGATTTCCGACAATAAATCGCGGATACCGACCTCATCATCTACAATTAAAATATCACTGCTGCGCATAAGTTTCTACCAGTTGGGGTAACGCTATTTTGACACATGCACCGCCGTCTGCCTGATTGCTCAGGCTGATACGGCCGCCGTGCTCTTCAATAATTTTCTTCACCACAGGCAAGCCCAAACCCGTACCCGTCGGCTTGTCGGTCACATAAGGCTCGAAAGCCTTATGCAGCATCTCTTTGCTGAAACTTTTACCGTTGTTGCAAACGGTCAAAACGGCTTGTCCGTCGTCACTCAGGGTGGTTTCGATGCTGACCCGGGGGTTCGGGTCACTTTCTGCCGCTTCTGCCGCATTTTTGAAAATATTGTGCAAAACCTGCCGCATCGCGGTGGTATCTGCGTTTATCGATAACGCCATCTTACTGAATTTAGCGGCAAATGTACACGCGCTGCCTTCATACAGCACCAGCACTTCTTCGACCAGACGGTTCAAATCGTGTTTTTCCAAACTCAGCGACGGCGCACGGGCATAATTGCGGAAAGCCTCCACCATTTCTTTCAGTGCGGCCACCTGCTTGACGATGGTGTCGGTTGACCGCGTTAAAATCTGGGCGTGCTGCTCATCCAGCTTGTCATGCAATTTCCATGCCAATCTTTCGGCGGACAGCTGAATCGGTGTCAGCGGGTTGCGGATTTCGTGCGCCAACCGCTTGGCAACCTCTCCCCATGCGGCTTCTTTTTGGGCACGCATCAGCACGGTTACATCGTCAATCACCATGACCAATCCGCTGTCGTTGTCTTCCGGCAAAGGCGTGGCCTTGCCGAGCAGAATCCGCGCATCGTCAGGTGCGGCGTATTCCACCTGCACCGGTTTGTTGGTTGCGACGGTGGCTTCAATCGAAGCGAACACATCGGCCAACAGGCTCTGCTGCGGCGACCGGCCGCGCCAGTCGTGCCAATTACTGCCCCACAGCGGCACCAGCGACACGCCTAAAATATGTTCGGCGGATTTGTTGAACGTTTTCAGACGGCCTTCTGCATCCAAGGTAATCACGCCGGTGGTCAGGCTTTCCAACACGCATTCCAAATAATGGCGGGCGGCTTCCTGCTGCAGGCGGCTTCGTTCGTCGGCATCTTTGGCAATCGCCAGCTGCTGGGTCATGTGGTTGAACAAATGCGTCAGGCGGCCGAATTCGTCGTTGCGGTACACCGGACGCTGCTGGCTGAAATCCCCTTGCGCCACCGCTCTTGCGCCCTCCGCCAGCGACAGAATCGGCTCGACAAAACGGCGGGCAAAATACAAGGCCATCACCAAAGCCAGGAAAATCGCCAACAAAGCCGCCACCAGCAAAGTTACCAGAAAGAAGGTTTGCAGCCCCTGCTTGGCATAGCTCAATTCGGCGTATTTTGCCCGCGCGGCCTCAATCAGCGTCGCATCCTGCGCAACCTTTTGCGGAATCGGCTGGCGGAAGAAAAAGGCGTATTCCTGATTACGGTACGTGCCGAGCGACAACCAGCCTTGCGCATACAGTACATTGCCGATGTTTTCCAAACCGCGCAGAGAACCTGCCTGCTGCAATTGCTCCCTGCCGGCCTTATCGATAGCCGGCAGATTCAGGTTTGACGGATTGATGCTTGTTTCAAAACGGTTTTGGCTGAGATTGTATAAAGCCAATTGGGTAAACTTGCCCGCATCGGAAGCGGCGGCCAGCGCGCTGCCCAAATCATTGCCCAAAGAAGACGCGCCGATTAAATCAATCTGGATCGGCGTGGCATTGCTGACGGCATTGTCCACCGCCAAATCCAAGGCCGATTTGCTCAGATTCAGACTGCGTTCCAACGCTTCTTCGGTATCGTTTCCGAACCAGGAATTAATCGTGCCGTTGATGAATTGCGCGGAGATGCCGAACAAAAACACACTCGGCAGCACCGCCACCAAGGTAAACATCCCCGACAGGCGGCGGGCAATTTGCGAACCGAACACGCCGTTGTTGCTGTCACGCATCAGCAGCAGGACATAGCGCACCAGCACCGCAGCCAACACCAGCATCAGCAGGCCGCACAAGACGATGATCCACCAGAAATAATCGGCAATCCGGCTGCCGCTGTCGGTCGCGACCGTCAGTCCGTAGAGCAGGGCCACTGCCAGCAGAACGGCGGTCAAGAGAAAACGCCGCATGATTTATTCCCGCGTTACCGATAAAGTTTTCCAGCCCGAGTCCAAACTCCAGCTTCGCGAGGTCAGGGCATTGATTTGGAAGGGCTTGGGCAGTTTGGATGTGGACAATTGCAGACGGATTTGCGCTTTGACGTCTTTGGGCTGGCTGCCGCGCAAAGTACCCGTATTCAACACTTTCCAGTTGGCAATCGCACCGATGCCGCGCAAGGCCGATTCCAGCGTGTCGTATTCGGTGGAAAACGTGCCCACCGTCACGCGGTAACGGTTGGTCAGGGGATGGAACGACAGCTTGTAGTTGACCGCGTTGCCGTCGTTCAAAAGCTGTTCCAGCCGGAAACGGTAGGCCGCAATCGTCGGCTCCGACAATTGGTAGGACAAAGAGAAATTCAGCGGCACGCCTTGCCGCAAGGCTTCTTTAAGCTGGTCGGGCAATTCGGTTTTGAAACGGCTGCTGACCGACAGTTGGCCGTTATCCATCAAGCCGGCCTCGGCGCGGGTCACACTGATCCCTTCCGCCGCCGCATGTAGAGATGCGGCCAGCAGAATCGGCAACAGCAATAATTTACTGCTTCTGAATAAGCGCGTAATAAAAGCCATCTTGGTGTTTGTTCGGTAAAAGCACATGCGGTTCCAGCAATCGGGCATCGGCATGGCGGTTAAGGAATTTTTGCAGCTGCTGATCGTTTTCTTCGACAAAAATCGAACATGTCGCCAGCAGCATTCTGCCGTTTTTTGTCAGAGTCTGCCACAATGCGTCCAACAAGGCTTCCTGTTGGCGGGCGGTTTTCGACGCGTCACTCGGGCGGCGCAGCCATTTGATGTCGGGATTGCGCCGCGCCACGCCCGAAGCGGTGCACGGCACATCGGCCAGAACCGCATCGAACTGTCTGCCATCATACCACGCAGCCAAATCCTGCGCATCGGCGCAATGCAGCGAAGCCGCACTCTGAAAACCCAAACGGTCGAGATTGCTTTGCACGCGCGCCAAACGGGTTTCGTCAATATCCAGCGCGGTCACATGACAATCGGCCAATTCCAGCAAATGCCCCGTTTTCCCGCCCGGCGCGGCGCACGCGTCCAAAATCCGTTCGCCGTCTTTCGGGTTCAGCAGATAAGCCGCTTTTTGCGCACCGAAATCCTGCACCGACACCAGGCCGTCTGAAAATCCGGGCAAACGGCTCACCGGCACGGCTTCGTTCAAAGTCACCGCATAATCGTCCAAAGCCTTCGCCTCAATGCCTTCCGCCGCCAATTTCTGCAGATAATCTTCGGCATTGCCGTGGCGTCGGTTGACGCGCAAAGTCATCGGCGGGTGCGATTGCAGCGCGGCGGTGATGTTGTGCCAATGTTTCGGATAATGGTTTTGCAGATACGCCACCCACCATTGCGGCAGGTTGTGTCTGGCGGTGTCGTCGTATTTGCACGCCGCCGCGAGCTTGTCTTTTTCGCGCAGGAAACGGCGCAACACGGCATTGGCAAACGAGCGGTACTGCCCGCGCCCGATACGGCCTATGCTTTCCACCGCCTCGTTCACCACCGCATGGGGCGCATTGCGTGTGTAATGCAGTTGGTACAAAGCCGCCAGCAGCAGGCTTTCAAGCTGCGGATTGTCAATCGGCTTGTTCAACAGTTTGCCGAGCATAAATTTCAGACTGCCCAGATAACGCTGGCAGCCGTAAGCGATGTCTTGCAGCGCGCCGTTCTCCTGCGCGCTCAAATCAGGATGCGCCGCACGGATTGCCGCCAACACGTCTTGCAGGTTCTGCCCCTGCGCCACCGCCGCGATACTGTCGGCCGCCAGCTTCTGCGCCAAAGCCATACTCATAAGGAAACTTTCATTGTCTGATTCATCATTTGTCCACTTTTCTTTTTCAGACGGCCTGATGGATTTGAAGGCCGTCTGAAAAACAGATTTTATCTTTGCGGCGATACAGATTACATATCGCTCAACGATATGCGCTGGTTGCCGTTTTCATCAAAATTGTCATCTGCCAGCCACCGCTCGAAACGCGCTTTGATTTGCGGCCATTCGCCGTCAATCATCGAAAACCACGCCGTATCGCGGCTGCGGCCTTTATACACCATCGCCTGACGGAAAATGCCTTCAAATTGAAAACCCAAACGCAACGCCGCCTTGCGCGACGGTTCGTTCAAAGAGTCGCACTTCCATTCGTAACGGCGGTAACCCAGCGTTTCGAATACATATTTTGCCAGCAGATACTGCGCCTCGGTCGCAACCCTCGTGCGCTTGAGCTTGTCGGAATACACCACCCAGCCCACTTCAATCACGCGGTTGGCCGTGTCAATGCGCATCAAACCCAGCGAACCCTCCGCGCGGTCGGTCGTCGTGTCGATGATGGCGAAAAAATACGGGTCGGCAGATTGCTCATAGCCCGCCAGCAAGACCGTCAATTCATCATGATTGGCCACCGGATTGAGCGACAAATACGCCCAATTCCGCAACGGGCTGTGTTCCGCCGCATACACCTCATACAAATCCGCACCGTGTTTGGCAGCGGAAAGCTTTTCCAAACGGCAAAACCGGCCTTGCAGCAGCATGGCTTCAGGACGGCTGCCGGCGGTGTAACCGGGCAGCGGTTGGCCGACGGGCTGGTTGAATTCGTTCACGGGCATGAGAAGTTCCTTTCGTATCAGTTTTTCAGACGGCCTGACCATGTTTGAGGCCGTCTGAAACCATAGCGGCGCATACTTACCGCCGTTTTACAAAACCGTCCCTGCTTCAATCTTCCGACCTGCCGCGAACGCCTGCACGCTCATGCGTTTGCTGCCGGCAGGTTGCAGCTCGGTAATCTTCAGCGCGTTTTCACCGCATGCGACGATCAGGCCGTCTGAAGCGCAGCTCAATACTTCGCCGGCTCTGCCGCTTTGGTTCGCAACTTCCGCCGCCCAGATTTTCATCGGCTTGCCGTCGAACTCAATCCATGCGGCGGGCACGGGATTGAAGGCGCGGATTTTGCGGGCGATGGTTTCAGCAGATTCGTTCCAATCGATTTTCGCTTCTTCTTTGCTGAGTTTCTGCGCGTAAGTTACGCCCTCTTCGGGCTGCGGCGTGCTGTTCAGACGGCCTTCTGCCTGTAAGCGTTGCAAATCGGCAACAATGGCGGCGGCTCCGATGGCTGTCAGCGCATCGTGCACTTCGTTGGCGGTGTCGGTCGGGGCGATGGCGTAGCGGTGTTCGCTGACGACATTGCCGGTGTCGAGACCGATGTCCATCTGCATGATGCACACGCCCGTTTCGGCATCGCCCGCTTCGATGGCGCGCTGAATCGGCGCGGCTCCGCGCCAGCGCGGCAGCAGCGAGGCGTGGATATTGAGGCAGCCGTGGCGCGGCGTGTCGAGCACGTCTTGCGGCAGAATCAGGCCGTAGGCGGCCACCACCATCACGTCTGCATCCGCGTCTTTGAGCATTTGCAGGGCTTCGGCGTTGTTGCGCAGTTTTTCGGGCTGCTCGACGCGCAAACCCAGTTCCAATGCGGCCTGTTTCACCGGCGATGCTTGCAGCTGCATACCGCGGCCTTTCGGACGGTCGGGCTGGGTCAGCACCAGCGGAATCTCAAATCCTGCGGCGGCAATGGCTTTGAGTGCGGCGGCGGCGAAATCGGGGGTACCGGCAAAAATCACTTTCATGGTTCGGGCTTTCTTTAAAACGGTTTTTCAGACGGCCTTCCGCTTCCGGAGCATACCGGCAGATTTCGGGAAACCGGCAGTCCGTACCTGCCTGACGGCCGAGACGGCAATCGGTTTGCCGGTTAATCCGGGTTTGTCCGAACGTTCAGGCCGTCTGAAAAAAATCAGATAAACGGCTGCTTATTATAGCAACCAAACGGAAAAGGCCGTCTGAAAACTCAGTTTCAATCCTGTCGAAACTGTGTTTTCAGACGGCCTTTTGGTGTCCCGAAAAATGATTTCAGGCCATTCATGCGGCTTGAATGAAAGATTCGTCGTTGCGCATGCACGCTGTTTCAAAATCAAAACGCTCGGCGGCACGACGTTCGGCCACGGTGCGTGCTGCCCGGCTGTTGCCGTGAAACTTGCGCGGATTACCGCACATCCGGCAGGAGCATAGGCACGGCGTGGTGACATGGCGGTTGAGCGGGCCGGTCAGCCTGCCGCTGTCGCGGTCGTAAATGTGGTAGTCGCGGCGGCGTTTGTGTTTCAAACGCGCAATATGGTGGCGGCGCAGGGCGCGTGCGTTCCCGTTCATGTTGTCTGCTATGTCCATTAAATTATTTTCAAGACAAAATGATAAACAAATCAAGGCCGTCTGAAAATGCTGCGTTGCCATGAAAGCAGCTCTTTTTCAGACGGCCTTTTACCGTATCCGTGCTTACATATTGTGTTTCAACCGTTTTTTCAGCTTGGTTTTGATGCGGTTCTGCTTGAGCTGCGACAAGTGTTCGACAAACACTTTGCCCATCAGGTGGTCGAGTTCGTGCTGCACGCAGATGGCCAGCAGGCCGTCGGCTTCGAGCGTGAATTTTTCGCCTTTTTCGTTCAGTGCTTCGACTTTCACGCGCTCGGCGCGGGTGACGGTGTCGTAAATGCCGGGTACCGACAGGCAGCCTTCTTCGTAAGTCGTCTCGCCGTCTTTTTCAATGATGACGGGATTGATGAACACGCGCGGTTCGCTTTTGTCTTCGGTCAGATCCATCACCACCACGCGTTCGTGCACATCAACTTGCGTCGCCGCCAAACCGATGCCGCGCGCTTCGTACATGGTTTCGAACATGTCTTTCACCAATGTTTGGATACGCTCGTCGATTTGCGCCACCGGCTGTGCGACGGTGTGCAGGCGCTCGTCCGGGTATTGGAGGATGTTTAACAGTGCCATTTTTGTCTTCTCAATCGGAAATTAGGAAATTTGTGTATGTAGTTTGATACGCTTTGTCGGGACAACGCCATTATTTCTAGAATGACGGTAACATTCAATGATAAAATAACGTTTTCATGAATGTTGAGTCAGTTTATCGCCGAATAAATATCAATAGGTAAATTCTAACATAACGCCGTCTTTTGCGCTTATTGTTATTTTCAAACCGAAACGTCTGCTCTTTTATTCAACCAAACTGATGACAAACCGCATTGTTTCAAGGGGAACGCTTATGCAAAAACACCTTATCGCCCTGCTGTGCATGGCAGGCGTGGCCATTTCGGCCCAAACCCATGCAGCATCATTGAAAGTGCGTCCGAACGCGCCGCAACGCTATGTCGTCAAACAGGGCGACACCTTGTGGGGCATTTCGGGCAAATATCTCTACAGCCCGTGGCAGTGGAGCCGTCTGTGGGGCGCAAACCGCAGCGAAATCGGCAATCCGCACCTGATTTATCCGGGGCAGGTTTTGGTTTTGCGCTACGTCAACGGCCAGCCGCGTTTGGGCTTCGAAGGCTCGGGCACGGATTCAGACGGCATTCCGACCATCAAACTCAGCCCGCGCATCCGCGAAACATCCGGCTACGGCATTCCGACCGTCAACGTCAATTTCTACCGCCTGTTCATGAAACATCCTCAGGTCATCGACCAGATGCAGACGCAAACCGCGCCCAAGCTGATTGACGGCCCCGACAGCCGCCTGCTCTACACCAAGGGCAACCGCGTGTACGCTTACGGCATTACCGAACCCGGCCGCTACCTGGTTTACCGTGCGCGCAAAGACATTACCGATCCCGTAACGAAAAAATTCCTGGGTCAGGAAGTGGCGTTCAGCGGCATCGTCAGCACGCTGCCGTACACCAACAGCGCACTTGACGCGGCTTCCGAAGAAGATACGCGCTATCTGAAAGAAGGCGAATACTACACCCGCAACCATCCGCTGATTAAAGTGCCGACGCAAACCGCCCAGCCGATGGTGGTTGAAGAAGCCGTATCGGAAATCCGCAAAGGCGATTTTCTGTTGAAGCTCAACGGCGAAACCGACAGCTTCCAAATGATGCCGCACGAGCCGGCACAGCCCGTCGACGGTAAAATTGTCTCTATTTTCGACGGCGTGAGCGAAGCGGGGCAGTTCCAAACCATCACCATCAATAAAGGCGAGGCCGACGGCATCGACAAAGGTACGGTGGTCAGCCTCTATAAACGCAGCCGCCAAACCAAGGTTGATTTGGAAAGCGGCGAAAACGGCCGCAAGAGCGTGGTGAAATATGTTTCCATCCCGGCGGAAGAAGTCGGCTTAGCGATGGTGTACCGCACCAGCCAAAACCTGTCTTCGGCCATTATTTTGGAAAGCCTGACCAACGTTAATATCGGCGATACGGTTTCCAATCCGGGCCGCGACCTCGACAACATGGCGGATGACAAACCCCATGTGCGCAACGAGCCGCAGGATTCGCACGATACCGAATACAATCAGTACAACATCCACAGCAACATCAATAAATAAACCCTGATGTCCGCATAAAGCAATGCCGTCTGAAAATTTTTCAGACGGCATTTGTTTTTCGAAAAGCTTGAGATGCAGAAAATCCTAGTATTGTTTATAGGCGTTTAAAATAGAAATCAAGGCGAGGCGGCAGCGGCTGCCGTGTGCATCCGGTACATCAGGGAACCGGCAACGCTGTATTATTTTAAGCGACTATATAATTTTCCTTTTGCTCAAATACCCGTTTGGGGATTTCTGAGTGTTGTCAAATATGTACCGGCTGGCGCGGTATCCAGGCAGCCTCACATAACCATGCCGTCTGAAAATATTTTTCAGACGGCCTCAAAACAGATTGCCTAATCCACTTTAAACGGTAAAAACGACAAATCCATGATATACGCTTTCGGATTCGACCAATCGACTTTAACCGTTACCGTGTCTTTCAGGTACGGCTGCGGGTCGGTGGTCATCGGCGGGCTGACGAATTGCTGCATTCTGCCGTTTTCGGGATTGGGGGCAAGGGCGATGATTTCGTATTTGTCTTTCGGATTGTCGCTGCTGCCGCCGTTCCAATGCCGCACTTCCTGCACCGCCGCCTGAATCTCCACGCCGTGCGCCTGAGCCTGCCGTCCGCCGTCATATTTCGGCCACAATACAAAATAAATCAGCGCGGCAAACACCAGCGTCATGATGCCGGTAATCGGATTGGGGGCAATAAACGTAATCAGCAATAATACGACCGTGACCGCCACGGCGATAATAATCGTGGTCAAACTCATCATTTGGCGTCTCCTAAAATATTTCAGACGGCCTCGATGTCTGCCGAGGCCGTCTGAAAGAGCATAATTTGTTTCAAGGTCAATGTATAGCGCAAGGGTTAAATCAATACAGTAATTTCTTGCGCGGCTTGTCTTCCCGGATTTCAACCTGATTGAGCAGGCCCAAATCCAATACGGATTCCGAGGCGCAGGCATCGCCGAAAGTGTTTTCGCAATCAATCCGTATCCGCACCAGGCCGCTGAATTCCTGGTTCGGCAAATCGGCGGCCAACACGCGGCTGTCGGCGAAAATACCGCCGTAGGTTTCGCCCGAAGCCAGCCGGTCGATGCCTTCGGCAACGGCAGGAAGCTGCGTCATGGCTTTGGCCACGGTATGCGCAGACGGATTGTCCGACATCACTTCGACGCGCATCTTGACCTTTTCCGCCATTCCTTTGCCGTAATTGCGCAACGCCAACACCAGCATTTCCGGCTTGTCTTCCACGCGGTGAACCGCCGCATGGATAACCGGATGCACGCTTTCCTTATGAATCAGGGTCTCCCGATACAGCATCTCGCGCCGTTGGTCGGCACGCACCGACATGACCGCATAAACCAGCCAAATCAGGGCGACGGCGGCAATGGCAATCAGCGTCAGCGGCAGATCGGCCAGATAGTCCTGCGGATTGAACCACAAACAGGCGGTGAAGAAACCGGCGAAGAAAATCAGCACATGTAAAATCGGCGCAAATCGGCGTTGGAAAGATGAATTCATGGTGTTCCCGTCACAATATTCAAAAGGCCGTCTGAAAAATAACCTTGATTTTCAGACGGCCTTATTCTAACAGATTATCCGGTTATGATTTAAGCATTTATGCCATACGGTCGGATTTCGGAACAATTGAATCGGCTTCGGCAAGCCACTTACGCTTCGGCCACCGATTCGCGCGAGAAGGTTTTTTCGCAATAATGGCACTTCAGGCGGGTTTGCCCGTTTTGCGTGCGCACATAAAAACGGCTCTTCACCGGTTCGCCGTGGCTGGCGCAATTGGTGTTCGGGCAGCGGAACACTTCGCTGATTTCAGACGGCATGGTCAGACGGCGTTTGGACACGACTTTGAAATCCTCGATGACGTTCACCACCGCCTCAGGTGCAAACAGAGCCAAACGGTCGGCGGCGGCGGCATCCAGCCATACGCCGGTAATTTTGATGATGTCTTTGCTGCCCTGCGTTTTGCTCGGCAGGTTAAAACCCACCGTGACCGCGCTGCCGTAATGCAGCAGCTTGAACTGGCGCAGAATCGCCAAACCTTTGCCGGCAGGGATGTGGTCGATGACCGTGCCGTTTTGAATCGCTTCGACGCTGTACTGTTTCTTTTCCATTTCGCGCTCCTCAGACTTCTTCGTTCAACACCAGCGACAACATCGCCATGCGCGCATACACGCCGTTGGTGGCCTGCTCGAAATAATATGCATGCGGCGTGGCATCGACATTCGGATGGATTTCATCGACGCGCGGCAAAGGATGCAGCACGCGCATATTCGGTTTGGCATTGGTCAGCATGGCCGCGTCCAAATTGAATTTGCCCTGAATCTTGGCGAACTCCTGCTCGTCGAAACGCTCGCGCTGCACGCGGGTCATGTAGAGAATGTCCGCCCATTCCGCCGCAGCTTCGAGACTGTCGAACGTCTGCCATGCGCAACCGGCCTCGTCCAATTCTTCGGTAATGTATTCCGGCATCGCCAGGCTCGGCGGCGACACAAACGCAAATTCGCAACCCCAGCGTTTCAAGGCCTGGCACAGCGAATGCACGGTGCGGCCGTATTTCAAATCGCCGCACATGGCGACTTTCAGGTTATTCAGACGGCCTTGGGTTTCGAAAATCGTCACCAAATCCAGCAGCGTCTGGCTCGGGTGCTGGTTGGTGCCGTCGCCCGCATTAATCACGGGAACGGACGAAAATTCCGCCGCCACGCGTGCCGCGCCGTCTTTGGGGTGGCGTTGGATAATCGCGTCGGTGTAGCTGGAAATAATGCGCGCCGTGTCCGCCAGCGTTTCGCCTTTTTTCGCGCTGGTGTTCGCGCCGTCGGCAAAGCCGATGATTTTGCCGCCCAAACGCTGCACGGCGGTTTCAAACGACAGCCGCGTGCGCGTCGACGGCTCGAAAAAGCACGAACCGATTAATTTGCCTTCCAGCAGATCGCTGCGCGGCTCGGCTTTGAGTTTTAAGGCGGTGTTGAGCAGCAATTCCAGCTGCGGCGTGGTCAGATCGGCGATGGAAATGACGTTTTGACGGTAAAGCGGATTGGGCATGGGATTTCCTTTTTCCAATGTCAAGACAGGCGGAACCATTATCTGCGCATCACGTTCGGCAGCACGAAACACCCATAAAAAAACCCGCCGTGCGGGAAGATGGAAACAGTCGGGCAGCCGCCGAAGGCAGCAGTCGCAAAACGGTAAAATGAAAGCAGGGTGTTCATGACGCACCGTTTACATACACATGGTTCAGACGGCCTTATTATCGCATATCCCCGGTCTGTCTGCACAGATTCGCCGCTGTTTTTTAAGCCGTTTTTTCAGACGGCCTGATTCAAATCAAACAGGCCGTCTGAAACATTTCTTTAGCGGACATCAGCCATTTTCTTCTATAATCGGCTTTTATCGTGTTCAAATAAGGAAAAACGATGCAGCGTTTTCTGTCCTATGCGATTGCCGCCTCCCTCATACTCGCCGCCTGCTCGGAGGATGCCGCCAAATCCTATACCGACAGCGAAGAATTCTACACCGGCTTCCGCCAAGGCTTTATCGAAAGCAGCACGAAATCCTGTCTGGAAAGTGCCGGAGCGCAAACCGCCGAAATCAAAGCCTTATGCGAATGCGCGAGCCTGAAACTGGCCGATTCGGTTACGCGCGAGGAAATGAAGAACGCGTCTGTCGGCACGCCGCTGACGAATATTGAAGCACGCACCCGGGCTGCGGTAAACGCCTGCGGTCAAACGAAATCTGCCCAATAACATAACAGGCCGCCTGAAAATTTTTCAGACGGCCTTTGCCTTACAGCTTATTTAAATCCGCGCTCGGTTTTGAAGTCCGACAAAATCCGGTTCATTTCCGGCTCGAACAGCGCAATATATTTATCTGATAAGCCTCGGCTGGCACTGGGGTGGGGCAGGCAGACTACTTCACAGCGTTCAAAGGATTGGAAACGGACTTTGAAACGCGTTCCGTCAGATGCTTTCTGTTCAACCTTTAACGGTGCGGTTTGCTCGCCGACAATCTGTTTAAAGCGCGGCAATACATCGCGGTGATTCAGGTAATCCGTCAGTCTGCTGCCCATGAAGAGAATCACTTTCGGGCGCAGTTTTTCGATATGGTAGAGAAAATTCTCGATGTGTTCGGGCTGGATAAATTTGTTTTTGTTGTCGATGTGGTTGCCCTGAGTGGCTGCCCAATTGGTCAGTACGATGGATTTTTCAAATGCACCGCCCAAATCGTTTTCATCTAAGGGGTGTCCCCACAGTTCGAACCATTTTTTAACCGCATTGTCGTAACGCCACTTTTTCGCCTGTTCGCCGTAATGACGGGCTCTGTTGGCGAAAGTATGCTCAGTTTCGGTTTCGGGCTGATGAAGCTCTCCTGCCTCATAAGCCGCTTCATCGGCTTTGCTCCAGCCCCACTCGTAGCCGCAAATCATCAAACCGTTTTGATCGTTATAGCCTTGAAACAGGCTGTTGCCTAAGTTTAAATCTGACATGATGTTCCCTTTACCATAAATGTAAAACCAATTGGCCAAATGCAGCCAAGATGAGCTATTCTATTTGTCATGCGCTTGCCTAGCCAGTGTCCAAAAGTTTAAAATCTATCCTTAAAATTTAACCATCTATACAGAAAGTTCAATTATGGAAACCCACGAAAAAATCCGCTTGATGCGCGAACTGCACAAGTGGTCGCAGGAGGACATGGCGGAGAAGCTGGCGATGTCGGCAGGTGGTTATGCCAAGATTGAGCGCGGTGAAACGCAGTTGAATATTCCGCGTTTGGAACAGTTGGCGGCGATTTTTAAGGTGGATATGTGGGATTTGTTAAAGTCAAATAACAGCGGTTTGGTGTTGCAGATTAATGAGGGCGATAGTGGTGGCGACATTGCCCTTTATGCTTCCGGAGACATGAACGGCAGGCTGGAATTGCTGAAACAGGAATTGAAGCATTGTCGTGAAATGCTGGCGCAGAAAGAACGGGAAATCGAATTGTTGCGCAAGTTGGTTGAAAAGGCAGATTGATTTTGTGGCCGTCTGAAAAAGTTTCAGACGGCCTTTTTGGCGACTTACGGTATAATCGGTACTACGGTTTATTCAAGGCCGTCTGAAATTTCAGACGGCCTCAGTCTATGGTTTTTATGGCAAATACGAAACACAATCAGAAACACAGCAACCAAGTGCGCATTATCGGCGGACAATGCCGCGGCCGTAAGCTGTCCTTTGCTTCGGCAGACGGCTTGCGTCCGACGCCGGATATGGTACGCGAGAAATTGTTCAACTGGCTTGGGCAGGATTTGACCGGCAAAACGGTACTGGATTTGTTTGCCGGCAGTGGTGCGTTGGGCTTGGAAGCCGCTTCGCGCCATGCCAAGCAGGTGGTATTGGTGGAGAACAACCGCCAAACCTTGCAATCCTTACAAAAAAACGTTCGTGAATTGGGATTGACGCAGGTGGAAACCGTTTTTTCAGACGGCCTTGCCTATCTGAAAAATCAGGTTGGAAAATTTGATGTGGTTTTCTTGGATCCGCCGTTTGCGTGGCAGGAATGGGGAATTTTGTTTGATTTGTTGCAAACTCACTTGAAAATCAATGCAATGGTCTATATTGAAGCAGGGAAGATGCCGGAAAAGCCCGAATGGTTGGCGCAATACCGTGCGGGCAAATCCGGAATAAGCCGGTTTGAATTGTTGCGTTATGCGCAAGCTGCTGAACAGCATAGGATTTGAGAATCATTACCTGGGTGTAAACATTTGTTGAAAATACGGTTTTTTCTGCATCTTATGCTATAATCCGCGCCCGTCGGTTTTAAAATTCAATAAATACAAAAGGAAACGAAATGTCGCTCTTTATTACAGATGAGTGCATTAACTGTGATGTATGCGAACCTGAATGCCCTAATGATGCCATCTCCCAAGGTGAGGAAATTTACGAAATCAATCCAAACCTGTGTACGCAATGTGTCGGCCACTATGACGAACCGCAATGTCAGCAGGTGTGCCCGGTAGACTGTATTTTGATTGACGAAGAGCATCCGGAGACACACGACGAACTGATGGCAAAATACGAGAAAATCATCCAATTCAAGTAATTTTTTTATAGAATCAGCTTGTTGTAAGATTTTTAAGAGAATGTTGAAAATATTGCTTGACTTGATAAATGGAAATAAATAAACTAGCGTTCTCTTTTGGAGGGATTCCCGAGCGGTCAAAGGGGGCAGACTGTAAATCTGTTGCGTGAGCTTCGAAGGTTCGAATCCTTCTCCCTCCACCAAAATTCTTACTTTGGAGCAAAAGTAAGTATGCGGGTGTAGCTCAATGGTAGAGCAGAAGCCTTCCAAGCTTACGGTGAGGGTTCGATTCCCTTCACCCGCTCCAAATGACAGTTAGCCCATGTAGCTCAGGGGTAGAGCACTCCCTTGGTAAGGGAGAGGCCGGCAGTTCAAATCTGCCCATGGGCACCATCTCATTATTTAATTTAACCGTATTTTAATTTTTTATTGCACTTAGATAGGATTTATTACCATGGCTAAGGAAAAATTCGAACGTAGCAAGCCGCACGTAAACGTTGGCACCATTGGTCACGTTGACCATGGTAAAACCACATTGACAGCTGCGCTGACGACTATTTTGGCTAAAAAATTCGGTGGTTCGGCGAAAGCTTACGACCAAATCGATAATGCACCTGAAGAAAAAGCGCGCGGTATTACCATTAATACCTCACACGTAGAATACGAAACCGAGACCCGCCACTACGCGCACGTAGACTGCCCCGGTCACGCCGACTATGTGAAAAACATGATTACCGGTGCCGCACAAATGGATGGTGCGATTTTGGTGGTATCAGCCGCTGACGGCCCTATGCCGCAAACCCGCGAACACATTTTGTTGGGTCGCCAAGTAGGCGTACCGTACATCTTGGTATTCATGAACAAATGCGATATGGTTGATGATGCCGAGCTGTTGGAGTTGGTTGAAATGGAAATCCGTGACTTGTTGTCAAGCTACGATTTCCCTGGTGACGATTGCCCGATTATCCAAGGCTCTGCATTGAAAGCTTTGGAAGGCGACGAAGCTTACGAAGCCAAAATCTTTGAATTGGCCGACGCATTGGACAGCTACATTCCGACTCCGGAACGTGCCGTTGACAAACCGTTCCTGTTGCCAATCGAAGACGTATTCTCAATCTCCGGCCGCGGTACCGTAGTAACCGGTCGTGTAGAACGCGGTATCATCCACGTAGGTGACGAGATCGAAATCGTAGGTCTGAAAGACACTGCAAAAACCACTTGTACCGGTGTGGAAATGTTCCGCAAATTGCTGGACGAAGGTCAGGCAGGTGATAACGTAGGTGTATTGTTGCGCGGTACCAAGCGTGAAGAAGTTGAACGCGGTCAGGTATTGGCTAAGCCGGGTTCGATTACTCCGCACACCAAATTCAAAGCGGAAGTATACGTATTGAGCAAAGAAGAAGGCGGCCGTCATACTCCGTTCTTTGCAAACTACCGTCCGCAATTCTACTTCCGTACGACAGACGTTACCGGTGCGGTAACTTTGGAAGAAGGCGTAGAAATGGTGATGCCGGGCGAGAACGTGACTATTACTGTCGAGCTGATTGCGCCGATTGCCATGGAAGAAGGCTTGCGCTTTGCGATCCGTGAGGGTGGCCGTACAGTCGGTGCCGGTGTTGTTTCTTCTGTAATCGCTTAAGTATTAAGGCCAGTAGCTCAATTGGTAGAGTATCGGTCTCCAAAACCGAGGGTTGGGGGTTCGAGACCCTCCTGGCCTGCCAAATAAAAAATTAACCGGCCTGAGTGCCGGTTAATTTTTTTTCTATTTATTTCTTTTTTAAAATTATGTTTTTAACCATTGCATACTTACTGTAAACGGTATGATTTCATATTGTTGACACTATAAAATGCTATGGAAAGTGAGTTTGATATGGCTGACCGTATGCCTGAAGATAAAGCGGAGCAGGTTGTCAAGTCTGGCAATAATGTGCCTTCTCTGCAGCGTGAAGGGTTATTCGCTTATTTTCGGAATTCATGGTTTGAATTCAAGAAAGTAGTCTGGCCTGCTCGTGATGATGCGGTTAAGATGACTATATTCGTCATTGTTTTTGTAGCGGTTTTATCTGCATTTATCTATGCGGTAGATACAGCTGTTTCATGGTTATTTTTTGATTTCTTATTGAAGAGGGGATAAAAATGTCAAAACGTTGGTATGTTGTGCAGGCTTATTCCGGCTTTGAAAAAAATGTCCAAAAAACATTGAAAGAACGCATTGCCCGAGAGGGTATGGGAGATTATTTCGGTCAAATTTTGGTTCCGGTCGAAGAGGTGGTCGATATTAAAAATGGTCGCCGTACGATTAGTGAACGTAAATTCTACCCGGGCTATGTTTTGGTTGAAATGGAAATGACAGACGAATCTTGGCATTTGGTGAAAAGTACACCTCGTGTATCAGGATTCATTGGTGGTACTGCCAATCGCCCATTGCCCATTTCTCAGCGTGAGGCTGATGTCATTATGCAACAGGTTCGCAGCGGTATTGAAAAGCCGAAGCCAAAAGTTGAATTTGAGGTGGGTCAATCGGTGCGTGTAAACGAAGGGCCTTTTGCAGATTTCAATGGTGTGGTGGATGAAGTCAATTATGAGCGCAACAAGCTACGTGTTTCTGTACAAATTTTTGGGCGTGAAACACCTGTAGAGTTGGAGTTTGGGCAGGTTGAAAAGATTTAATTGAATTAGTGTATTGAATTAAAAGAAATTAAGTATTATAATTAAAAATTCGTTTTTGGGGAGCGGAATGGTTCCGCGTTATACCCGTCTTTTAGGAGTTCTTAAGTGGCAAAAAAAATTGTAGGCTACATTAAACTGCAAATTGGTGCAGGTAAAGCCAATCCATCTCCTCCTGTTGGTCCGGCATTGGGTCAGCGTGGTTTGAATATTATGGAATTTTGTAAAGCATTTAATGCTGCAACTCAAGGTATGGAGCCTGGTTTGCCGATTCCGGTTGTGATTACTGCATTTGCAGATAAGTCATTCACTTTTGTGATGAAGACGCCTCCTGCTTCTATTCTGTTAAAGAAAGCTGCCGGTCTGCAAAAAGGTAGTGCAAATCCATTGACTAATAAGGTGGGTAAAGTAACCCGTGCTCAATTGGAAGAGATTGCAAAAACTAAAGAGCCTGATTTGACGGCTGCTGATTTAGATGCTGCAGTACGTACTATTGCTGGTTCGGCTCGTTCAATGGGCTTGGATGTGGAGGGTGTATAATGGCTAAAGTTTCTAAACGTTTGAAAGCTTTGCGCTCTTCTGTTGAGGCGAATAAGTTATATGCGATCAATGAAGCAATTGCTTTGGTGAAAAATGCAGCAACTGCTAAATTTGATGAGTCAATTGATGTGTCATTTAACTTGGGTGTTGATCCCCGTAAATCTGACCAAGTGATTCGCGGTTCCGTAGTATTGCCCAAAGGTACCGGTAAAACCACTCGCGTGGCAGTATTTGCTCAAGGTGCCAATGCTGATGCTGCTAAAGAAGCCGGTGCAGATGTTGTCGGTTTTGATGATTTAGCTGCTGAGATTAAAGGTGGTAACTTGAACTTTGATGTTGTAATTGCTTCCCCAGATGCAATGCGCATCGTCGGCCAATTGGGTACTATCCTGGGTCCGCGTGGTTTGATGCCTAATCCTAAAGTTGGTACTGTAACCCCTAATGTTGCTGAAGCTGTGAAAAATGCTAAGGCTGGTCAAGTTCAATATCGTACTGATAAAGCAGGTATCGTGCATGCTACTATCGGTCGCGCTTCATTTGCTGAAGCTGATTTGAAAGAAAACTTTGACGCATTATTGGATGCCATCGTAAAAGCAAAACCTGCTGCTGCAAAAGGCCAGTATTTACGTAAAGTTGCCGTTTCAAGCACAATGGGTTTAGGCGTTCGCGTAGATACTTCTAGCGTAAACAACTAAAAATTTTCAGACGGCCTTTTTAAGGTTGTCTGGATTTGGGCTACTTAAAATATTAAGTAGATGTCCAAGACCGTAGGGATCGTAAGATTTAATCGTTATTGCCCTACGCAGACGGTAGTCCTGAAACAAATTGCAAGAAAGCTTGTAAGATGTCTTTTTAGGTTACCGCGCTGGTGGAATGCTGTAAAGTATTCTATTGATAAACAGTGGGAGGTAGACCTTGAGTCTCAATATTGAAACCAAGAAAGTAGCCGTTGAAGAGATTAGCGCAGCAATTGCTAATGCGCAAACTCTGGTGGTTGCAGAATATCGCGGTATCAGTGTTGCTAGCATGACCGAGTTGCGTGCAAATGCACGTAAGGAAGGCGTATACTTGCGCGTTCTTAAAAACACTTTGGCTCGTCGCGCAGTAGAAGGCA
Organism: Neisseria sp. CCUG12390; assembly: GCF_047837985.1. Lineage (GTDB taxonomy): Bacteria > Pseudomonadota > Gammaproteobacteria > Burkholderiales > Neisseriaceae > Neisseria. The sequence continues at coordinate 122,711 of NZ_CP181244.1, forward strand.
CTTCATTTGCAGGGCTGGCAGATCACATGGTTGGTCCGTTAGTTTATGCTGCTTCTGAAGATGCTGTAGCTGCTGCAAAAGTGCTGCATCAATTCGCGAAAAAAGATGACAAAATCGTTATTAAAGCCGGTTCTTATAATGGCGATGTAATGGATGCTGCTCAAGTTGGTGAGTTGGCTTCCATTCCTAGCCGTGAAGAATTGTTGTCTAAGCTGTTGTATGTTATGCAGGCTCCTGTTGCCGGGTTTGCACGCGGTTTGGCTGCATTGGCTGAGAAAAAAGCCGGCGAAGAAGCTGCTTAATCGATTTTATTTCATTTGAAAATTTATTTTTAATACAATATTTGGAGTTTAAATAGCATGGCTATTACTAAAGAAGACATTTTGGAAGCCGTTGGTTCTTTGACCGTTATGGAATTAAATGACTTGGTTAAAGCTTTTGAAGAAAAATTCGGTGTTTCTGCTGCAGCTGTTGCTGTTGCCGGCCCTGCTGGTGCGAGTGCCGCTGCTGCTGAAGAAAAAACTGAATTCGATGTGGTTTTGGCTTCTGCTGGTGAACAAAAAGTTGGTGTAATTAAAGTTGTTCGTGCCATCACAGGCTTGGGCTTGAAAGAAGCTAAAGACATCGTTGACGGTGCGCCTAAAACATTGAAAGAAGGTGTTTCTAAAGCTGAAGCTGAAGACATTCAAAAACAACTGGAAGAAGCTGGCGCTAAAGTCGAAATCAAATAATCATTATTTGATACTTTCAGTAAAGGCTGGCAGATATCTGCCAGCCTTATTTTGCGTCATAATTGCTCAGAAAATAATTATTTACATTTATTTGCATTTGTATCTTGAAGCAAATATAAATAAATGTAAATAACATCACAAAATTGTCGTCTCAACTTTTTCAGACGGCATTTCCATTCAAAGTCACCCTTCGGAGTGTATATGAACTATTCGTTTACCGAGAAAAAACGTATCCGTAAGAGTTTTGCCAAACGAGAGAACGTATTGGAAGTTCCCTTTTTGCTGGCAACTCAAATTGATTCTTATGCAAAATTTTTGCAATTAGAAAATGCTTTTGATAAGCGTACTGATGATGGACTGCAAGCTGCATTCAATTCTATCTTTCCAATCGTCAGTCACAATGGCTATGCTCGACTGGAGTTTGTGCATTACACTTTAGGCGAACCTCTATTCGATATTCCTGAATGCCAACTGCGGGGCATTACTTATGCTGCCCCTTTACGTGCACGCATCCGTTTGGTGATTTTGGATAAAGAAGCCTCTAAGCCGACGGTAAAAGAGGTGCGTGAAAACGAAGTATACATGGGAGAAATCCCGCTGATGACGCCAAGCGGTTCCTTCGTTATCAACGGTACCGAGCGTGTGATTGTTTCGCAATTGCACCGTTCTCCGGGTGTTTTCTTTGAACATGACCGCGGTAAAACCCATTCTTCAGGCAAATTGTTATTCTCTGCACGGATTATTCCCTATCGCGGTTCATGGTTGGATTTTGAGTTCGATCCGAAAGACTTGCTGTATTTCCGTATTGACCGCCGCCGTAAAATGCCGGTGACGATTCTGCTGAAAGCTTTGGGCTACAATAATGAGCAGATTTTAGATACCTTTTACGATAAAGAAACCTTCTTCTTGTCAAAAGGCGGTGTGCAAACTGAATTAATCCCAGGCCGTCTGAAAGGTGAGACAGCTAAAACGGATATTGTTGATTCAGACGGCAATGTTCTGGTGACTAAGGGTAAGCGCATTACTGCCAAAAATATCCGTGATATTGCGAATGCCGGTTTGACACGCTTGGACATTGATCCTGAAATCTTATTGGGTAAAGTATTGGCGGCTGATTTGATTGTTCCGGATACCGGTGAGGTATTGGCTGTTGCGAATGATGAAATTACAGAAGAATTGCTGGCCAAACTGGATATTCACGGCATTGAGCAAATTACCACTTTGTATGTGAATGAGCTGGATCAGGGCGGTTATATCTCTAATACTTTGCGTACTGATGAGACAGCTGATCAGCAAGCTGCACGTGTTGCTATTTACCGAATGATGCGCCCGGGCGAACCTCCTACCGAAGAAGCCGTTGAAATGCTCTTCAACCGCTTGTTTTTCAGCGAGGACAGCTATGATTTGTCGCGTGTGGGCCGTATGAAATTCAATACTCGTACATACGAACAAAAGTTATCTGAAGCTCAACAAGGTTCATGGTATGGCCGTCTGCTTAACGAAACTTTTGCCGGTGCGGCTGAAAAAGGCGGTTATGTACTCAGTATCGAGGATATTGTGGCCTCTATTGCCACATTGGTTGAATTACGCAACGGCCATGGTGAAGTAGATGATATCGACCACTTGGGTAACCGTCGTGTACGTTCGGTTGGGGAATTAACTGAAAACCAATTCCGTAGTGGCTTGGCGCGTGTCGAACGTGCAGTTAAGGAGCGTTTGAATCAGGCTGAATCTGAAAATCTGATGCCGACTGATTTAATTAATGCCAAACCTGTGTCTGCTGCGATTAAAGAATTTTTCGGTTCAAGCCAATTGAGTCAGTTTATGGATCAGACGAACCCGTTGTCCGAGGTAACGCATAAACGTCGTGTATCTGCATTGGGCCCGGGTGGTTTGACGCGTGAGCGTGCGGGTTTTGAAGTTCGAGACGTACATCCGACCCACTATGGCCGCGTGTGTCCGATTGAGACGCCTGAGGGGCCGAATATCGGTTTGATTAATTCATTGTCTGTTTATGCCCGTACCAATGATTACGGTTTCTTGGAAACGCCATACCGCCGTGTGATTGACGGTAAAGTAACAGATCAAATCGACTACCTGTCAGCCATTGAAGAAGGCCGTTACGTAATTGCACAGGCCAATGCCGAACTGGATGCAGAAGGTAAGTTGACCGGTGATCTGGTAACTTGCCGCGAAAAAGGTGAAACCATTATGGCCACACCTGACCGCGTACAGTACATGGATGTAGCAACCGGGCAAGTGGTGTCGGTAGCGGCTTCCCTGATTCCTTTCTTGGAGCACGATGACGCAAACCGTGCCTTGATGGGTGCGAACATGCAGCGTCAGGCCGTGCCTTGTTTGCGCCCTGAAAAACCGATGGTCGGTACCGGTATCGAACGCTCGGTGGCCGTTGACTCGGCGACTGCCATTGTCGCCCGTCGCGGCGGCGTGGTGGAATATGTAGATGCTAACCGTGTGGTGATTCGTGTACATGATGATGAAGCAACTGCCGGCGAAGTGGGTGTGGACATCTACAACTTGGTGAAATTCACCCGCTCCAACCAATCGACCAACATCAACCAACGTCCGGCCGTGAAAGCAGGCGATGTATTGCAACGCGGTGACTTGGTGGCCGACGGTGCGTCAACCGATTTGGGCGAATTGGCACTGGGTCAAAACATGACCATCGCCTTCATGCCCTGGAACGGTTACAACTACGAAGACTCGATTTTGCTGTCTGAAAAAGTAGCTGCCGATGATCGCTATACCTCTATCCACATCGAAGAATTGAATGTCGTTGCCCGTGATACCAAATTGGGTGCAGAGGATATTACCCGCGACATTCCGAATTTATCTGAACGTATGCAAAACCGTCTGGACGAATCCGGTATCGTATACATCGGTGCTGAAGTGGAGGCCGGCGATGTATTGGTGGGCAAAGTAACACCTAAAGGCGAGACCCAATTGACGCCTGAAGAAAAACTGTTACGCGCGATTTTCGGTGAAAAAGCATCTGATGTAAAAGATACTTCACTGCGTATGCCGACTGGTATGAGCGGTACCGTGATTGACGTGCAAGTGTTTACCCGCGAGGGCATCCAACGTGACAAACGTGCCCAGTCGATTATTGATTCCGAATTGAAGCGTTACCGCCAAGACTTGAGTGATCAACTCCGTATTTTCGATAACGATGCATTTGACCGTATCGAGCGCATGATTGTCGGACAAAAAGCCAACGGTGGTCCGATGAAGTTGGCCAAAGGCAGCGAAATTACTGCCGAATACTTGGCTTCTGCTGCCAGCAAGCATGATTGGTTTGATATCCGTTTGGCGGATGAAGATTTGGCCAAGCAGTTGGAACTGATTAAGCTGAGCCTGCAACAAAAACGCGAAGAAGCGGACGAGTTGTATGAAGTGAAGAAGAAAAAGCTGACCCAAGGCGACGAATTGCAGCCGGGCGTACAAAAAATGGTGAAAGTATTCATCGCCATCAAACGCCGTCTGCAAGCCGGTGACAAAATGGCCGGCCGCCACGGTAACAAAGGTGTGGTATCGCGCATTCTCCCGGTAGAGGATATGCCTTACATGGCAGACGGCCGTCCGGTTGATATTGTACTGAATCCGTTAGGCGTACCGTCGCGTATGAATATCGGTCAGATTTTGGAAGTCCACTTAGGTTGGGCGGCCAAAGGTATCGGTGAGCGCATTGACCGCATGTTGCAAGAGCAGCGTAAAGTCAGCGAACTGCGTGAGTTCTTGAACAAACTCTACAACAGCAGCGGCAAACCTGAAGATATTGACGGTTTGAGTGATGATGAAATCATCGAATTGGCTTCTAACCTGCGTAAGGGGGCTTCTTTTGCTTCTCCGGTATTTGACGGTGCGAAAGAATCGGAAATCCGCGAAATGTTGGATCTGGCCTATCCGAGCGGGGATGCCGAAGTGGAGAAATTGGGCTTTAACGACAGTAAAACCCAAATTACGCTGTATGACGGCCGTTCAGGCGAGGCATTTGACCGCAAAGTAACCGTCGGCGTGATGCACTACTTGAAACTGCATCACTTGGTTGATGAGAAAATGCACGCCCGCTCGACCGGTCCGTACTCGCTCGTTACCCAGCAGCCGTTGGGCGGTAAAGCCCAGTTCGGTGGCCAGCGTTTCGGTGAGATGGAGGTTTGGGCGCTGGAGGCTTACGGTGCTGCTTACACGCTGCAAGAGATGCTGACTGTGAAGTCTGATGATGTGACAGGCCGTACCAAAATGTATGAAAACATCGTGAAAGGCGAACACAAAATCGACGCGGGTATGCCGGAATCTTTCAACGTACTGGTCAAAGAGATTCGCTCATTGGGCTTGGATATCGATTTGGAACGTTACTAAATTGAATTTTCAGACGGCCTTTTATCAACACAGGCCGTCTGAAAAGAAAACAGCATTCGGAATGTGCACAACAAAAAATGTTTAAAGGCCGTCTGAAAGCTGAGTCAGTAGCCCGAATCCTTATCCGCCACGCGGTAAAAATACTTCCTTTAAGGAGCAAAAATGAATTTGTTGAACTTATTTAATCCGTTGCAAACGGCGGGCATGGAAGAAGAGTTTGATGCCATTAAAATCGGCATTGCCTCTCCCGATACCATCCGCTCTTGGTCTTACGGTGAAGTGAAAAAGCCGGAAACCATCAACTACCGTACGTTCAAACCTGAGCGTGACGGTTTGTTCTGTGCCAAAATTTTCGGCCCGGTAAAAGACTACGAATGTTTGTGCGGTAAATACAAACGCTTGAAATTCAAAGGTGTAACCTGTGAAAAATGCGGTGTGGAAGTGACTTTGTCCAAGGTGCGCCGCGAACGCATGGGGCACATCGAATTGGCTGCACCTGTTGCGCACATTTGGTTTTTGAAATCGCTGCCGTCACGTTTGGGCATGGTATTGGACATGACGTTGCGCGACATTGAACGAGTGCTGTACTTTGAAGCATTCGTGGTTACCGATCCGGGCATGACCCCGCTGCAACGCCGCCAATTGCTGACTGAAGACGATTACTACAACAAATTGGACGAATACGGCGACGATTTTGACGCGAAAATGGGTGCCGAAGGTATCCGTGAATTGCTGCGCACATTAGACGTGGCAGGCGAGGTTGAATTATTGCGCCAAGAATTGGAATCAACCGGTTCCGACACCAAAATCAAAAAAATCGCCAAACGTTTGAAAGTATTGGAAGCATTCCACCGTTCAGGAATGAAACTCGAGTGGATGATTATGGACGTGCTGCCGGTATTGCCACCTGATTTGCGTCCGTTGGTTCCTTTGGATGGCGGTCGTTTCGCCACTTCTGACCTGAACGATTTATACCGTCGCGTGATTAACCGGAACAACCGTCTGAAACGCTTGTTGGAGTTGAATGCGCCCGACATCATCGTGCGTAACGAAAAACGTATGTTGCAGGAAGCGGTCGACAGTCTGCTGGATAACGGCCGTCGCGGTAAAGCCATGACCGGCGCCAACAAACGTCCATTGAAATCTCTTGCCGACATGATTAAAGGTAAGGGCGGCCGTTTCCGTCAAAACCTGTTGGGTAAACGTGTGGACTACTCAGGCCGTTCCGTGATTACCGTCGGCCCTTACCTGCGTCTGCATCAATGCGGTCTGCCGAAGAAAATGGCACTCGAACTGTTCAAACCGTTTATTTTCCATAAGTTGGAAAAACAGGGCTTGGCAACCACCGTTAAAGCCGCCAAAAAATTGGTTGAGCAAGAAGTGCCCGAAGTATGGGATATCTTGGAAGAAGTCATCCGCGAACATCCGATTATGCTGAACCGTGCACCGACACTGCACCGGTTGGGTATTCAAGCGTTCGAACCGATTCTGATTGAAGGCAAAGCCATTCAGTTGCACCCATTGGTGTGTGCCGCGTTCAACGCCGACTTCGACGGTGACCAAATGGCTGTTCACGTTCCATTGAGCCTTGAAGCGCAAATGGAAGCGCGCACGCTGATGTTGGCTTCCAACAACGTCTTGTCTCCGGCCAACGGCGAACCGATTATCGTACCGTCTCAAGATATCGTATTGGGTCTGTATTACATGACCCGCGACCGCATCAACGCCAAGGGCGAAGGCAGCCTGTTTGCCGACGTGAAAGAAGTACACCGTGCTTACCACACCAAACAAGTGGAGTTGGGTACGAAAATTACCGTCCGCCTGCGTGAATGGGTGAAAAACGAAAACGGCGAGTTGGAGCCGGTGGTGACACGATACGAGACTACCGTAGGCCGCGCCCTGTTAAGCGAAATTCTGCCTAAAGGTCTGCCTTTTGAATACATTAACAAGGCCTTGAAGAAAAAAGAGATTTCGAAGCTGATTAATGCGTCGTTCCGTTTGTGCGGTTTGCGCGATACCGTCATTTTCGCCGACCATCTGATGTATACCGGTTTTGCCTATGCAGCCAAAGGCGGTATCTCGATTGCGGTCGACGATATGGAAATTCCGAAAGAGAAAGCGGCATTGCTGGCAGAAGCCAATGCCGAAGTGAAGGAAATCGAAGACCAATACCGCCAAGGTTTGGTAACCAACGGCGAACGCTATAACAAAGTGGTCGATATTTGGGGTCGTGCAGGTGACCGCATCGCCAAAGCGATGATGGATAACCTGTCTACTCAAAAAGTCATCGACCGCGAAGGTAAAGAAGTGGATCAAGAGTCGTTCAACTCCATCTACATGATGGCCGACTCAGGTGCCCGTGGTTCGGCAGCACAGATCAAACAGCTTTCCGGTATGCGCGGCCTGATGGCCAAGCCGGACGGCTCGATTATCGAAACGCCGATTACGTCCAACTTCCGTGAAGGTCTGACCGTATTGCAATACTTTATTGCGACCCACGGTGCGCGTAAGGGTTTGGCGGATACGGCTTTGAAAACCGCCAACTCCGGTTACCTGACCCGCCGTTTGGTGGACGTAACTCAAGACTTGGTGGTGGTGGAAGACGATTGCGGCACTTCAGACGGCTTCGTGATGAAAGCTGTGGTACAAGGCGGTGACGTGATTGAAGCCTTGCGCGACCGTATCTTGGGTCGTGTGACGGCTTCTGATGTGGTTGATCCGTCAACAGGCGAGACATTGGTTGAAGCCGGTACGTTATTGAACGAAAAACTCGTGGACATGATTGACCAATCCGGTGTTGACGAAGTGAAAGTGCGTACGCCGATTACCTGTAAAACCCGTCACGGTTTGTGTGCGCAATGTTACGGCCGCGACTTGGCACGCGGTAAGCTGGTCAATGCGGGCGAAGCAGTCGGCGTGATTGCCGCCCAATCGATTGGTGAACCGGGTACACAGTTGACCATGCGTACCTTCCACATCGGTGGTGCTGCCTCCCGAGCCGCCGCCGCCAGCCAAGTGGAAGCCAAATCCAACGGTACGGCGCGCTTCAGCAGCCAAATGCGCTATGTTGCCAACAACAAAGGCGAACTGGTTGTCATCGGCCGCTCTTGCGAAGTCGTGATTCACGACGACATCGGCCGTGAGCGCGAACGCCACAAAGTGCCTTACGGTGCGATTTTGCTGGTACAAGACGGCGAAGCCATCAAAGCCGGCCAAACCTTGGCGACTTGGGATCCGCATACCCGTCCGATGATTACCGAACATGCCGGTTTGGTGAAATTCGAAAACGTCGAGGAAGGCGTAACCGTTGCCAAGCAAACCGACGATGTAACCGGCTTGTCCACCTTGGTCGTGATTGACGGCAAACGCCGCTCCGCCGGTACGTCTAAATTATTGCGTCCGACTGTGAAACTGTTGGACGAAAACGGTTTGGAAATCTGTATTCCGGGTACTTCCACTCCCGTATCGATGGCTTTCCCCGTGGGTGCCGTGATTACCGTACGCGAAGGCCAGGAAATCGGCAAGGGTGATGTATTGGCGCGTATCCCGCAAGCATCATCCAAAACCCGCGACATTACCGGTGGTCTGCCGCGTGTGGCCGAACTGTTTGAAGCGCGTATTCCGAAAGATGCCGGTATGCTGGCCGAAATCACCGGTACCGTTTCCTTCGGTAAAGAAACCAAAGGCAAGCAGCGTCTGATTATTACCGACGTGGACGGCGTAGCCTACGAAACCCTGATTTCCAAAGAGAAACAGATTTTGGTACATGACGGCCAAGTGGTGAACCGCGGCGAAACCATCGTTGACGGTGCAGTTGATCCGCACGACATCCTGCGTCTGCAAGGTATCGAAGCTTTGGCGCGCTACATCGTTCAAGAGGTGCAGGAAGTTTACCGCCTGCAAGGTGTGAAGATTTCCGACAAACACATCGAGGTCATCATCCGCCAAATGTTGCGCCGCGTGAACATTGCTGATTCGGGCGATACCGGCTTCATTACCGGCGAACAAGTCGAGCGCAGCGACGTGATGCTTGAGAACGAAAAAATGATTGCCGAAGGTAAAGAGCCGGCACGTTACGAAAACGTGTTGCTGGGTATTACCAAAGCATCGTTGTCGACCGACAGCTTCATTTCGGCCGCATCGTTCCAAGAAACCACCCGCGTGTTGACCGAAGCCGCGATTATGGGCAAACAGGACGAATTGCGCGGCTTGAAAGAAAACGTCATCGTAGGCCGTCTGATTCCTGCCGGTACCGGTTTGACCTACCACCGCAGCCGCCGTCAGCAGAATCACGTTGAAGAAGCCGAACAAGTGCAGGTTGAAGGTTCGGCAGAATAAACCGATTTAAATATCCCACTTAGATGGCTGAGGTCGTCTGAAAATAACAATCCGTTAGACATATTGTTTAAGGAACGTTGTTTTCAGACGGCCTTTTTTCGTATTTTTGTCACATACGGAACGTATGATGACCCTGTTTTAACTTTACCGACATGGGAACAAAAAAGATGAAGAAATGGATATTGGCGGTTGCCGCCTGCGTAGCAACCTTTGACGTAATGGCAGTGGATAAATTGGTGATTGCGCACCGCGGCGCAAGCGGCTATCTGCCCGAACACACCCTGGCAAGCAAAGCATTGGCGGTAGGGCAGGGTGCAGATTATTTGGAACAGGATTTGGTCATGACCAAAGACAATCATTTGGTGGTGATCCATGATCATTTCTTAGACGGGTTGACCGATGTAGCGAAAAAATTTCCCACGCGGGCGCGAAGCGACGGAAAATACTATGTCATGGATTTTACATTGGCGGAAATCCGTTCGTTGGAAATGACCGAAAACTTCAAATCCGAAGCAGGTAAGCAGGTTCCCGTGTATCCCAAGCGGTTTCCTTTATGGCAGAGCACATTCCGCATCCATACCTTTGAAGAAGAATTGCAGTTTGTCAAAGGCTTGGAACAGTCCACAGGCAAAACCATCGGGATTTATCCCGAAATCAAAGCCCCTTGGCTGCATCATCAGGAAGGCAAAGACATCGCGGCAGCCACTTTGAAACTGCTGAAACAATACGGCTATACCGGCAAGGCCGATGCCGTCTATTTGCAGACATTCGACTTTAACGAACTCAAGCGCATCAAAACAGAGTTATTGCCGAAAATGCGCATGAACGTGAAGCTGGTGCAGCTGGTCGCCTATACCGATTGGGGCGAAACCCAAGAGAAAAAAGGTGGTAAATGGGTGAACTACGATTACGATTGGATGCACAAGCCCGGCGCGATGAAACAAATCGCACGCTATGCCGACGGCGTCGGCCCGGCGTGGTATATGCTGCTCGACGAGAAGAAATCCACCACCGGCCGCATTGCCGTAACGCCGATGGTTGCCGACATACAGTCCACCCGTTTGCAACTGCATCCCTATACCGTCCGACAGGAGACGCTGCCCAAATACGTCAAAAACATCGATGAACTGTATGCAGCTTTATTCAATCAGGCCGAAGCCGACGGTATTTTTACCGATTTCCCCGACACACTGGTACGCTATTTAAAACGTTAAAACACGATTCGACAAGTCACAGGCCGTCTGAAAATCACGTCAAAGCATCAAAGCCGAGATAAGTTTTCAGACGGCCTGAACCCTTTGTAAAACCTGAAAATGCTCAAAAACCTCTAATCCGTCATTCCCGCGCAGGCGGGAATCCGGCTCTGTCGGCTTCAGCAATATTTAGCCATCCGGAGAGTTAAAATTCTGGATTCCCCCGCGCAGCTAATGGCGGGCATAAATTTTCAGGTTCAAACTGAGCTTTGCAAACGACTTGGCTTGTTGTGTAAAAGTCGTGCAAGTAATCACTCACAGTAAAGAAAAGTAAATGACATTTACAAAAGTGCGGGGGGGGGGGGGTAGATTTTACCTGCTGAAACTTGGCACAAACTAACACGATTTTTAACTTTATTTAAAGAAGGGTATTTCAATGAACACATTCAATCGAAACGTCAGCAAAATCACGGCGGCAACGCTTTTGGCTTTAACTTTGGCAGCGTGTGGCGGAGGTGGAGGTGGCAGTCAGTCGCTGAGTACCGACAGCACACCGACAAAAGACAACAAAGTAGTTTCAGTATCTGCTCAAAAAGAACAAGCTATTGGGGAATTAGAAGAGGCGTATGACGTAAAAGTAGATAGCTACAGCGTGAAAATTAACGGGAAAACCTATAAGTCGGGGAATATCGATTTAAGCGGTTTGGGTGAAGGCCTGCAACGGATTAAGATCACGGAAGAAGCTACAGGAACAACAGCGGAAGGCAGTAAAGGCAAAGCGATACGCGACAGTATTCTGCATATCTACCAACAGCCTTATTCAATTGTAGCAGGGGTAGAGGTTAAGGGGGGTACGGTTACCGCCCCTGGATTTAGAGAAACTTTAGATGCAGAAGATGTAGATTTTGACACCGTCAGAGGCTATGCCACCCAAACCCTGCCAAGCAGCGGTAAATTCAACTATGTCGGCGAGGCTCTGAGTCAGGAGCAATCCGGTAAATTCAATTACACCGTCGATTTCGCCGCTAAGACAGGCAGCGGTTTCATTACTGATATTGCCGATGGTATTACGCTGCACGAAGGCCGAATCGGTGAAATATCTCATCGCAATCCTGACGGTATGGAAGTTACTGGCCATGGCATCGGCTCAACTGCACGTTCAAACAGCGGTTTGAGTGGAAGGTATGCACTCGGCTTCTTCGGTCCGAACGCAGATGAAGTCGCCGGTATGGTTCTCCAAGAGAAATCCCCTGGCAAAGATGTAGGCGTAGTCGGTTTCGGCGGTAAAAAACAATAGCGCCTGTTGATGCAGAGTCTTTAACCTGTAGGCCGTCTGAAAGTTTTCAGACGGCCTTTATATGATAATAAACAAAATGATACGGAAAACCTTACTGATTTCGGCCTTGTTTGCTTGTTCCGCAGCATATGCCGAAGAGGGCAAAGTCTTGGATGTGCCGCAAGAGCCGGTCAGTTTTGACAAAGCGCCTGCCATGCCGTCTGAACAATGGCCGTCTGAAAATTTGCCGGAAAATGCCCCTCAATGGAACGAATTGGTCGAAGGCGACGGGCCGGAGCAGCAAATCAACAAAGCGCTGCTGACCAAAGACTGGAAAAAGCTGGCCGATTTGCTGCATCAATACGCCGCGCAGCCGCAACATGACAAAACGCTGTACCGTTACGCATTGGGTGCGCTGCGGCGGGAGCAGTCCCGTCATGGCGAAGCGGTGGTGCTTTACCGCAAAATCGTGGCGGAGCAGCCGGATTTGGTTTATCCGCGTTTCGATTTGGGCGTGATGCTTTTTGAAGACAGACAATATCGGGAAGCGGAGCGGCAACTGCAAAAGGCGCAGGCAGATTTGCCGCCCGCCATGCGCGAACTTGCCGGGCAATACGCCCAAGCGGCAAAAAAAGCACAAGGCTGGCAGCCTGTGTTCCATGTCAATTACGAGCAGACGGACAATGTGAATAATGCGTCGCCCGTTCGCCAAGTCGAATGGGAAGGTCTGACGTGGCATAAAACCGAAGACAGTCTGCCCAAAAGTGCGCACGGCATACGTTATGCCTTGGGGGTGGAGCGTACCTACAATATAGTCGGAAACCATTTTATCCGCTTCGGCCTAAACGGCAGCGGTGTGCATTATTGGGATGCGCAGGATTACAACGAGCAGACCGTGCGTATAAGTGCCGGCTACCGTCATCAAAACAGCCGGCAGGAGTTCGGCATACAGCCGTATATTGAGCAAAACTGGTTGGATGACAGCCGTTATGTCTCTCATGTGGGTGTGGCGGCTGATTATAACCGCCGTCTGAAAGAGCGGTGGCGGATGAGCCAGTATGTCCAATTTGGTGAAAAACGTTATCAAGACAAAGAAATAGCCGAACGTTACGACAGCAGGCTCACGGCGGCGGGTGCTGCGTTAAGCTACCGCATCTCACCGACAGCGCTGGTGTATGGCGGCATAAGCGGCATCAACGACGACACGAAAGAGCGCGAACAGGCGTCTTGGCGTTACGGTATCCATTTGGGCGGTGTCAGACAGTTTGAAAGCGGTATCGGTTTTCGGGCCAATGCAGGCTACATGAGGCGCGAGTTTAAAGCACCGGCGGAACTGGTTTACCGATTTACCCGCCGCGATCACGAGTATCAGGCAGGTGCCGCATTGTGGCATCGGAAAATTTCATGGCGGGGATTGACGCCGCAGTTGAATTTCCGTTATGCGAATATCAGAAGCAACATGCCTGCTTTCTATTCGAGAAGCAGTAAAGAATGGTTTATGAGTGTGGAAAAAGCATTTTGAGAATTTATTGACTGTTCCGATATTTTGTTTTCAGACGGCCTACTGTGGCCAAATGGTTATCCGAAAACGGAAATTGCTGGGTTTGTTCCGAGCAGTGCTTGACTAAGTGCTTGCAAAAAAACTATAATTTCGCTCTTGTCGGCATGGTGTCGGCAAGTATTTAACTCAACAGGACGAGAAAATATGCCAACTATCAACCAATTGGTACGCAAAGGCCGTCAAAAGCCCGTGTACGTAAACAAAGTGCCTGCACTGGAAGCCTGCCCGCAAAAACGCGGCGTATGCACCCGTGTATACACGACTACCCCTAAAAAACCTAACTCTGCATTGCGTAAAGTATGTAAAGTCCGCCTGACCAACGGTTTCGAAGTGATTTCGTACATCGGCGGTGAAGGCCATAACCTGCAAGAGCACAGCGTCGTGCTGATTCGCGGCGGCCGTGTAAAAGACTTGCCGGGTGTGCGTTACCACACTGTACGCGGTTCTTTGGATACTGCAGGTGTTAAAGACCGTAAACAAGCCCGTTCCAAATACGGTGCGAAACGTCCTAAGTAATTCGGACTTCATTAGGCACGTCGGCCGCCTAGTTTGAAAAACGGCCGAGTAAGTGAATACCCGGTTGGGTATTCATGGGAATAGTCCCGACTGAATAGATTTAAAGGAAATTGATATGCCACGTCGTAGAGAAGTCCCCAAGCGCGATGTATTGCCGGATCCTAAATTCGGCAGCGTCGAGCTGACTAAATTCATGAACGTATTGATGATTGACGGTAAAAAATCGGTTGCCGAACGTATCGTTTACGGTGCTTTGGAGCAAATCGAGAAAAAAACCGGTAAAGTAGCAATCGAAGTATTCAATGAAGCCATTGCTAATGCCAAACCTATCGTGGAAGTGAAAAGCCGTCGTGTAGGTGGTGCAAACTACCAAGTTCCTGTTGAGGTTCGTCCTTCACGCCGCTTGGCTTTGGCAATGCGCTGGGTGCGCGATGCAGCCCGCAAACGTGGTGAGAAATCTATGGACTTGCGTTTGGCAGGCGAATTGATCGATGCGGCCGAAGGCCGTGGCGGCGCGCTGAAAAAACGTGAAGAAGTTCACCGTATGGCTGAAGCCAACAAAGCATTCTCTCACTTCCGTTTCTAATTTTGAAAGGCTATTACAATGGCTCGCAAGACCCCAATCAGCCTGTACCGCAATATCGGTATTTCTGCCCATATTGATGCGGGTAAAACCACCACAACCGAACGTATTTTGTTTTACACCGGTTTGACGCATAAACTGGGTGAGGTTCATGATGGTGCGGCAACCACCGACTACATGGAACAAGAGCAAGAGCGCGGTATTACCATTACTTCTGCTGCCGTAACTTCTTACTGGTCAGGTATGGCGAAGCAGTTTAAAGAACACCGTTTTAATATTATTGATACCCCGGGACACGTTGACTTTACCGTAGAGGTAGAGCGTTCTATGCGTGTATTGGATGGTGCGGTAATGGTTTATTGCGCGGTGGGTGGTGTACAGCCTCAGTCTGAAACCGTATGGCGTCAGGCTAACAAATACAAAGTGCCGCGTTTGGCATTCGTTAACAAAATGGACCGTCAGGGCGCGAATTTCTTCCGTGTCGTTGAGCAAATGAAAACCCGCCTGCGCGCGAATCCTGTACCGATTGTTATCCCGGTAGGCGCGGAAGATAATTTCGAAGGCGTAGTTGACCTGTTGAAAATGAAGGCTATTATCTGGAATGAAGAAGATAAGGGCGTGACTTTTGAATATGGTGATATTCCTGCCGATTTGGTTGATACTGCTGAAGAATGGCGTCAAAACATGATTGAAGCCGCAGCGGAAGCCAATGAAGAGCTGATGGATAAATACTTGGGCGGTGAAGATCTTACCGAAGAAGAAATCGTTGGTGCCTTGCGTCAACGTACTTTGGCCGGTGAAATCCAACCTATGCTGTGTGGTTCTGCATTTAAAAACAAAGGTGTCCAACGTATGTTGGATGCTGTAGTTGAATTGCTGCCTGCTCCTACCGACATTCCGCCGGTGCAAGGTGTGAATCCTTCCAGCGAAGCAGCTGACCAACGTGAAGCCAGCGATGAAGCTCCATTCTCTGCTTTGGCGTTCAAAATGTTGAACGACAAATATGTAGGTAACTTGACTTTTATCCGTGTTTATTCCGGGGTGGTTAAATCCGGCGATACCGTATTGAACTCCGTAAAAGGCACCCGTGAGCGTGTTGGCCGTTTGGTGCAGATGACTGCTGCGGACCGTACGGAAATCGAAGAAGTACGTGCGGGTGACATTGCAGCCGCCATCGGTTTAAAAGATGTGACTACCGGTGAAACGCTGTGTGCTGAAAATGCGCCGATTATCTTGGAGCGCATGGAATTCCCAGAGCCGGTGATCCATGTTGCCGTTGAGCCAAAAACCAAAGCCGACCAAGAGAAAATGGGTATTGCTTTGAACCGTTTGGCTAAAGAAGATCCTTCATTCCGTGTTCGTACGGACGAAGAGTCAGGTCAAACCATTATTTCCGGTATGGGTGAGTTGCACTTGGAAATTATTGTTGACCGTATGAAACGTGAATTCAGCGTGGATGCCAACATTGGTGCGCCTCAAGTGGCTTACCGCGAAACCATCCGTAAGGAAGTAGAATCTGAATACAAACACGCCAAGCAATCTGGTGGTAAAGGTCAATATGGTCACGTTGTGATCAAATTGGAGCCTATGGAACCAGGTGGCGAAGGTTACGAATTTATCGACGAAATTAAAGGTGGTGTGATTCCTCGCGAATTCATTCCTTCAGTTGATAAAGGTATTCGTGATACCCTGCCTAACGGTGTGGTAGCAGGCTTCCCTGTGGTAGATGTCCGTGTACGTTTGGTATTCGGTTCTTCTCACGATGTCGACTCATCTCAATTGGCGTTTGAATTGGCCGCTTCTCAAGCATTTAAAGAAGGTATGCGTCGCGCCTCTCCGGCTTTGCTGGAGCCAATCATGGCGGTTGAAGTGGAAACGCCCGAAGAATATATGGGTGACGTGATGGGTGACTTGAACCGTCGTCGCGGTATCGTGTTGGGCATGGATGATGATGGTATCGGCGGTAAGAAAGTACGCGCTGAAGTGCCATTGGCTGAAATGTTCGGTTACTCTACCGACTTGCGTTCTGCAACCCAAGGCCGTGCAACCTACTCAATGGAATTCAAAAAATATGCTGAAGCTCCTGCGAACGTTGCCGCTGCCGTAACTGAAGCTCGCAAAGGCTGATTTAGTCTTTGTATACAGGCCGTCTGAAACTCTGAATATATATATATTTCAGACGGCCATTGTTCTTTAATTGATCTTTATGTAAAGGAATTAGCTCATGGCTAAGGAAAAATTCGAACGTAGCAAGCCGCACGTAAACGTTGGCACCATTGGTCACGTTGACCATGGTAAAACCACATTGACAGCTGCGCTGACGACTATTTTGGCTAAAAAATTCGGTGGTTCGGCGAAAGCTTACGACCAAATCGATAATGCACCTGAAGAAAAAGCGCGCGGTATTACCATTAATACCTCACACGTAGAATACGAAACCGAGACCCGCCACTACGCGCACGTAGACTGCCCCGGTCACGCCGACTATGTGAAAAACATGATTACCGGTGCCGCACAAATGGACGGTGCGATTTTGGTGGTATCAGCCGCTGACGGCCCTATGCCGCAAACCCGCGAACACATTTTGTTGGGTCGCCAAGTAGGCGTACCGTACATCTTGGTATTCATGAACAAATGCGATATGGTTGATGATGCCGAGCTGTTGGAGTTGGTTGAAATGGAAATCCGTGACTTGTTGTCAAGCTACGATTTCCCTGGTGACGATTGCCCGATTATCCAAGGCTCTGCATTGAAAGCTTTGGAAGGCGACGAAGCTTACGAAGCCAAAATCTTTGAATTGGCCGATGCATTGGACAGCTACATTCCGACTCCGGAACGTGCCGTTGACAAACCGTTCCTGTTGCCAATCGAAGACGTATTCTCAATCTCCGGTCGCGGTACCGTAGTAACCGGTCGTGTAGAACGCGGTATCATCCACGTAGGTGACGAGATCGAAATCGTAGGTCTGAAAGACACTGCAAAAACCACTTGTACCGGTGTGGAAATGTTCCGCAAATTGCTGGACGAAGGTCAGGCAGGTGATAACGTAGGTGTATTGTTGCGCGGTACCAAGCGTGAAGAAGTTGAACGCGGTCAGGTATTGGCTAAGCCGGGTTCGATTACTCCGCACACCAAATTCAAAGCGGAAGTATACGTATTGAGCAAAGAAGAAGGCGGCCGTCATACTCCGTTCTTTGCAAACTACCGTCCGCAATTCTACTTCCGTACGACAGACGTTACCGGTGCGGTAACTTTGGAAGAAGGCGTAGAAATGGTGATGCCGGGCGAGAACGTGACTATTACTGTCGAGCTGATTGCGCCGATTGCCATGGAAGAGGGCTTGCGCTTTGCGATCCGTGAGGGCGGCCGTACAGTCGGTGCCGGTGTTGTTTCTTCTGTAATCGCTTAAAAGGATGTTGTGAGATGGCAAACCAAAAAATCCGTATCCGTTTGAAAGCTTATGATTACAGCTTGATCGACCGCTCTGCTCAAGAAATCGTTGAAACTGCTAAACGTACTGGTGCTGTGGTAAAAGGTCCGATTCCTTTGCCAACCAAAATCGAGCGTTTCAATATCTTGCGTTCTCCACACGTGAACAAAACTTCGCGTGAACAATTGGAAATCCGCACCCACTTGCGCCTGATGGACATCGTGGACTGGACCGATAAAACCACTGATGCACTGATGAAGCTGGACTTGCCGGCCGGTGTTGACGTGGAAATTAAAGTCCAATAATCGTTGCTTTAAAAACCGAACGGATAAAACCGTTCGGTTTCTTTATTTATTAAGAATAGACCGTCTGAGATGTAAGAAAAGCTAGCGTTGTTTACAGTATTTGAAAGACAATACTGCCATGAACATCCACAAAAATACCCGACTTACACCGCACCAACGTCAAGCCGTTTGGCGCGCCTATACACAGGATAAAATTACCGTTACTTCACTTGCCCGGCAATACCAAGTCAGCAGAGTAACCATCTACCGTATCCTCAAAGCCGCACGGCTGCAGCTGCTCACACCGCAAAACAGTACCAACAACCGGTTCAAACAAGCAAAATACGGGATGAAACGTTTGGCTAAGGTTGAAAAAGCCATCGAAGAAAAGCTCAAAAAACAGGCTAAACGCTACAACAAATCCTATCCCGGCGAAATGGTGCATTTCGATACCAAACGGTTGCCGCGGCTGAAAAACCAAAGCGTTGCCGACCCGTTCGAATACCTGTTTGTCGCCATCGACGACTACTCCCGCGAACTGTACGCAGCCATCTTGCCCGACCGTACGGCTGCCAGTGCCGCCAAGTTTCTGTTGAGGGATGTGATTGACTGCTGCCCGTACACCGTCGAATGCGCATACTCGGATAACGGAGTGGAATACAAAGGCAATGCATCCCACCCGTTTGGCGCTGCCTGCTGCCGCAACAACATCGTGCAGAAGTTTACCCGTATTGCGCGTCCGCAGACCAACGGCAAAGCGGAACGGGTGATTCGGACGCTGATGGAGATGTGGCACGATAAGCAGACATTTGACGATGCGCAACACCGGCGCAGGGAATTGTGCCGCTTTGTGAATTTCTACAATACGGTCAAGCCGCACGGCAGCTTGAAAGGCAGGACGCCTTTTGAGACTTTGGAGGATTATTTTTCTCAACCTGTTGTGTAAACAACCCGGTTATTTCTTACATCGCCTTCTTCGGCGAGATACTCGCGGAATTTGTCCATATAATCGGCATTCACGCCGAAAATATTCAGCGTTTCCAGCTTTTCCAAAAACACGCCTTTCGGGCGCTCTTGCGGCAGACTGCGCTTGAGTGAAAAACCGCGGCCTTTCAAGCGCACACCGCGCCCGAACAGCTGGATATATTGCCGACAAACACCATCAGCGGTTTTTCAATCTGCCATTCTTTCAGACGGCCTGAGACCTTTGCAAAACCCTACCCATCACAAAAAAAGCTTACTTAGGTTACTAAGTAAGCTTTTTTTTAACATCAAATACCCCATCATTACCTGTAATTCCCTATCTTCAGGCATACTTCCCCCTTTTCATGCAGCAGCAGACACACGAAGCCTGTTGGCAGCTTTCAGCAGGTTGATACAAATCGCCTTCAAATGACTTTGCGCAGTCACCTTCAACAAACCGAAATAAGCCACACGGTGGTAGCGGAATTTACGGTGTAACGTACCAAAGCTTTGTTCCACCACATAGCGCGTTTTCGACAATTGCTTGTTTCTTGCCTTATCGTCCTCTGTCAACGGATGCCCCCGGTGCGCCTTACGCATTATGCCGTCTGAAAGCCCTTTATGTTGCAGTAAGGCTCGATTGGCTTTGCTGTCATATCCTTTGTCGGCATAAACCTTGGTGCCTTCGTCAATATCTTGCAGCAACGGTTCAAAGTGGTTGCATTCGTGTTCGTTGGCGGGGCTGATGTGCAGTTTCTCAATATAGCCTTCATGGTCGGTACGGGTATGCTGTTTGTAGCCGAGTTTGAACTTACCGTCCTTCTTTACCCAGCGGGCATCTTGGTCTTTGCTGGGAGTGTTTTCCGAAACCACACCGTTTTCATCGGTTTCAATCGCCCGCCGCTGTTTGCCGCCGGCTGTTTGGATAATGGTGGCGTCAATGACGGCTGCTTTGGCATTTTGGACTTTTAAGCCTTTGTCGGTTAATTGTCGGTTAATCAAATCCAGTAATTGGGCAAGCAGATTGTTTTGTGCCAGCCAGTTGCGGTAACGGCACAGTGTGCTGTGGTCGGGGGTGTTGAGTTCGTCAAAACCGCAGAAGAGGTAAAAGTCGATACGGGTAATGAGGCTGTGTTCGAGTTCGGGGTCGGATAGGCTGTGCCATTGGCCGAGTAAGACGGCTTTAAACATGGACAGTAAGGAATAGGCGGGACGGCCGCCGTTATGACGGGCATAGCGGCCTTTTTGCTGTTCGAGATAATCAGCAATGGGTTGCCGGTCGATAATGAGCTGGATTTTGAGTAGGGGAAAGCGGTCAAGGTTCTTGCCAACCATGGTTTCGGCAGTTTGTTTGAAGAAGCTGCTCATGAAGAAAATCCTCTAAATTCGGCTTAAAGGGAATTTAGAGGATTTTAGGGTGTTTGGGAAGTATTGGAATATTTGGTAACTATGGTTACTTTGTATGGGTTTTTACAAGGGTTTTGAAAAGGTCTCGGCCTTGATGGTTTTCAAACAAATACATCTGCTGATAAAACGAAAGCAGGCAGGCGGTGAAATACAGCTTTTCATGTTGCGCGAAATAATCGCTTTCGTTTTTCAAATTCAGAATCAGGCTGTCTTTACCGTAGCCGTAGGCATAGAAAAACTTATACGAATAATCAAACAGCACCGTTTTCGCATAAGTTTCCATGACCGCCGTCTGCCGTGCCGTTTGCTCCTGCTGCCGGTGTGAGCGGCAAAGCCGGAATCAGGGCTTTTTGCTCCTTGCTCAAATCACTCTGCCTGGCTGCGCCGAAATGCGCCAAGGCATTTTTCTTTTGCTGTTCAAAGCGGGTGTCGGCCAAGGTTTTGCCCTTGCCCGCCGCCTGCCCCAAGGTGGCCGAATACTCAAAAGAAAAACCGCCGCGCACTAACACATCGCGCCGTTTCAGCCATTCTTCGCCGCTGCTGCCGCGATGGCCTTCATCCACCAGCACCAGATTATTGCCGGCGAAATGCTCAGCCGCCACGGTTTTGTCGCCCGCTTTATCGGCCAGCTTGTTCACATCGATGACTTCCGCCTCGATGCTGTTCAAATCATCAATATTCAGCGTGTAATTGCGTGCCTGCCCGTTTTTATCGAACAAAGCAGTCTGAAAGCCCGATAAGGCCAGTTCGGCAACGTGCTGCCTACTCAAACCTTCGTTTGGCGTCAGCACAATGATTTTATCCGGCTTGCCGCGGCCTGTGCCGTCTGAAAAATAAGACAGATATTGCAGGATATTGACGTGCATCAGCAGCGTTTTGCCGCTGCCCGTGGCATTCCAAAACGCGATTTTGTTCAGCTCTTGTTCCGCATAAGGCGAAAAATTTTTCGCCTCGGCGCCCAAATTCTCGCGATAGCGGTTCAATTGGGCATTCAATTCGGCCAGCAGCCTATCACGGCGGTTGAAATACCAATCCAGATAAACCTCACTGAATATCAGCGACAAATATTGGAAATACTTCATTTGCAATTCATGGCCGCTGTGCCTGTTGCGCCGCGCCGTTACCGCTTGCCAGTGGCGCACCACATTCAAATCATAGCGGCGCAAATCCGCCTCGGACAAACCCGTACCTTCGCCGAAAAACAATACGCCGGTAAGCTGGTGGAAAAACCTGCTTTGCCCATCTTGCGCCAAGCCTTCATAATCATCGCCGCCCATCTGTGCTTTTAATGTGGGCAAATCCTGCTTGTGAAACAGCGAAAGCAGCCAGCGGTTCAGCACCAAATGATCATGGAAAGTGATGTTGGCCGAATGTCTGGCCGTTGGTTTTGCCGCCATCACACATTCCCCCCAAACATCAAATCCAAAAACGCCGCTTCCGTTTGACGGATTTTCAGACGGCCTGATTCGCCGTCGGCATTGCTCCAGGCGGTGGTCAGCGTATGGTCGCCGTTCACATACACCGCCGCAAACTCACTCTCTTGAGGATTAACCGCCAGCTTGTCGAATAGTCCCGCCAGCTTGTCGTCCGGCCACTGTGTACAGTCGCGCCACAATATCAGGGTGGTTTCATCCTCCGCATGATTCGGCTGCCGTCCCGTGACCAAGACATAGCCCTTGTCAAAACGGCGGTCGGCCCACGAAACCACGGTCAAGCCCAAGAGATAATTGAAGGTTTCCACCAAGTCCACGCGGGTAGGCACCGATGCGCCTGCCGAATCGGCGGCAATCTCCATCACATAGTCAAACGGCCGTTCAAAATGCGCCACATTCAGCAGCGAACCGCGGCTTTCCACGTCCAGCATATAGCGCAACACATAATCCCGCCGTGCCTGTTCGGGCAGCGTGGCGAACAAATCGCCGTTCGGATTGTGCAATACCAGATTGTTCAGGCAGTCTTCATAGCTTTCCAGCTTCAGAACTTTCACGATTTGCGACACGCCGTTGTGCGGCGTATTGAGGGCATAAGCTGCCGTTTTATTGTTGATGCCGTCTGAAAGCGGTGGGTTGGCATCCGCACTACGGCTGCTTTTTTCAGACGGCATAGGTTTGCCGTCTTTTCAGTTTTCCGCGTAAATCACCTTTTGCACACGCGGTTTCAACACCGTATCGAAATATCCGCCTTGCTCGACCAGAATATATTTGCGGTTGCCGCCGTCTTCGCGGTTGAGGTTGATAACGGCATGGGCGGTGGTGCCGCTGCCGGCGAAGTAGTCGAGGATGATGTCATATTTGCTTGAAACAATTTTAATACTGTCAGAAACAGCAAAAATTGATTTAGGGAAGCTAAACAATGCTTGACCTAAGATTCCTTTTAAAAGGTTTGTACCATTAAATTCAGACTGGTATTTTTTTTGAGACCAAAAATTTTTGAAAACTTGTTGCTCATAATATTTATGATAAATAGCAATTTTCCCGTTTTCATTTCTTGCTTGAAAGTATCCATTATTTTTATTATGTTCAATAAAACTTTCTGGAATTACTTTCCATGCAAAATCCCCACTATCAGTTCGTGGATAAAGTTCAGTAAACCCAAGTTTCCATTCTAGGCTAATTTCTTTTAAATCTTGACTTACGTAAATAGGGTACCAGTTGTTTGGTTTGTTTTTTCTTGACCAAGATGTTCGTGCTCGAATGAAATTTTCAAAACGGAACTTACCTTTTTCATCTTGCTCTGTAAAAGTCTCTAGAACATCATCATCTATGGCAACTTGGTTAAATTTGGCGTTTGAAATATCTTTCGCATAACAAAACATATATTCACAGTTTTCCGAAAAGAAAACGGCTTGGTTTCTACCTTTGGGATTGTGTTGTATAGGAATAATTGCAATCCTATTTTCTTCCTTAAAAATGGCATCTTGCAATTTGCCAAGATTGAATAATTCCGCATGGTCAATTGCAGTGAATTGTACTGAGGAACTCATCCCAAGTTTAAGGCCGAGATGAATACGATCTTGCATAAGGCTAATCCAGCTAGAATGTTTATACCCATTTTATAAATAATTTCCGAAGCATTCGTGTTATACGGCGGATCAATATAAATACATTTCACCTGCTCCCGATAGCGGGCTTGCAGTAAATTCAGGGCTTGGAAATTGTCGGCATGAATCAGCGTGCCGTTGAGATGGGCATCGAGGCCGTCTGAAAAGTGTTGCGAAAGTTCGGACAAGACGCGCGCTTGGAAGGCGGCGGGAAAGAGAGAGGTATCTACGCTTAAAGCCGCGTAAGGGCCTGACGTATCAGCTAAATTTAAATCGAGAGCGGTAAGTCTTTGACTGCAAACAGATTTTTCCATTGTTCGCGTTGCTGCGGATTGGTCAATACTTCGTCCAGCAGTTCAGACGGCATGGATTGGAAGTGGTTGAGCGTAATCAGGTAATGCACGCCGGCCACCAGTTTTTTCTTTTCCCACAGCTTTTTCTGGAAGTTTTCCAGTTGGGCAAGAAAGGCGATGATGTCGCTGGCGATGGTGCGCAAGGTTTGGATTGGTTTCAGACTGCCTGACAATGCTGCTTCGCTGCCGATATTGTCCAGCTTGATGACGTCGTTTTTAATATAAAAATCCAGCTCGCGGCGCAGGAAACCGCCAAGGTCTTTGTGGATAAAATAATCGGCTGTGTTTTTTTGCGTGTAGTCCGACAAATGCTTTTCCAGTACGGTACGGCTTGGATTTCTCTCGGTGGGAGCTGCTGCTTTGAGTTCGGCAAAAGCGTGTTGTACGCAATCGTGGGCAAGGATTTCCGCAGCCGCCAAATCGGCCTGTTTGGCTTTTTTATCAACTACTTGGTAGGCAAAGCAGATGGTTAGTTGGCTGCCGTCTGCATTTTGGCTGATTGGTAAGATTTCTTCGCGGAGGATTTCGCCTTCTTCATCGTATTCGGGCGCGCGGTATTCCGCTAAGACAAAGGCGCGTTTGTTGTCGTTGTCTTTGGCGGTGTTGGCGTTGACGAGTTTGAAAAACACGCGGCGGCCGTCTGAAAGGGTAAAGCGGTAGTTGCTGAAGTTTTCGCCTGATTTGGTGTAATACTGGTCTTTGTTCGCCCAGTGCAGTAACACTTCTTCGCCGCTGTACGGCACGGCGTAGGCATCGCCTTTGTAGCGTCGCTGGCTGATAAAGTCGCCCGTTTCATAGTAACGCGAAAAGAAGGTCAGCAGATGGTTGTAGATATCGCGCTCCTCGCCGGCATTGCTTTGAGCGGCGGCAGCGATTTTGTTTTTGAGTTCCTGATATTTGCTGCTTTGCTCAAGCGGCACGCCTGCATCGGACAGGGTTTTTGTTAACGCATCCAGTTCTTGCTGCCAGGCGGCGGTTTGGCTGCTTTGGCCGTCTGAAAACGCGGCCTGTACGGTTTGCGGCAGCTTTTGCAGCAGGTAATGTTCGATTTCCTGCGCTTTGCTGTTGAGAATTTTATAAATGCCGAAATCCAAATCAGGACGGTCGATTTGAAAGATTTCGCGCAGCTTGGTTTGCAGTTCGGTAAGCGGATTCATGTTTTCCCTTTGCAAGCAATATAGGACAAGCAAAAGATTGTAATGGAATTGCGCTTCACTGTGAATCGGAGGCCGTCTGAAAATGCTGTGGCGGCTTTCAGACGGCCTCTTTGGCGAAAACGCTAAGTTTTTATTGATATTTTTTTGCAAAGAGGTTTATAATGGCGGACTTGGTACATCTGTATCAAGTTTTTATCTTTGTCCAAAGACAAGCCAATCGTAGCTTGTCCCTTTACTAAAAGGAAAATAATCATGACTTTAGGTCTGGTTGGGCGCAAAGTTGGTATGACCCGCGTGTTTAACGAACAGGGTGTTTCTGTTCCGGTAACCGTTTTGGATATGTCTGCTAACCGCGTTACGCAAGTAAAATCCAAAGATACTGACGGCTACACTGCCGTACAGGTTACCTTTGGTCAGAAAAAAGCGAATCGTGTCAATAAAACTGAAGCCGGTCACTTTGCAAAAGCGGGTGTTGAAGCCGGTCGCGGTTTGATTGAATTTGCTTTGACTGAAGAAAAACTGGCTGAATTGAAAGCCGGTGACGAAATTACTGTTTCAATGTTTGAAGTAGGTCAATTGGTTGATGTAACCGGCACCTCTAAAGGTAAAGGTTTCTCCGGTACCATCAAACGTCATAACTTTGATTCTCAACGTACCTCTCACGGTAACTCCCGTTCACACCGTGTCCCAGGTTCTATCGGTATGGCTCAAGACCCTGGTCGCGTATTCAAAGGTAAGCGCATGGCCGGTCAATACGGTAATACCAAATCAACAGTTCAAAAATTGGAAGTTGTGCGCGTAGATGCTGAACGCCAGTTGCTGTTGGTTAAAGGTGCGGTTCCTGGTTCGGTTAACAGTGATGTCGTGGTACGTCCAAGCGTGAAAGTAGGTGCGTAATGGAATTAAAAGTTATTGACGCTAAAGGACAGGTTTCAGGCAGCTTGGCTGTTTCTGATGCTTTGTTTGCTCGTGAATACAATGAAGCATTGGTGCATCAGCTTGTAAATGCGTTCTTGGCAAATGCCCGCTCAGGCAACCGTGCGCAAAAGACCCGTGCTGAAGTAAAACACTCAACCAAAAAACCATGGCGCCAAAAAGGTACCGGTCGTGCCCGTTCAGGTATGACTTCATCTCCATTGTGGCGTAAAGGCGGTCGTGCATTCCCTAACAAACCTGACGAAAACTTCACTCAAAAAGTGAACCGTAAAATGTACCGTGCAGGTATGGCGACTATTTTGTCTCAATTAGTTCGTGACGAACGTCTGTTTGCAATCGATGCATTGAATGCAAATACGCCTAAAACCAAAGAATTTGCTGAACAAGTGAAGAATTTGGGTTTGGAGCAAGTGCTGTTTGTAACCAAACAGCTGGATGAGAATGTTTACTTGGCTTCACGCAACTTACCGAATGTCCTGGTTTTGGAAGCTCAGCAAGTTGATCCTTACAGCTTGTTGCGTTACAAAAAAGTAATCATGACCAAAGATGCGGTTGCACAATTAGAGGAGCAATGGGTATGAATCAACAACGTTTGACTCAAGTGATTTTGGCACCTATCGTTTCTGAAAAAAGCAACGTGTTGGCTGAAAAACGTAATCAAATGACGTTTAAAGTATTGGCAAATGCAACCAAACCTGAAATCAAAGCAGCTGTTGAATTGCTGTTTGGTGTGGAAGTTGCTTCTGTTACTACTGTTACCATCAAAGGTAAAAC
This sequence comes from Neisseria sp. CCUG12390, assembly GCF_047837985.1. Classification (GTDB taxonomy): domain Bacteria; phylum Pseudomonadota; class Gammaproteobacteria; order Burkholderiales; family Neisseriaceae; genus Neisseria. Next base: position 149,633 of record NZ_CP181244.1, read on the forward strand.
TAAACGTTTTGGTCGTACTTTAGGTCGTCGCAGCGATGTTAAAAAAGCTTACGTAAGCTTGGCTGCCGGTCAAGAGTTGAATTTGGAAGCCGCTGCTGCAGCTGCAGAATAAGGAATATAGAAAATGGCAATCGTTAAAATGAAGCCAACTTCTGCAGGTCGTCGCGGCATGGTTCGCGTAGTTGCAGAAGGCTTACACAAAGGTGCGCCTTATGCGCCTTTGTTGGAAAAGAAACATTCTACTGCCGGTCGTAATCACAATGGCCATATTACCACTCGTCATAAAGGTGGCGGCCATAAACAACACTACCGTGTAGTTGACTTTAAACGCAGTAAAGACGGTATCCCAGCAAAAGTAGAGCGTATCGAGTACGATCCTAACCGTACCGCTTTCATCGCTTTGCTGTGTTATGCAGATGGTGAGCGTCGTTACATTATTGCGCCACGAGGCATTCAAGCAGGTGCGGTATTGGTTTCAGGTGCGGAAGCAGCAATTAAAGTTGGTAATACTTTGCCAATCCGCAACATACCTGTCGGTACCACTATTCACTGTATCGAAATGAAACCGGGTAAAGGTGCGCAAATTGCACGTTCTGCCGGTGCTTCTGCTGTATTGTTGGCAAAAGAAGGTGTATACGCTCAAGTACGCTTGCGCTCCGGTGAGGTACGTAAAATCCACGTTGATTGCCGTGCTACCATTGGCGAAGTGGGTAACGAGGAGCAAAGCCTGAAAAAAATCGGTAAAGCCGGTGCCAATCGTTGGCGCGGTATTCGTCCGACTGTCCGCGGTGTTGTGATGAACCCTGTTGATCACCCTCATGGTGGTGGTGAGGGTCGTACTGGTGAAGCGCGCGAACCAGTTAGCCCATGGGGTACTCCTGCCAAGGGTTACCGTACTCGTAATAACAAACGCACGGATAATATGATTGTCCGTCGTCGTTACTCAAATAAAGGTTAATTAATATGGCTCGTTCATTGAAAAAAGGCCCATATGTAGACCTGCATTTGCTGAAAAAAGTAGATGCCGCTCGTGCAAGTAACGATAAGCGTCCAATTAAAACGTGGTCGCGTCGTTCTACCATTTTGCCTGATTTTATCGGTTTGACTATTGCTATACATAATGGCCGTACCCATGTGCCTGTATTCATCAGCGATAACATGGTTGGCCATAAATTAGGCGAGTTCTCATTGACCCGTACCTTTAAAGGCCATTTGGCTGATAAAAAGGCCAAAAAGAAATAAGGTGAATCATGAGAGTAAATGCACAACATAAAAATGCCCGTATTTCAGCTCAAAAGGCTCGTTTGGTGGCTGACTTGATTCGTGGTAAAGACGTTGCCCAAGCTTTGAATATCTTGACATTCAGCCCTAAAAAAGGTGCGGAGTTGATTAAGAAGGTTTTGGAATCAGCGATTGCTAATGCCGAGCACAATAATGGTGCGGACATTGATGAGCTGAAAGTGGTAACTATCTTCGTTGACAAAGGCCCAAGCTTGAAACGTTTCCAAGCTCGTGCAAAAGGTCGCGGTAACCGCATTGAAAAACAAACTTGTCATATTAATGTGACAGTGGGCAACTAAGGAAAAGCTATGGGACAAAAGATTAACCCTACAGGCTTTCGCCTGGCGGTAACTAAAGACTGGTCTTCAAAATGGTTTGCTAAAAGCAACGAATTTGCGACTGTATTGAAACAAGATATTGATGTTCGTAATTATCTGCGTGACCGTTTAGCAAATGCTTCTGTTGGCCGTGTGGTGATTGAGCGTCCTGCTAAATCTGCACGTATTACCATCCACTCGGCCCGTCCAGGTGTGGTAATCGGTAAAAAAGGTGAGGACATCGAAATTTTGAAACGTGACCTGCAGGCCTTGATGGGGGTGCCTGTTCACGTGAATATCGAAGAAATTCGCAAACCTGAATTGGATGCACAAATTATTGCAGACAGTATTGCTCAGCAATTGGAAAAACGTGTCCAATTCCGTCGTGCAATGAAACGTTCTATGCAAAATGCAATGCGTTCCGGTGCTAAAGGTATCAAGATCATGACTTCTGGTCGTTTGAATGGTGCGGATATCGCACGTAGTGAATGGTACCGCGAAGGTCGTGTGCCTTTGCATACTTTGCGTGCAAATGTTGATTATGCGACTAGTGAAGCCAACACTACTTATGGCGTGTTAGGTCTGAAAGTTTGGGTTTATACTGAAGGCAACGATAAAACTGCCGTCAAACCTGAGCAAGAGAAAAAACAAAGAAAGGCAGGTAGTCGTCATGCTGCAGCCAACTAGACTGAAATACCGTAAACAGCATAAAGGCCGTAACACTGGTATTGCCACTCGCGGTAACAAAGTAAGCTTTGGTGAATTTGGTTTGAAGGCAGTAGGCCGCGGCCGTTTAACTGCTCGACAAATTGAAGCCGCGCGTCGTACAATGACTCGTCATATTAAACGTGGCGGTCGTATTTGGATTCGTGTATTCCCTGATAAACCGATTACAGAAAAACCAATTCAAGTTCGTATGGGTGGCGGTAAAGGTAATGTTGAATATTACGTTGCTGAAATCAAACCAGGCAAAGTTTTGTATGAAATGGATGGTGTACCAGAAGCATTAGCTCGTGAAGCTTTTGCGTTGGCTGCGGCAAAATTGCCTATTCCTACATCCTTTGTAGTAAGACAGGTAGGTCAATAATGAAAGCAAATGAATTGAAAGACAAATCCGTTGAGCAATTAAATGCTGATTTGCTTGACTTGTTGAAAGTACAATTTGGTTTGCGTATGCAAAATGCCACTGGTCAGTTGGGTAAACCAAGTGAATTAAAACGTGTACGTCGCGATATTGCTCGTATTAAAACCATTTTAAGTGAAAAGGGTGCTAAGTAATGAGCGTAGAAAAAAATGTTCGTACTTTGCAAGGCAAAGTGGTAAGCGATAAAATGGATAAAACCGTAACTGTATTAGTTGAGCGTAAAGTAAAACATCCTTTATACGGTAAGATTATTCGTTTGTCTTCCAAAATCCATGCCCATGATGAAAATAATGAGTATGGTATTGGTGATATTGTAGTAATTGCGGAATCTCGTCCATTGTCAAAAACCAAATCTTGGATTGTTAAAGAGCTGGTTGAGAAGGCGCGTACTGTTTAATTTTTGATACGGTAATGCACTTATAAGAAACGAAGTCTTGCAGCAAATCTAATTTGCGTGTAAACTTCGTTTCTTATCTTTCAGTTTCTTCTGAAAGTTTCTTCCCGTCGGGATCCAAGACTGGTTTACTAGAACCGAGAAGGTTTCATGTGATAGTAGCTTAACTCTAAGTTATGAATCAGATGAAAAAGGTAAATTAAGTTGGTTAATTTAAAGGTAATAACATGATTCAAATGCAGACCATCTTAGATGTGGCTGATAACTCTGGTGCGCGTCGTGTAATGTGCATCAAAGTATTAGGTGGATCTAAGCGTCGCTATGCTTCGGTTGGCGATATTATTAAAGTTGCAGTTAAAGACGCTGCGCCTCGTGGCCGTGTTAAAAAAGGTGATGTATACAATGCAGTAGTTGTTCGTACTGCTAAAGGCGTCCGTCGTCCAGATGGCGCGTTGATTAAGTTTGATAGCAATGCAGCTGTATTGTTGAATAATAAGCTTGAGCCTCTAGGTACCCGTATTTTTGGTCCAGTTACTCGTGAGTTGCGTACTGAGCGCTTCATGAAAATTGTTTCATTGGCACCTGAAGTTTTATAAGGAAAAGAAGCGATGAACAAAATTATTAAAGGCGATAAAGTCGTCGTTATTGCTGGTAAAGATAAAGGTAAGCAAGGTCAAGTGGCTCGCATCTTGGGTGATAAAATTGTTGTTGAAGGTGTAAACGTAGTAAAGCGCCATCAAAAGCCAAATCCTATGCGCGGTGTTGAAGGTGGTATTATTGCTAAAGAAATGCCTCTCGCAATTTCAAATGTTGCAATTTTAAATCCTGAAACCAATAAAGCTGATCGTGTTGGTATTAAGTTGATTGAGAGCGAAGGTAAAGTTAAGCGCGTTCGTTTCTTTAAATCTAATGGCTCTATCATTGGGGCATAAGGAGATATCATGGCTCGTTTGAGAGAGTATTACAAAGATGCGGTAGTTCCTGAGTTGGTAAAACAGTTCGGTTACAAATCCATTATGGAAGTTCCTCGTATTGAGAAAATTACCTTGAATATGGGTGTTGGTGAGGCCGTTGCTGATAAAAAAGTAATGGAGCACGCTGTATCAGATTTGGAAAAGATTGCTGGTCAAAAACCAGTAGTAACCGTTGCACGTAAGTCTATTGCGGGCTTTAAAATTCGTGATAACTACCCTGTGGGCTGTAAAGTAACGTTGCGTCGCGATCAAATGTTTGAATTTTTAGATCGTTTGGTTACTATTGCATTGCCTCGTGTACGTGACTTCCGTGGTGTAAACGGTAAGTCTTTTGATGGTCGTGGCAATTATAATATGGGTGTGCGTGAGCAAATCATTTTTCCGGAAATTGAATACGATAAAATTGATGCTTTGCGTGGTTTGAATATCACCATTACAACTACCGCCAAAACTGATGAAGAAGCGAAAGCTTTATTATCTTTATTTAAATTTCCGTTCAAAGGTTAAACATGGCTAAGAAAGCACTTATTAATCGTGAGCTGAAACGTCAAGCTTTAGCGAAAAAATACGCAGCTAAGCGTGAAGAAATTTTTGCTGTTATTAATGATTCGAATGCTTCTGATGAAGAGCGTTTTGAAGCTCGTTTAAAATTCCAAGCAATTCCGCGCAATGCGGCACCTGTACGCCAACGTCGTCGTTGTGCGCTGACAGGTCGTCCTCGCGGCACTTTCCGTAAATTCGGTTTGGGTCGTATTAAGATCCGTGAAATCGCTATGCGTGGCGAAATTCCGGGTGTTGTAAAAGCTAGCTGGTAATAGGAGTATTAATAATGAGTATGCATGATCCTATTTCCGATATGTTGACTCGTATTCGCAATGCGCAACGCGCTAATAAAGTAGCAGTTGCCATGCCTTCTTCAAAATTAAAATGCGCGATTGCAGAAGTTTTGAAAGAGGAAGGTTATATCGAGGGCTTCACAGTTTCTGCTGATGCAAAACCAGTATTGGAAATTCAACTGAAATACTATGCAGGTCGCCCTGTTATTGAGCAAATTAAACGTGTTTCACGTCCTGGTTTGCGTATTTATAAAGCTTCTAGCGAGCTTCCAAGTGTAATGAATGGCTTGGGTGTTGCTATTGTAAGTACTTCTAAAGGTGTAATGACTGATCGTAAAGCACGCTCTGAGGGCGTGGGCGGTGAGTTGTTGTGCATCGTTGCCTAGTGGAGAATTATAAATGTCACGCGTAGCTAAAAATCCAGTGACTGTTCCCGCTGGTGTAGAAGTAAAGTTTGGAACAGACGTATTGGTTGTTAAAGGCAAAAATGGCGAATTGTCATTTCCTTTGAATTCTGATGTCGATATTAAATTAGAAGATGGTATGTTGACTTTTGCTGCGGCAAACAATACCAAGCAAGCAAATGCAATGTCCGGTACTGCCCGTGCTTTGGTTAATAACATGGTCAAAGGTGTTTCTGAAGGTTTTGAGAAAAAACTTCAATTAATTGGTGTGGGTTATCGTGCTCAAGCTCAAGGTAAAACTTTGAATTTGTCTTTGGGTTTTTCTCATCCAATCGTTTACGAAATGCCTGAAGGTGTTTCTGTTCAAACTCCTAGTCAAACTGAAATCGTTCTGACTGGTGCGGATAAACAGACTGTTGGTCAAGTTGCTGCTGAAATTCGCGCATTCCGTTCTCCTGAGCCTTACAAAGGTAAAGGTGTACGTTATGTAGGTGAAGTAGTGGTGATGAAAGAAGCCAAGAAAAAATAATTGAGGTTCACTAATGAATAAACATGCAACCCGACTCCGTCGTGCACGCAAAACCCGTGCTCGTATCGCGGACTTGAAAATGGTAAGATTATGCGTGTTTCGCACCAATAATCATATTTATGCTCAAGTAATTAGTGCTGAAGGTGATAAAGTATTGGCTCAAGCCTCTACCTTGGAATCTGAAGTACGTAGTAGCTTAAAATCAGGCAGTAATGTTGAGGCAGCTGCATTGATTGGCAAACGTATTGCAGAAAAAGCAAAAGCAGCAGGTGTAGAGAAAGTTGCTTTTGACCGTTCTGGTTTCCAATATCACGGCCGTGTAAAAGCATTAGCTGAAGCTGCTCGTGAAAATGGTTTAAGCTTCTAATATTTGGAGACTTTCAGATGGCAAAACATGAAATTGAAGAACGCGGTGACGGCTTAATCGAAAAAATGGTTGCCGTAAACCGTGTAACAAAAGTCGTTAAGGGTGGCCGTATTATGGCTTTCTCTGCGCTGACTGTAGTAGGTGATGGCGATGGCCGCATCGGTATGGGCAAAGGCAAATCTAAAGAAGTGCCTGTTGCCGTTCAAAAAGCAATGGATCAAGCTCGTCGCTCTATGATTAAAGTACCTTTGAAAAATGGTACCATTCATCATGAAGTAATCGGTCGTCATGGCGCTACCCGTGTATTTATGCAACCTGCAAAAGAAGGTAGTGGTGTAAAAGCTGGTGGTCCAATGCGTTTAGTATTTGATGCAATGGGCATCCACAACATTTCTGCTAAAGTACATGGTTCAACCAACCCTTACAACATTGTACGCGCTACATTAGATGGCTTATCAAAATTGTACACTCCTGCTGATATTGCTGCTAAACGTGGTTTGACAGTAGAGGATATTTTAGGAGCTGGCCATGACTGAGCAGAAAAAAATCAAAGTTACTTTGGTTAAAAGTTTGATTGGTACTATTGAATCTCACCGTGCTTGCGCACGTGGCTTAGGCTTGCGTCGTCGTGAGCATACTGTTGAGGTTTTAGATACCCCTGAAAACCGTGGTATGATTAACAAAATCAGCTACTTGTTGAAAGTGGAGTCTTAAATATGTTTTTGAATACTATTCAACCAGCTGAAGGTGCAACCCATTCAGTCCGTCGTGTTGGTCGCGGTATTGGTAGTGGTTTAGGTAAAACCGGTGGTCGTGGTCATAAAGGCCAAAAAAGTCGTTCCGGTGGTTTTCATAAGGTAGGCTTTGAAGGCGGTCAAATGCCTTTGCAACGTCGTTTGCCTAAGCGTGGCTTTAAATCTTTGACTGCTTCATCAAATGCGGAAGTACGTTTAAGTGAGTTGGCCTTGGTTGCAGTATCAGAAATTGACTTGTTGGTATTGAAACAAGCGGGTCTAATTTTTGCAAATGCTACTAATGTGAAAGTAATTGCTTCTGGTGAGCTTTCAAAAGCTGTTACTTTAAAAGGCATCAAAGCAACTAAAGGCGCACGAGCAGCAATTGAAGCTGTTGGTGGTAAAGTTGAAGAATAAGGCTTAAATTACAGTGGCTAGTCAACAATCTTCCTCAGGTTTATCTAAATTTGGAGACTTGAAAAAACGCCTATTGTTCTTAATCGGGGCATTGGTTGTTTTCCGTATTGGTGCTCATATTCCAGTGCCGGGTGTAGATGCTGTTGCATTAGCTAAGTTATACGAAAGCGCTGGAAACGGTATCCTGGGAATGTTAAATATGTTCTCAGGAGGTTCGTTGGAGCGCTTTAGTATATTTGCAATTGGTATTATGCCGTATATTTCGGCTTCGATTATTGTGCAGCTTGCTTCTGAAATTCTTCCTTCCTTAAAGGCGTTGAAAAAAGAAGGCGAGGCTGGTCGTAAAATCATTACGAAATATACACGGTATGGCACTGTGTTGCTGGCTATTCTGCAAAGTTTTGGTGTAGCAACTTTCGTTTTTCAACAAGGTATTGTCGTTGCAAATCAGTTGGAATTTTATATTTCAACAGTAGTGTGTTTGGTTACCGGTACCATGTTCTTAATGTGGTTGGGTGAACAAATTACTGAAAGAGGTATTGGCAATGGTATCTCATTGATTATTACAGCGGGTATTGCCGCCGGTATTCCGGCAGGGATTCTCCAGCTCTGGACATTAACCAGTCAAGGTGCGATGAGTATGTTGATGACGGTGTCTATTATAATCGGTGCATTGCTACTGATTTATATTGTGGTTTATTTTGAAAGTGCGCAACGTAAAATTCCTGTTCATTATGCCAAAAGACAATTTGGTCATGTTGGACAAGGTCAAAATGCTCATATGCCTTTTAAATTAAATATGGCTGGGGTTATTCCGCCAATTTTTGCTTCTAGTATTATTTTGTTTCCTTCTACCTTGTTAAGTTGGTTTGGTTCAAACAATACAGACAGTATGTTGCACAAAATTGCCGCCATGCTCCAACATGGTCAGCCGCTTTATATTCTGATATTTGCAGCAACGATTATTTTCTTCTGTTATTTTTATACGGCATTGGTATTCAGCCCAAAAGAAATGGCGGAGAATTTGAAAAAGAGTGGGGCTTTTGTACCAGGTATTCGCCCAGGTGATCAAACCTCTAGGTACCTAGAGAAGGTAGTATTGCATTTAACCCTTTTTGGTGCTTTATACATTACCATCATCTGTTTGATTCCAGAATTCTTAACGACTGCATTAAATGTACCTTTCTATTTGGGCGGTACTTCGCTATTAATCTTGGTTGTGGTAACGATGGATTTTAGTACACAAATAAATTCCTATCGTATGACCCAGCAATATGAGAGCCTAATGAATCGTCCCGATATGAAATCATTATCACGTAAGTAAGACTATGGCTAAAGAAGATACCATACAAATGCAAGGCGAAATTCTTGAAACTTTGCCGAATGCAACATTCAAAGTTAAACTCGAGAACGACCATGTGGTTTTAGGTCATATTTCTGGAAAAATGCGGATGCATTATATTCGAATTTCTCCGGGTGATAAAGTAACTGTTGAGTTAACGCCTTATGATTTAACCCGTGCTCGTATTGTATTCAGAGCAAGATAGACTGTATAAAGGAACAAAAATGCGTGTACAACCTTCTGTAAAGAAAATTTGTCGTAACTGCAAAATTATTCGTCGTAATCGTGTAGTTCGTGTAATTTGTACTGATCCGCGTCACAAGCAACGTCAAGGCTAAGAGTGTTTATTTCTCTTAATCTGATTTTGTGGTATAGTGACCTACTTTGCCCTAAAAGGAAAAAAATATGGCTCGTATTGCAGGGGTAAATATCCCTAATAATGCCCATATCGTTATTGGTTTACAAGCTATTTACGGTATTGGTGCGACTCGTGCTAAATTAATTTGTGAGGCTGCAAATATTGCACCTACCGTAAAAGCAAAAGATTTGGACGAGGCTCAATTGGATGCTTTGCGTGAACAAGTTGCTAACTATGAGGTTGAAGGTGACTTGCGTCGTGAAGTAACGATGAGCATTAAACGATTGATGGATATGGGTTGCTATCGCGGCTTCCGTCATCGTCGTGGCTTACCTTGTCGCGGTCAACGCACTCGCACAAATGCACGTACTCGTAAAGGTCCGCGCAAGGCGATTGCAGGTAAGAAATAATTTTAAGGAAATTAATTAATGGCTAAAGCAAACACAGCTTCGCGTGTACGTAAAAAAGTGCGTAAAACCGTAAGCGAAGGTATTGTTCATGTTCATGCATCTTTTAACAATACCATCATTACAATCACTGACCGTCAAGGCAATGCATTGTCTTGGGCTACCTCTGGCGGCGCTGGTTTTAAAGGTTCACGTAAAAGTACACCGTTTGCAGCTCAAGTAGCTGCAGAAGCAGCTGGTAAAGTTGCCCAAGAGTATGGCGTTAAAAATTTGGAAGTTCGCATTAAAGGCCCAGGCCCAGGTCGTGAATCTTCTGTACGTGCGCTCAACGCTCTTGGTTTCAAGATTACCAGCATTACTGACGTTACCCCGTTGCCTCATAACGGCTGCCGTCCACCTAAAAAACGTCGTATTTAATATTGGAGTGATTTGAAACATGGCACGTTATATTGGCCCTAAATGTAAATTGGCACGCCGTGAAGGTACAGATCTATTTTTAAAGAGTGCTCGCCGCTCTTTAGAGTCAAAATGTAAAATGGATTCTGCACCAGGTCAACACGGTGCTAAAAAACCACGCTTGTCGGACTATGGTTTGCAATTGCGTGAAAAACAAAAAATCCGTCGTATTTATGGCGTATTGGAGCGTCAATTCCGTCGTTATTTTGCAGAAGCTTCACGTCGTAAGGGCTCTACTGGTGAATTGTTGCTGCAATTATTGGAATCCCGTTTGGACAACGTTGTATATCGCATGGGTTTTGGCTCTACCCGTGCAGAGGCTCGCCAGCTAGTGTCTCACAAAGCAATTACCGTTAATGGGCAAGTTGTGAATATTCCTTCTTTCCAAGTTAAAGCTGGTGATGTTGTAGCTGTTCGTGAGAAAGCTAAAAAACAAGTGCGCATCCAAGAGGCTTTGAGTTTGGCAACTCAAATCGGTTTGCCTGGCTGGGTTTCAGTTGATGCAGATAAATTGGAAGGTATATTCAAAAATATGCCTGATCGTTCAGAATTGACTGGCGATATTAATGAACAGCTGGTGGTAGAGTTCTACTCTAAATAATGCTAGCTCAGTGAGGGACAGTTAAATGCAAAATAGCACAACCGAATTTTTGAAACCTCGTCAAATTGATGTAGATACTTTGTCTACTACACGTGCAAAAGTTTCAATGCAGCCGTTTGAGCGTGGTTTTGGTCATACTTTGGGTAATGCTTTGCGTCGTATCTTACTGTCTTCTATGAATGGTTTTGCGCCAACTGAAGTAGCTATTGCCGGTGTATTACATGAATATTCTACTATTGATGGTGTTCAAGAAGATGTTGTAGACATTTTATTGAATATCAAAGGTATTGTATTTAAATTACATGGTCGTAGCCAAGTTCAGTTAACTTTGAAAAAATCAGGTGCCGGTGCAGTTGTTGCAGGTGATATTGAATTGCCGCACGACGTGGAAATTTTGAATCCTGAGCACGTGATTTGTCACTTGTCTAATAATGGTCAAGTTGAAATGGAAATCAAAGTTGAGCAAGGCCGTGGTTATCAATCAGTTTCAGGTCGCCGTGTACTTCGCGACGAAAATAAACAGATTGGTGCTATTCAGTTGGATGCGAGTTTTTCGCCCATCAGTCGTGTTAGCTTTGAAGTTGAACCTGCACGCGTAGAGCAACGTACTGATTTAGATAAATTGGTTTTAGATATTGAGACCGATGGTTCTATTGATCCAGAGGAAGCTGTACGTAGTGCCGCACGTATTTTAATTGACCAAATGTCTATCTTTGCTGATTTGCAAGGCACACCGGTTGAAGAGATTGAGGAAAAAGCTCCTCCAATCGATCCTATCTTGTTGCGTCCGGTAGATGATTTGGAGTTAACTGTACGTTCAGCTAATTGTCTGAAAGCTGAGGATATTTATTATATTGGCGATTTGATTCAACGTACTGAAACCGAGCTTCTCAAGACTCCGAATTTAGGTCGTAAGTCTTTGAATGAAATCAAAGAAGTGTTGGCCTCTAAAGGGCTGACCTTAGGTTCAAAATTAGAAGCTTGGCCGCCTGTAGGCTTAGAAAAGCCGTAAGTTTGAAGATTAAAGGATAATGACATGCGTCATCGTAATGGTAACCGTAAATTAAACCGTACCAGCAGCCACCGCGCTGCGATGCTGCGCAATATGGCTAATTCTTTGGTGACTCACGAGACTATCGTGACCACTTTGCCTAAGGCAAAAGAATTACGTCGCGTGGTAGAACCCTTGATTACTTTGGGTAAAAAACCTTCTTTGGCAAACCGTCGTTTGGCATTTAACCGTACTCGCGATCGTGATGTGGTGGTTAAATTGTTTGACGAATTAGGTCCACGTTTTGCTGCTCGTAACGGCGGCTATGTTCGTGTACTGAAATACGGTTTCCGTAAGGGCGACAACGCACCTTTGGCGTTGGTGGAATTAGTCGATAAAGCTGCTGAATAATCGGTAAAAAATAGAAAGGTATCATCTGTGAATTAGCAGATGATACCTTTTTTAGTTCATTTTTTATTGCCTTAATTATCAAATGGTCGTTATCTTGTCTATGTAATATTTTTAGACACCGATACAGGAATAAGAAATAGTCGTGTTGCTCATACAATTGCCTATGAAAAATACGTCTAAAGATCTTTGTAAAGCGTCTAAATTTAAATATTATATTTAAGCTATTAATTGATATTTGATGTCAAACAATCTATATCACCAATTTTCTCATTTTGAAACGTATTTCTGACTTTTTGAACAAGCAGGCAGTCTACAGGTAGCGATAAATTCCACTACACTAAAAGAATCTGGCATGCAGGCAGTCGTAGATTTAGGCAGAATCGTTGAATACAGTTTGTCAGAATATTCGCACAGGTAATTACTTTGGTCAGTTGCTTTTGGTCTTGCAAAAGAAGCAGCGGTTTATTTCACTGAATAAGAATTTTAGTCTGTTTTGAGTTTTTCTTTTGATGGCTTTTACCTCTGGCCAACTGTTTTATTCCATATCTGGCTTATTGAGACGCTTATCGGTGCCATGCGTCAATAGCGGGTTATTCATTTATTTTTATGGACTTCAGCCATTTAGATAGTTCATGTTGTGGGTTAATCAGCCGGTAGCGATCGAAAGCATCTAAAATGACCAGTTGCGCATCGCTCATCATTGCGTCACTTAGCATAGCATCTACTATACGGTCGATGTTCATCAATTCGAATCCGGACACTTCGCCGTCTTGATTTTCCGGAATGGTTTCAACGGGTAATATGGTATCGAAGATGTAGAGAATTTCATTATGAAGCCCCCGAGAGACAGGACGTAAACTATGCAAACGATTACATAAAATCAGGTTTTGCATGTGATGAGCTGATAAACCGGCTTCTTCTTCACTTTCGCGTAAGACGGTTTCTCTGATGTCTTCACCGCACGATACGCCGCCACCGACCAGATTATCCAGTTTATTCGGGTCAACCGCTTTGTATTCGCTTCTTTTGCCAATCCAGAGTTGCCATTCCCCGTCTTTGAAAGTAAAACCGTTTAAATGTACCGCTTTACTCATTAAGCCCAGTGGCCGAAAGGCAGCACGTTCAAGTGGGAAAAGCACTTTATCTCCGTGGTAAACATCGAAACGTTCGTTGCGCCATCCGTGCAATATACCCAATTGTTTCCAGCCGTGCGCCATGTGCTGCAGTGCATCGCTCAAACTCAGCCAGCTGTCTGAACGCAAATGCAGGCCGTCTGAACGCGCCTCCCATTCGCCAGGCCAATCTTTTTGAACTTGCGCTTGCCATTGCGCATTCAGACGGCCTAAGGGTAAATGGTTCAGCCACAGAGTCTGCCATGAGCCGTGCAATCCATAATTGGCTTGTGCCCATTGCCACAATTTATCGTGTATGTTATCGCTTAAAGCATAAGAAAATTGAGGGGCTGCAGACATATTTAGTACACCTTGTTATCGTTTGTATTTCAGATTGTAATATGTTTGTCCCGATTTGCAACTTTAGTAAAAGTCATTCCTGCCCATTCCGATACCCGGCATACGGTCGGGTAAAGCGTGATAATATTGCGTATAAAATTTTCAGACGGCCTTTAATTATCGGCAGTATATGTTCAACCTTATCCATTTACAGCAGAACATGAAAAACATCGGACTTTTCGGCGGTACATTTAATCCCATACACAATGGGCACCTGCACATCGCGCAAGCATTTGCCGACGAAATCGGTTTGGATACCGTCATTTTTTTACCGGCGGGCGATCCCTACCATAAACCGAAAAACACGCAAACTTCAGCCAAACACCGCTTTATGATGACGGAGTTGGCCATCGCCGGCGATCCGCGTTTTGCACTCAGTGATTGCGACATGGTCAGGGAAGGCGCAACCTATACCTTTGACACCGTACAGATTTTCCGCCAGCAATTTCCAACGGCCAAACTGTGGTGGCTTTTGGGCAGCGACAGCCTGATGAAACTGCACACATGGAAAAAATGGCAAACATTGGTGCGTCAGGTCAATATCGCTGTGGCCATGCGTGAGGGTGACAGCTTGAACAAAGCACCGCGCGAACTGCACGCTTGGTTGGGCGAGGCCTTGCAAAACGGCAGCCTGCGCATATTGCAGGCTCCTTTGTACAATATCAGCTCCACCGGGATTCGTGCGGCTTTGGAAAATCAAACACTTTCAGACGGCCTTATTCCGCAGGCCGTCGCACGTTATATCGAGCAGCACGGTTTATACCGTTGATACAAAGCAGTAACAGGCATGAACCGCTTCGGGCCGTCTGAAAACCTGTGTCTGCAAAACCGTAAAAATAGCTTAAATTCAGACATATAGGCTATAATGCCGTCTGAAAGACATTATTTAGGAATGAAATGAACGAACAAGAATTACTCGATTTGCAAAAAATGGTCGAAATCGCAGTCAACGCGTTGGAAGACGTGAAAGCCAAAGACATTTCCGTGTTGGAAACCCATGAAAAAACATCATTGTTTGCCCGCATGATTGTGGCCACGGGGGACAGTACCCGACAGGTCAAAGCGCTGGCAAACAACGTAGCCGTTGATTTGAAAGAAGCCGGGTTTGAAATCTTGAGTCAAGAGGGCGACACCGGCGAATGGACTTTGGTCGATGCCGGCGATTTGGTGGTACATGTGATGCTGCCTGCCGTGCGCGATTATTACGACATTGATACCCTGTGGGGTGGCGAAAAACCGGCGTTTGAAGCCGGAATGCAAAAGCCTTGGCATGCGGCCGATTAAGTCCGTCATCCGCTTTGTATGGTTGCAGGCCGTCTGAAAATTTTCAGACGGCCTGAACTTTGCAACTTAATAAGTGCAGTTCAAAGTGACGGCAGCGTAAAAAACGAAACCTATCGGTCAACCAGATAAATTTTCGGGCTGCGTGCCGCAAGAAAATGTAACCAAAACAAAGATTGCGCAAAATCCGGATACTTAACCTATATAGATAAGAACATGAATATTACCGTCTTAGCCGTCGGCACAAAAATGCCAAAATGGGTGGATGAAGCCGTCAACGAGTACGCCAAACGATTCGGGCGCGAGGTGAACTATGCCTTGAAAGAAATCAAGCCCGAAAAGCGCGGTGCGGGCGTGAATGCTGCGCAGGGAATGGCAGCGGAAGAAAAACGCATACTGGAAGCGATTCCGCAGGGCGCGTTTTTAGTGGTTCTGGACGAGAGAGGCAAAGCACCCACTTCGGTCGAATTGGCCGAATACTTGAAAACATGGCAGCAAAACGGTGAACACGTATGCTTTGTGATTGGCGGTGCCGACGGCATGACCGACCATCTCAAGCAGCAAGCCCGCCTGATGATGCGGCTTTCCAGCCTGACCATGCCGCACGGCATGGTGCGCGTGTTATTGACCGAACAGCTTTACCGTGCGGTTTCCATTTTGAACAATCATCCTTACCACCGTGAATAACCGTGATATTTTGCGCATATCAAGGCCGTCTGAAATTCAGACAGTCTTAAGATTGGAAGATTGTGTTAACAAATATAAATCTGCATCAATTGCTTGATTTTGAGAAGATTTCTGATACATTTCAACTGCTGGTCAAAAAATTAAAAAATCATATAACATACAAGGAACACAATCATGAATAAAACTCTGTGGACAATGGGTGCGCTGGTGGTGATGCTGCTGAGCGCGTGCGGCGGCCAAAACGAAACCAAACCTGCCGATGCGGCGCAAGCTTCTGCGGCAACGTCGGCAGCACCTGCTGGCAGTGCCAACGCTTCCGTTGCTGAGCGCGAGCGTTTGATGGATATTTTCAAAGACGCTTCCGGCACCATGGGCAAAATGATTAAGGGCGAAACGCCGTTTGATGCTGCTGCCTTCCAAGCTGCGGCCGATACGATGGCGGAGAATGCCGATAAACCTTGGCAGCACTATACCGAAGAAAGTGCAAAAGAATCGCCTGATGCCAAACCCGAAGTGTGGAGCAAGCACGAAGAATTCAAACAGGCCGCAGAAAAATTCGTTGCGGCCACCGCCGCTTTGAAAACGGCTGCCGCCGAAGGTAATCTGGATGCGGTGAAAAAACCGTTTGGCGAGGTAGGCCAAAGCTGCAAAGCCTGCCATGATTCTTTCCGCGTAGAAGACTGATTCACTTAAAAGCCTCAAAAAAGGCCGTCTGAAACAGATAAATTCTGTTTCAGACGGCCTTTTTTGTGATTGTCCGGTAAGGCATCATGATGATAGGAATAACACGAGGTTGCTACTGGAAAAGTAATAATACTCTGATTTTAAAAATTATTTTTAAAGAATATTTTAGTGTATTCATGAAATATCGGGGCGGAAGCTGAATTTGATTTCTGTATTGATGAATCATTTGCACGGCTTAGTGTTAAAAAATTCATTATTTTTTTGAATATTCATGCTTTAAATTCATTTATAATCATTTGAAATGTTCAAAATGAATTATTCAGAGGAGCCATCATGAAAAAAATCATCCTTGCTGCCGCTTTGTTCGGCTTGGGCAGCCACGCCGCCGCCGATGTCACTTTGTACGGCGAAATCCGCAACAGCGTTTCCGTCGAGGGCGTGAAAATCAAAGGCAGTAACGGGTTGACCGAAAAAGGCACAAGCACCGGCATCAATGATCACTTATCCCGCATCGGTTTTAAGGGCAGTGAAAAACTGGGCGAAGATGCCAAATTGATTTGGCAGATGGAGCAGCGCGTTTCCACCGTCAGCCAATACGACGGTTGGGGCACGCGCGATTCGTTTATCGGCGTGGACGGCAAATTCGGTAAAATCCGCACCGGTTATCTGAGCAACCAATACAATGAAATGGTTGATTTGGACAAATGGATTTTCAACCGCGGCAGCGCATTGGGTTTGAGCAGTTACAACCGCGAAGGCAAACGCATTTTGTCGGCACGTTACGATACGCCGGTATTCAACGGTTTCCAAGGTATTATCCAATACGCGCCGCGCGACAACCAAAATCCTGACGACCGTTACGCGCATGAAGAAGCGGCCAAAGACGAATTAATGCTCGGCCTGAATTACAAGAGCGGCAAAGCCTTTGCCAAAGCCGCATACAGCCACAAGAAAAACAACTATGCAGATGGTAACGGCAAGTTGAAAGACGGCTACATCGCGCGTATCGACGGCGGCCTGTATTTGGGAAATTTGGAGGTCGGTGTCGGCGTACAGCATGCAAAAGGCAATGAGAGCGGCAACAAATACCTGAGTCTGTTGACCGGCAATAAAAAAACTTTCGGCGGCAACAGCCTGTTCGCCGATAAAACCGAAGCCGTAAAAGTGACCGATGCCGCCATTGCGCTGACTTACCGCTCGGGCAACTGGCAGCCGCAATTGGTTTACGCACACGGCTGGGCGGCAAAAGGGGTTAACAGCAAAGACATTCTGGTGGATAAATACGATCAAATCGTGATTGGCGGTGACTACCATATGAGTAAGCGCACATCCCTCCGCGGCCAGGCCGGTTATCTGGTGATGGGTGACAAAACACGGTTGAATGCGACCACCACCGGCAAAATCGAACACGGCGGTGCGCAAATCGCGTTGCATCACAAGTTCTGATTTAGGAAACAAAGCATCAAGGCCGTCTGAAAACCGATTCAGGTTTCAGACGGCCTTGGTGATTTTGCAGTAAGGCATATGCGGATACCTTTGCTAAACTTCAAATTAAACCAACCACTCTACATTTGCTATTTCTACACAGGCAGGAATCCGGAAGCATTCCCGTAATCTCTGTATTGCTGAAGCCGATAGGCTTGGATTCTCTTACTTGTTCGGAGGGCGTTCTTTGAAATGTGCAGGTTTGTACAGTATGGCGAATAATCGGAGACAGATTTATTATCAGGCCGTCTGAAAAAAAGTCGGACAAATTTTCAGACGACCCGGCGGGATGAATGATAATTCCCGAAACGAGTTCAGGTTCATGGCCTTGAACAGATATAAAAAAGGCCGCTTTCAAAGCGGCCTTTTCTGATATTGGTTGCGGGAGCAGGATTCGAACCTACGACCTTCGGGTTATGAGCCCGACGAGCTACCATGCTGCTCCATCCCGCGTCAGAGAATGTAACTATAAGTGATAAGTGCGGATGAGTCAAGTATTTTCTGAAAATATGTTCAAATGACCCTGTAAGTGCTCGGATTGGGGCAGAAAGGCCGTCTGAAAAATACAGTGGTCACGATAAAGCAGACAGGGGCTTTCTTTTCGCTTTCCGCCTTTTTCAGACGGCCTTTTGCTATAATTCGCGTAATTTCCAATAATTTAAACCGATGTCCATGTCTCAAATCATGCCCCAGCCCGACCTCTCCCAAACCCTCTCCCGCGACCGCCATTTCCTGCAAAACGCCTTCAAAAACCCGAAACGTTTCGGCGGCTTGGACGCCGTGCAGAAAAAATATCAAAAATCGCATGAAGCCTACCTGAAACGCCAAGCCGCGCTGCCGAAGCCGCAGTACGACGGCACGCTGCCGGTGCACGAGCGGTTGGACGACATCAAAAACGCCATTGCAAACAACCAAGTAACCATCATCTGCGGCGAAACCGGTTCGGGCAAAACCACGCAGCTACCCAAAATCTGTCTCGAACTCGGGCGCGGCGCGGCGGGTTTGATCGGGCACACGCAGCCGCGGCGGTTGGCGGCGCGTTCCGTAGCCGAGCGGATTGCCGAAGAATTGGGCAGCCCCATCGGGCAGGCCGTCGGCTACAAAGTACGTTTCAACGACAACACCTCGCGCGACGCCAGCGTGAAACTGATGACCGACGGCATCCTGCTCGCCGAAACGCAGACCGACCGCTTCCTCACCGCCTACGACACTATCATCATCGACGAAGCGCACGAACGCAGCCTGAACATCGATTTCCTGCTCGGCTACCTGAAACAGCTCCTGCCGCGCCGCCCTGATTTGAAAGTCATCATCACCTCCGCCACCATCGACGCCGAACGCTTTTCCCGCCATTTCAACGGCGCGCCCGTGCTCGAAGTGAGCGGCCGCACCTTCCCCGTCGAAATCCTCTACCGCCCGCTGCATTCGCAAGACGAAGACGAGGCCGAAATAGAAATCGCCGACGCCATCGTCGACACCGCCGACGAACTGGCGCGGCACGGCGAAGGCGACATCCTCGTCTTCCTGCCCGGCGAACGCGAAATCCGCGAAGCCGCCGAAGCCCTGCGCAAATCCCCGCTGCGCCGCCACGACGACATCCTGCCCCTGTTCGCCCGCCTCTCCAACGCCGAACAGCACAAAATCTTCCACCCCGGCGGCAGCAAACGCCGCATCGTCTTGGCCACCAACGTCGCCGAAACCTCGCTCACCGTGCCCCGCATCAAATACGTCATCGACACCGGCCTCGCCCGCGTCAAACGCTATTCCGCCCGCGCCAAAGTCGAGCAGCTTCATGTAGAGAAAATCTCCCAAGCAGCCGCCCGCCAGCGTTCCGGCCGCTGCGGACGCGTCTCCGCCGGCATCGCCGTGCGCCTCTATTCCGAAGACGACTTCAACCAACGCCCCCCGTTCACCGACCCCGAAATCGTCCGCAGCAACCTCGCCGCCGTCATCCTGCGCATGGCCGCCCTCAAACTCGGCGACGTCGCCGCCTTCCCGTTTCTCGAAGCCCCCGACCAGCGGTACATCAACGACGGGTATCAGGTGTTGCTGGAATTGGGGGCGGTGGAGGAGGCCGTCTGAAAATATAAGAAAGAAGCCTGAACCTGTTTTGCCAAAAAATCATTATTTCCTTTGAAAAAATGCATTTAACCAGCACTTTTTCGTTTGAGAAATTGTGCAGTATCAGGGTTGTTGCGGAAAATAGTCTGTATTTTCTGCCCTCAAAATTTTAAACTCAAACAACATTTGTCATGCCTGATGACATCATGTAACAAATCTATACATTGCGTTATTTTTATTTCTCCACTCTCCCTATTTTGGTTAAAATTCAATTCGTTTTTAATCCAGAAAATCCAATAAAACAGAAAAATTGTCAATTATGATTACAGAAACCATAGGAACAAATATCAAAGCTTTTCGGGAGAAATATAAAATGTCCCAGCAAGACCTTGCAGACAAAATGAACACTGCACGTCCTGTTATTTCCAACTGGGAAAACGGCAAGACCGAACCTTCATCATCGCAGCTTTTAAAGTTGGCAAAAATTTTTGATGCTTCAACCGATAAAATTTTGGGTAACACATCAGGTAGACAGGATATTGTGGTAGTAGATACTTCCGCTCTGCTTAAACGTCCTTCATTTATCGAAGAATTAATTGAACGGTTTGATGAAGTAATTATTCCTGATATTGTCATTTCCGAACTTAATTACCAGAAAGATAAGGGAAGAGACGGGGTAAAGCAGAATGCTTGGCTGGTTATGGCAGGTATTGAAAAGATGAGAGCGGCAGGGCTAGATAATCTTGTTATTGGTAAAAATATCAAGAATGATGGCAATAATGATGAAAAAATTGCCGATATTGCAATTAGAAAAGCCAAAGCCAATCCGAGTGCTGATGTTTATCTTTTATCAGATGATATTTATTTTCAGTTTCTGGCTTCACACACCAAAAACGTTATTCCTATTACGCCAAAAAACTATTTACTTCAGTTTACTGATAAGCAGCAACAAGACATTGATTTGGTTAAATCCATTGAATTTTTTGCTTTAGTTAAAGCTGGCAAGTTGGTTGAAGCACAAAATTTTGATTTGACCAACGTGGACATTAATTTGCATGATCCTGATACTGGATTTACACCATTGATTGCTGCAGTTAGAAACAGAAATCTACCCATGATTAAGTTTCTAGCTGAGTTGCCGAATATTGATATGGATAAACAGGATAAATATAAATACTGTTTTTCTGCGATACACCATGCCACACAATTAAAAGACTTGTCGGTTATCAAGCTTCTAACAACTTA
The DNA here is from genome assembly GCF_047837985.1 of Neisseria sp. CCUG12390. Taxonomy (GTDB): domain Bacteria; phylum Pseudomonadota; class Gammaproteobacteria; order Burkholderiales; family Neisseriaceae; genus Neisseria. Next base: position 170,550 of record NZ_CP181244.1, read on the forward strand.
CCATGCTGATACAGATTTGGGCAGTAGTGGCAAGAATGCAGGGAATACACCTCTAATGATTGCTGCATGGAGTGGTTTTAAGGAAGGCGTAGAATTTTTTCTATCACAAGGTGCTTGTACCAATCAGCAGGATAGTAATGGTTTTACCGCACTGATTAAATCCTGTATCAAAAACAATACTGCCATTATTAATCTACTTGCTGATAAAACCGATAAACACATCAGAAGTCGTGAAAATAAAAAAGCGGTAGATTATTTAAACCCTAACCAAATCAATTATCAGCATATTCAAAAGCTGTTTAAGGATAAATCATGATAGACAGAGCCTGTATTTCTTTGGGTGAGTTATGCAATCTGAAATGCTCATACTGTCATTTTCAAAATGAAGAAAATGGTAAATTAAGTGGGTTAAGTCAAGAATTTGAAAGTAATGAAATGATTGCCATCGCCGACAATATTTACCGTTATGTTTTAGAAAATGATATACCTGTTTTCAAAATCGGTATTGTTGGTGCAGGTGAAACGTTATTACAGTTTGAAAAAATTCGTACGCTGATTAACCATGTGAAAGAAAAGCAATATTCACGGCTGCAATTTTATACAATTACCAACGGTACGGTTTTTAAAAAGGATATGCTAGATTTTTTCTTTGAAAACCAATCAATTATTAAACTCAATATTTCGTTGGATGGCTACGAAGAGCTTCATAATATTGGAAGAGAGCGGTTTAAAGATGTCTTTAAAGGTATTGGCAAATATAAAATAAAATTTAATCAAAAACCGCCTATTAACTGCACGGTGCATCAAGAAACAATAAAACATCGTGATGAATTGCATAATTTTTTGCTGAGTAACCAGTTTAAGAACGTTACTTTTTCTCGCTTGTTTGATTCGAACGATGAAAATTTAGTGGTCTCTGCCATAGAGTTTCGTGATTTTTTAAATTCATTTTCAGACAGCCCGCTCAAATTACGTCAATTAGACCCCAATAATCAAAGAAAATATGACTGCACTATGTATGGCAATTTATGTGGTGTAGGTAGAACCAATATTTTTATTACTAAGCGTGGGATTTATCCGTGCGGTAGATTTTATGGCAACGATGCCTACAATTATGGTGCATTTGATTTACCGCTTCATGATGTAGAAATGCAAATGAAACAAATGAAATCGCTTGATGATGGCGAATGTTATTACGATAAATATGTTGCAGGAAAAGGAAGCAGCCAAGATGAAAATAGCCGTATATGGCGTATCACGCTCAGGTAAAGATTATCTGCTTGAGCGCGTTGTCGCCTATTTGAAAACGCAAGGAATTTCTGCTGTTCATATTAAAGGTTCAGCAACATTGAACCAACTTTCCAATCAGGAGTACAACATACCGTTAAAACAGGCTGATGAAGAAAAGCGGACTGTCTTGCGTAAGCATTTTATTGACATTGTGGATAAAACTGCATTAACGCATGATGTGGTATTTGTAGATGGACACTATGCATTTATAGATGAGGCGGGTTTTAATACGGTTTTTACTGATTCCGATAAATATTGTTACGACCATTTCTTCTATTTGGATACACCAACAGAAAAAATCATAGAGTTTTCTAGAAGTAATCCGCGGCAGGCGCAAGACCTAACGATACAACCAGATGAAATTGACGAATGGAAACACTTTGAAATACAAGGGTTAAGTAATGCGTGTGATGAGCTTGATAAAGAGCTGGTTATTTTAGATGGACAAACACAAGATTGCATTTGGTTTATTACTCAATGGATAAGAGATTTTTCTAGTCGGTTTGACTATCCAATAATAGCCAAACAGCTTGTAGAAGAATTTCTAGAAAACGCTAGAACCAAACATCAAACTGTTGTTTTGCTAGACGGCGATAATACATTGGCAACAAACGATACTACTTATGATTTTTGTGATGTCTCCAGTATAAATAAATCTAAGTTGAAACAGATTTTTAAAGGCGATAGATATAGCAGTTATCAATTTTTTCAAGTGCAACGCCTTTATCAGCATCTTGATGATGTGCAACGAGAAAAAGCCATCCAATACGCAGTATCTAAAATACAAATCAGCAATGATGTATGGCTTTTTTCTAAAAAGCAAAATGCGTATTGCTGTATTTTAACTTCGGGTATATTGCAATTGTGGCAATATCAAGCTGATAGATTGGATAGTATTGAGCAAGTATGGGGTAATTCCATCGGTGGGGCATCAAATTTCTTTGTTACCCCCAGGCTAAAAAAGCACATTACTCTTGCTTTTCAGGCGCACGGTATTCACGTTATTGCTATTGGTGACTCAATCATTGATATACCCATGTTAGAAGTTGCAGAGCAAAGTTATATTGTTGCTCATACAAAACTTAATCAAGCGGTAATCCGGTATTTTTCAGGCGGCCTGAACACCAAAATCCAGCAGATTTTTGCAACTGAATGGCGTTATCCCATTAAGCAGCTTTTTGAAAAGACAACTTAACATGAGCATTTTTATCTTACAAGAACATTTGGCGGTACATGAGCAACATTGGATTGAATGCTGCAAAAGCAGTTCAAAACAAGTTGGATTTCGGTTAAGGCAAGCACATTATGCTTTAGGGGTGCACATGGGCAAAGCCATTCATATTGTCAACCCTATACAATCAAAATTTGCAGTATGGATATTGATGCGGGCAGGTCTGCCATTTGGTTTGGGTATTAGTGACGGTTTAGAAAAGAAAGGCTGCGATGTTGCCGTTTATTTTATTGCAGAACAAATAGACAGCGATACCATTACATCAAGCAGCGGCAGAACTATTATATTGGCAGATGCTGTTATCAATTCAGGCAAAAGCATTGAACACATTTATAAAGGGCTGCCTGAAAATATTCAGAAATCTACGATTATTGCAACAACAGTAATACCAAGTAATGTGGTTTCACGGTTTGAAAACTTTAATCTAATGACTGTACGTGTATCACCCAACCAATATCAAGGTGCAAAGGTTACTACCATTCAAAATGGCAAAGGTCCCGATACAGGGGACAGATTGTTTGGGACATTATGATGTGAATTTTCAGGCAGTCTGTCTCCATTTTAATCCAGATTTCCCCCTAAAACTGCTATGCAAAACACCAAACCCCACCCCAACACGCCGTCTGAAACCCTTTCAGGCAGCCTGAAATCCCGTCCGAACCAACCAAGCCTGTCTGAAAACCGCCCCCGCTACCGCCTGACCAAACTCGGCGAGCAGATGGCGCGGCTGCCGATAGATCCGAAAATCGCGCGCATTCTGCTGGCGGCGAAGAAGCACGACTGCGTGGCGGAGATACTGGTGATTGTGTCCGCGCTGTCGGTTCAAGACCCGCGCGAGCGGCCTTTGGAGAACCGCGAGGCGGCGGCGAAGGCGCATGAGCGGTTTGCCGACAAGCAGTCGGATTTTCTGGCCTACCTGAATATTTGGGACAGCTTCCAGCGCGAGCGCGACAAAGGCTTGTCGAACAAGCAGTTGGTGCAGTGGTGCCGGCAATATTTCCTGTCGCACCTGCGGATGCGCGAGTGGCGCGAGCTGCACAAACAGCTTGCCGAAATCGCGGTGGAAATGGGTTTGGCGTCGCGCGAACAGGTTTTCAGACGGCCTGCCGAAGCGGCGCAGTTGAGGCCGTCTGAAAACGCGGGCGATCAGGATTTGTCGGCAAAACTCAAGCAAAAACAACTGGATAAAAAGCAGCACCGCGCCAATATCCGCGCCGCCAAAGAAGCGGGCTACGAACAAATCCACCGCGCCCTGCTCACGGGGCTGATTGCCAACGTGGGCATGAAGTCGCCCGACGGCCACGACTACACCGGCGCGCGCGGTTCGCATTTCCACCTGTTCCCCGCGTCCGCCCTGTTCAAGAGCAAGCCGAAATGGGTGATGGCGGCGGAACTCGTTGAAACGACAAGGCTTTACGCACGCGACGTGGCCGCCATCCAGCCCGAATGGATCGAGCAGGAGGCGCGGCATCTGGTGCGCTACCACTATTTCGAGCCGCATTGGGAGCAGAAACGCGGCGAAGTCGTCGCCAGCGAACGCGTCACGCTCTACGGCCTGACCGTGCTGCCGCGCCGCTCTGTCGCCTACGGCCACGTCGCCCCCGAAGAAGCGCGCGAAATCTTCATCCGCAGCGCGCTGGTGTCGCAGGAATGCGATTTGAAGGCGGATTTTTTCGTACACAACAAAAAACTGATTAAGGAAATCAGCGAGTTGGAGCACAAATCGCGGCGGCAGGATGTGCTGGTGGACGAAGAGGCGCTGTTTGATTTTTACAATCAAAGGCTGCCCGAAAAGTATGTGCCGTCTGAAGCCATAGGTCGGGCATTTATGCCTGATACAGGCAACGCGGCTGCACACTCTTCGTCGGGCATCAATGCCCGACCTACGCCGTCTGAAAAATCCGTTTCAGACGGCCTGAACCGAGAATGCCTGTCTGAAAATCCGCGTAGGGCGGATGTCAACCCACCATTGCAAAACACGGCAGAAACGGCGGAAACGGTGGGTTCACACCCACCCTACGAAACCGACAACGCCCGAACAGAATGCCTGTCTGAAAACCACAAAACCGTAGGTCGGGCATTCATGCCCGACACAGGTAATGCGTCCGTACAAACCCCGTCGGGCATAAATGCCCGACCTACGCCGTCTGAAAACCCTTGTAGGGTGGGTGTCAACCCACCATCGCAAAATGCGGCAGAAATGGCAGAAACGGTGGGTTCACACCCACCCTACGAAATACGCTCTGCCGCCGCCCATGATGCCGCCCAAATTGCCGAACTCTTCCGCCGCGCCGTCCTGCACATCGACGCAAACCATTACAGCGACAGCGAAAAAGCCGCATGGCTGCACGGTGCGGACGATGCCGCTTTCTGGCAGAAACGGATTGGGCGCGACGGCATCCGCGTGGCCGCGCAGAATGACCGCGTACTCGGTTTCGTCGAATATCTGCCCGAACAAAACCATTTGGACTGCCTGTACACCGACCCCGACCACCAACGGCAAGGCATTGCCGCCGCGCTGCTGTCCGCCGTTCTGCCGCAAACGGATACGGGCGGCACGGTAACGGCCGATGTGTCCAAAGCCGCGCTGCCTTTTTTCGAAAAACAGGGCTTCGTGCTGCAACACGAGAACCAAATCCCGCGCAACGGTTTGGTGTTAACCAATTACCGTATGGTTTTGCAAACCGGAAACGCGACGGTACAAACTTCGTCGGACATAAATACCCTGCCGATGCCGTCTGAAAATCTTTCAGGCAGCCTGAACGCACAAAGCCTGTCTGAAAAACCGCGTAGGGCAGGTGTGAACCCATCATCCCAAAACGCGGCGGAAACGGCAAATTCAAACCCGCCCCGTCAAAGGCCGTCTGAAAACGCCAAACCGCTGGCCGACATCCGCACCTTCCAAACGTGGCTGAAGCAAACCGAAAAAGAAAACCCGCGCCTGCTGTTCCTTACCAAAGAAGACCTGATGCAGCACGCGGCGGCGCACGTTACCGAAGAGCAGTTTCCGCCGCATTGGAAAACCGCCGACGGCAAATTCAGGCTGGCCTACCGCTTCGAGCCGCACCATCCGCTCGACGGCGTAACCCTGACCCTGCCGCTCACCGTGCTCAACCGCATCCACGCGCCCGCGCTCGAATGGCTGGTACCCGGTATGTTGCGCGAAAAAATCCAGTTGTTAATCAAAGCATTGCCCAAGCAGGTGCGCCGCGTGTGCGTGCCCGTGCCCGAGTTCGTCACGAAATTTCTCGAAAGCGAGCCGAACCGCCAAGAGCCGATTATTCCGCAGCTTGCCCGTTTTATCGCCAAAACCGCCGGCGATATGCGCCTGCTCGAGCAAATCGATTTGGACGAATGGGCGGCGTTCAGGCTGCCTGAACACTGTTATTTCAACCTGCGCGTGGTGGACGACGGCGGGCAGGAACTCGGCATGGGCAGGGATTTAATCCAGCTGCAACAACAACTTGGCCAAGCCGCCGCCGTTACCTTTCGCGACAATACCCAGGAATTCGAGCGCGACAACGTCACCGCGTGGGACATCGGCACGCTGCCCGAAAGCATCAAGTTCGCGCGCGGTAAACAGCAGCTCACGGGCTATCTCGGCCTGCAAAAACAGAAAGACGGCAGCATCGCCCTGCGCCTGTTCGACACGCCCGAAGCCGCCGCCCAAGCCCACCGCAAGGGCGTGATTGCGCTCATGGCCTTGCAACTCAAAGAGCACATGAAGGATTTAAACAAAGGCATTCAAGGGTTTACCCAAGCCGCCATGCTGCTCAAACACATTCCCGCCGACACCCTGCGCGACGACCTCACCGCCGCCGTGTGCGACCGCGCCTTTATCGGCGACGACGAACCGCCCCGCAGCGAAAAAGCGTTCAAAGAGCAAATCAAACGTGCCCGCAGCCGCCTGCCCGCCGTCAAAGAAGCCGTCAGCCGCTATCTGCAGGACACCGCAGCCGCCTACGCCGAACTCAACGGCAAACTCGCCAGCGGCAAACACCCGCTCGCCCACCTGCTGCGCGAACGCGTGCAAACCCTGCTCGGCGCAGGCTTCGCCGTCCGCACCCCGTGGCCGCAATGGCCGCGCCTGCCCGTCTACCTCCGCGCCATGACCCTGCGCATGGAAAAATACAGCGGCAACCCCGCCCGCGACGCCGCGCGCGAAGCCGAAATTCAGGAATTGGAACAGATGTGGCAGGAAAAAACAGACAGCCTCACGCGGCAAAACCAACCCGTTTCAGACGGCCTCGCAGCGTTCAAATGGCAGATAGAAGAACTGCGCGTGTCGCTGTTCGCGCAGGAGTTGAAGACGCCGTATCCGGTGTCGGTGAAGAGGTTGGGGAAGGAGTGGGAGAGTATCAAATAAACACTGACAACTCTTTTAAAGGTAGAATCTCATAGATTTAAAAATCACTAGGACAACACCCATGAACAAGTTAGAAACGAAAATTACTCATTCGGGAGTACAAAATCATTTCAAAAATACAGAGCCTGAACAAGCTATCATTGAACTAGCTTGGAACGGTTTCGATGCTAAAGCTAAAAATGTTGATATTATTTTAACTAGAAGTGAACTGGATGCTTTACAGGCAGTAACAGTGCTTGACGATGGGACTGGTATCGATATAGATAACATTCAGGATAATTTTGGTAAATTTAATGATTCTTCCAAAAAAGACAATGTTGAACAACATGGGTCTCGTGGTAGAGGGCGCTTGGCTTTTCATAAGCTTGCAAATAAGGCTGATTGGTACACAAAAAATAAATTTGGTAAGCAAGCTAAAATTAGCATTAATAGTATCGACCTGATCCAATGTCCTTGGATTGAATTACAAGATACTACTCAACATCTATCTTTAAAAAATAAAAATACTGGAACATGTGTTGAATTAAATGAAATCTTTCCGAAGATTAGTATAGATAATAAACAATTGATAGAGAAATTGTCTATTGAGTTTGGTTGGTTCCTTGCACTACATGATACACATACCCTAAAGCTTGGCTCTGATATAATTAAAGCACCTTCGCATGAGTTATTTACACATCAAATCTTAATTGATGGGCATGAATTTGAGGTTAAACTTTTTTTATGGGATAAGAAGCCTACGTCAGAGAAGTCATATATTTACCTTTTGAATAGTTACGATAAGGTTGTTTATAAAAAGTTGAGTAGTTTTAATAAAAAACCTGACTTTTACATCAGTATATATATTATTTCAAAATGGGCTGATAACTTCTCGACTCACGATAATGACTTATTATCAGAAAAACCTATTTACACCCCATTGTCAGAGACATGGAAAAGAGTAGAGAGTGAATGTGCTGAATTTACAAGGAAAATATACAATGATTTTCTAAAATCTATTGTTGAGGAAAAAATTGCTCAATTTGAAAAGAATGGTATCTTTCCCGACTATAAAGATATTTTGAGTATTGAGCAAAAAGAATGGCGTAAAGAAAACACTAAACAGTTAGTACGTGAATTATATTTGGCAGATCCTAAAATTTTCAGTAATTTAAACACGAAGCAACAAAAAATTATTATTCAATTACTTGATAGATTATCCATTTCAAATGAAAATGATGGATTAATTGATATTATTGAAAATGTTTTAAACTTAGATCAGGAAAATACTAAAAAACTGGCGCAACAAATTTCCAAATCTAAATTAGAGCATATTATTAGCACAATAGAAATTTTACAACGTAGAGAAAATGTTGTTCATAAATTAAGAGAAATTATGAATCTTCATTATAAAGAAGTTTTGGAAACTCCAGACCTTCAAGGAATTATAGAAAATAATACCTGGTTGTTTGGAAATGCCTATGAAACTATTGGGGCGGAAGAAGATAGTTTTACGAAAAATGCTTATTCTTTGAGAAATAAGGTACCAGATATTTTTAGGAAAGTAACTCAAGAGGATTTAGATGGTGAAAATCTTGATGCAGAAGAACTAGAAGGCATTCAAAGGCAGGTAGATTTATTTTTAGCGCGAAAGGTTCCATTTGTATCGCCAACAGGAAAAAAATTTTTTAGGTGTATTATTATAGAAATTAAGCGTCCCTCAATTGCTTTAAACTATACTCATCTAAGACAGTTAGATGACTATAAAAGGATACTACAAAATCATCCTGAGTTTAGTAGTGAAAATTTACATTTTGAGTTAATTCTTATTGGTAGAAAAATATCAAATTCAGATACTGAAATTCGTGGACGCATTAATTCTTTAAAAAATAAATTAGAACCCGGCTTGGTAACAGATGACGATAGATTTAAGTGCTACGTAAAAAACTGGTATTCATTATTAGATGAATTTGATTTAATAAATGGTTATTTATTAGAAAATCTCAAAACTCGACGAGAAAATCTTGGTAATTTTTCTGCAAAAGACCTAATTACAGATTTACATCAAGAATCCCTATAATAGTACAGCTAATGTAGCCTGCGTCAGTAATATGTGACGTCGGCAGCGTACGCGTTATTTAAGTTTCCATCAATTGTGTGTGGTTATATTATATGCTCTATTGTCCGCAATATGGCACCAATCTATAATCCGACAAGGCTGTCTGAAATGCCCAAACCCCAATCCTGTTTCCCCGATTTTCATATTCCGTACACCCTCGCCCGCCCCAAAAACGACCGCCTTGCATTCGAAATCTTATCGGTAGTCGAAGAAATCCCTGCGGGGCGGGTGGCGACTTACGGGCAGATTGCGCGTTTGATCGGGCGGGAGAAAAACGCGCGTCTGGTGGGGAGCGTGTTGGCGAATGCGGCATTCTACGGGCGTTATCCCTGCCATCGGGTGGTGAACGCGTCGGGCAGGCTGGTGCCGGGCTGGGCGGAACAGGCCGAGTTGCTGCGTGCGGAAGGGGTGGAATTGAAAGACGAAAACCATGTCTGTCTGAAGCGGTATCTGTGGGATTGTTAGACGGGTTAAACGGATATTGGCGGAACGGTCAACAGGCCGTCTGAAAACGAAGTTTCTGCGAAGCTGAAACAGGTTTTCAGACGGCCTTTTGTGTTCTCGGCGTTTCTATGTTTTAATGCTGTATTCATTTGAAATCTCAAAAGTTTATCCAATTCCCAACTTTTAATTTTGAAGGGGTGTCCATGTCTGCCGCGCTTTCCAACCGTTTTTATTCGCTCTTTGCTTCGGTGTTTTTTCTGTTTGCCGGTTTCGGTCTGTTTCTGAACTCGGCCGGTGTGAAATTGGCGGAAATGGGGGTGGACAATATTGTCATCGGTGCATTGAACGCGGCGTTTTTTGCGGGGGCGTCGCTGAGTGCGGTGGCGGCGCACCGGATTGTGTCGGGGGTGGGGCATATCCGCAGCTTCAGCGTGTTCGGGGCGGTGTTTGCGATGGCGTCGCTTATGCATTTGATGACGGAAAACCTGACGGCGTGGGGGATATTGCGGACGGTATTGGGATTTTGCTATTTCAGTATGCTGATGATTGCGGAAAGTTGGTTTGCGGAGCAGAGCGCGCAGGACAAACGGGCGCGTGTGCTGGCGGTTTACAATCTGGTCTATTATCTGGCGTTTACGCTGGGTATTTTGCTGCTGAGCTTTAATTTGAGCAGCGACAATGTGTTTGTGTTGGGCACGTTGCTGGTGATGACGGCGATGTTGCCGGTGTCGCTGACGCGGATGAAGGCGCCGCAGATTCCGCCGCGTCAGAAGATTAATGTGCCGCGCGTGCTGGCGATTGCGCCGCTGGCTTTCGTCACGGCGTTTTTGGCCGGTGTGTTGGTCAACGGGCTGTTTACGATGGCCTCGGTGTTTTTGTTGCAGCAGTCGTTTACGTTGAAACAGATTTCGGTATTTCTGACTACGGCAATGGTGGGCGGCTTCGTGGTGCAGTTGCCGCTGGCGAAATTGTCGGACAAATTCGGCCGGCGCAATGCGATTTTGGGCTGTTCGGCATTGGCTTGTGTCGCGGCGGCGTGCGGTTTGGCGGCGATGGTGATGCGGCTGGATACGCCGGTGGTGCATAATGCGGTGGCGTTTGCGTTCGGTTGCGGCCTCTTCGGTCTGTATGCGCTGAGTATCGCGCGTGCGAACGACCGTTTGCCGAACAATATGAATACGGTGGAAGTGAGCCGCAGCCTGCTGTTTTGCTACGGTTTGGGTTCGTTGGCTGCACCGCTGCTGCTGGGCGTGGTAATGGATTATGCGCCGAAGTTGGGTTTTTACGCGCTGTATGCGGCGGCGGCCGGCAGTTTGGCGGCGTTTGCCTGGAAGCAGAATGTGGTTCCGGAAGAGGAACGCAGCGTGTTTGTGAATGTATCGGGCAACACGGGCGCGATGGCGGCGGACTTGGATCCGCGCAATAAAGAAGAAGACGATGATTTTGACGAAGCCGTGGCGCAGGCGCATGTGGATCAGTTGGATAATGAAGCGATGCCGTCTGAAACGGCGGATGACGGTAAAGAAGCGGAACCGGAAATTCCGCCTGCCGATACGCCCGATGCGGCGGAATCTTTAGCGGACGAAAATAAAATCAAGCCGAATCCGGATAAGCAGATTTAAGCTGCAGGCCGTCTGAAAAATATTTTCAGACGGCCTGATACTTTTGCAAAATCTGAAAATATTCAAAAACCTCTAATCCCGTCATTCCCGCGCAGGTGGGAATCCGGAATCTTATCCCGCTGTAATCCTAAATATTTCAGAAACTGACAAGTCTGGATTCCCGCCTGCGCGGGAATGACGGGAATAGATTTTGGGTTTAAGTTGAGTTTCGCAAAGGTTTCGGCTTTTTGCTGTATTTGGGTATATTGTTGTTGAACCTTGGTTAGTAAGTTGCACAAGTCCGTTCATCAACACCGAAATTTCAAAATGCCACTGCTTGCGAAATGTCGTTCAGACGGCTTTTTAGCAGGACAATTTATTTTCGGAAATGCAGGGGGGATGGAATGGTTGCGGTGCGCATGGGCGCCTTTGAGTTTGGTTGAGAAGGACAGGTTGTTTGCATTTCGGAAAAAATGATAAAAGGCCGTCTGAAAATTTTATTTTCAGACGGCCTTTCGTTTTGCCGAATATGCGGTTACAGCCCCGGGAACATGCCTTTCATGCCCTTCATTCCCTTGGCCATTTTCATCAGTTTGGCCATGCCGTTGCCGCTGAACATTTTCATCATCTGCTGGGATTGTTCGAACTGCTTCAGCATTTTGTTCACTTCCTGCACATTCGTGCCTGCGCCGGCGGCAATGCGGCGTTTGCGGCTGGCTTTAATCAACGCAGGGTTGGCGCGTTCTTTCGGTGTCATCGAGTTGATAATCGCCTCGACTTTGCCCATGGCTTTTTCGGCGGTTCCTTCGGGAATCTGTTTGGAAATCTGGCCGAGTTCGCCCGGCATTTTCGACATCAGGCTTTCCAAGCCGCCCATATTGCGCATTTGCTGGATTTGCTCTTTAAAGTCGTTGAGGTCGAAGCCTTTGCCTTTTTGGATTTTTTTCGCCATTTTCGCGGCGGCTTCTTCGTCGATGCCGCGCTGAACGTCTTCAATCAGGCTCAATACGTCGCCCATGCCGAGAATGCGGCTGGCAATGCGGTCGGGATGGAAAGGCTCGAGACCGGAAACTTTTTCGCCGATACCGATGAATTTAATCGGTTTGCCGGTAACGTGGCGCACAGACAAAGCCGCACCGCCGCGCGAATCGCCGTCCATTTTGGTGAGAATCACGCCGGTCAGCGGCAGGGCTTCGTTAAAGGCTTGGGCGGTATTGACGGCATCTTGGCCGAGCATGGAGTCGATGACGAACAGGGTTTCCAGCGGATTGACCGCCACATGAAGGGCTTTGATTTCGTTCATCATTTCTTCGTCAACCGCCAAACGGCCGGCGGTATCGACCATCAGTACGTCGTAGAAATGCTTTTTGGCGTAATCAACGGCGGCACGGGCAATGTCCACCGGCTTTTGGCTGATGTCGGACGGAAAAAAGTCCACGCCGACTTGTTCCGCCAGCAGGCGCAGTTGTTCAATCGCGGCAGGGCGGTACACGTCGGCGGAAACCACCAGGATTTTTTTCTTTTGTTCGGTTTTCAGCAGGCGGGCCAGTTTGCCGACGGTGGTGGTTTTACCCGCACCTTGCAAACCGGCCATCAAGACTACGGCAGGCGGGGCAACGGATAAGTCCAACGTCGAATTTTCTTTACCCATCAATTCGATCAGGGCATCGTTGACGACTCCGATAAAGGCTTGGTCGGGCGTCAGGCTGCCCGCAACTTCCTGCCCGAGTGCTTTTTCTTTGACGTTGTTGACGAATTCCTTGACTACGGGCAAGGCGACATCGGCTTCCAGCAAGGCCAGACGGACTTCTCGCAAAGCCTCTTTGATATTGTCTTCGGTTAATTTTGCATGGCCTCGGATGTTTTTCAGGACGCCGCTGAAGCGGTTGGTTAAGTTGTCTAACATGCTTATCCTTGATAATGAGAATAGCTGCCCACGGGAGGGCATTATTTGATAAAATGAAATCGGGTTTATTTTACACTATCGTGCGTTTTTATGACTATGCGCACGGAGAAAGTTTGTTATGCCGATAATTTTGATTTGTCTGATGCTGGCGTATGCCGGATTATCGGGCTTTGTGTGGACGCGCCATAAAAGGCACCACGATCAGGCGTATCCTATCCATGCCGAACTGATGATATTGGGGGTGGCGTTGCTGGTGCACGGCGCAGCCTTGTTGATGCCGGTATTGCAAGATCAGGTTTTGATTACAGGATTCGGTTATTCGATCAGCCTGATTGTGTGGCTGATGCTGATGATGTATTGTTTGGGGAGTTTTTTTTATTGTTTGCGCGGCCTGCAGTTGCTTTTGTATCCGTGCGCAGCGCTGGCCTTGCTGTTGGGCATGATTTTTCCGGGAAAATTTATCGGTTATGAAATCAGCGATGTACCGTTTATGCTGCATGTAGGCAGCTCGCTGCTGGCATACGGCTTATTCGGTATCGTGACTTTGTTTGCAGTATTAATCTTATTGCTGAATCGAAGTTTGCACAAACGGAAGATGTCGTCTTTGGTTGCATTTCTGCCGCCGTTATTGAGTTTGGAAAAGCTTATGTTCCGCGGCATGCTGGTCGGTTTCGTTTTGCTGACTTATTCCGTAGTAAGCGGTACATTTTTTGCGGAGAGCGTGTTCGGAAAACCGGTAACTTTTACACATAAAACTGTATTCGGTATTTTGTCATGGCTGATTTATGGTGGTTTACTGCTCAAGCACAGCATGATGGCTTGGCGGGGTAAGAAAGCCGCAATTTGGACAATTATTGGCTTCATCAGCCTGTTGTTGGCTTATGTAGGCAGTAAATTTGTATTGGAAATTATTTTAAAACAATAAATAAAAAAGAAAAGAGCTGCTTTTATAGCAGCTCTTTTCTTTATATCGATTATTACCTTGTATTACCAGTCTCATCTATTTTTATAACCTTTGTTATCTTGGCTTTTTTAATCGTTGAAACAAATTCATCACGATTATGTTTTTAAATTTAATAGATAGCTGGCAAATGCGCAAGTATTATTTTGAATGATATGCTACTAATGATAAAGTGCTAAATAAAGAAAATATGTATATATAATAGATATACAAAGCGCTGCGTATGGAAGAATGCCGTCTGAAGTTCTCCTTCGGGCGGTTTTAATTTACCGGTTTGTGCGGCTGGGGAGTTTTTGCAGGATTCGGGTTGTGGTTTGTGATAAATAATATTGTTGTAAAACAGTGTTTTGCTGTTTTTCTGTTAAAAAAGTCGGTTTGATGGGTTGACGGTTGTAAGGGGAGAGGGGTATAGTTCGGTTTCTTCGCTGCTGACGCAGCAGGAAACGCTCTTTAACAAACAGATTACCGATAAGTGTGAGTGCGGTAAGCCTCACACTGCGACAAAAACAGACAAGATGTAGATGATATCTATTCTTTGTCGGTTTCTTTGAAGCAGACCAGAAGTTAAAAAGTTAGAGATTGAACATAAGAGTTTGATCCTGGCTCAGATTGAACGCTGGCGGCATGCTTTACACATGCAAGTCGAACGGCAGCACGGAAGAGCTTGCTCTTTTGGTGGCGAGTGGCGAACGGGTGAGTAACATATCGGAACGTACCGGATAGTGGGGGATAACTAATCGAAAGATTAGCTAATACCGCATATACTCTGAGGAGGAAAGCAGGGGACCTTCGGGCCTTGCGCTATCTGAGCGGCCGATATCTGATTAGCTGGTTGGTGGGGTAAAGGCCTACCAAGGCGACGATCAGTAGCGGGTCTGAGAGGATGATCCGCCACACTGGGACTGAGACACGGCCCAGACTCCTACGGGAGGCAGCAGTGGGGAATTTTGGACAATGGGGGGAACCCTGATCCAGCCATGCCGCGTGTCTGAAGAAGGCCTTCGGGTTGTAAAGGACTTTTGTCAGGGAAGAAAAGGCATTTGCTAATATCGAATGCTGATGACGGTACCTGAAGAATAAGCACCGGCTAACTACGTGCCAGCAGCCGCGGTAATACGTAGGGTGCGAGCGTTAATCGGAATTACTGGGCGTAAAGCGAGCGCAGACGGTTACTTAAGCAAGATGTGAAATCCCCGGGCTTAACCTGGGAACTGCGTTTTGAACTGGGTAGCTAGAGTATGTCAGAGGGGGGTAGAATTCCACGTGTAGCAGTGAAATGCGTAGAGATGTGGAGGAATACCGATGGCGAAGGCAGCCCCCTGGGATAATACTGACGTTCATGCTCGAAAGCGTGGGTAGCAAACAGGATTAGATACCCTGGTAGTCCACGCCCTAAACGATGTCAATTAGCTGTTGGGCAACTTGATTGCTTAGTAGCGTAGCTAACGCGTGAAATTGACCGCCTGGGGAGTACGGTCGCAAGATTAAAACTCAAAGGAATTGACGGGGACCCGCACAAGCGGTGGATGATGTGGATTAATTCGATGCAACGCGAAGAACCTTACCTGGTCTTGACATGTACGGAATTCTCCAGAGACGGAGGAGTGCCTTCGGGAGCCGTAACACAGGTGCTGCATGGCTGTCGTCAGCTCGTGTCGTGAGATGTTGGGTTAAGTCCCGCAACGAGCGCAACCCTTGTCATTAGTTGCCATCATTAAGTTGGGCACTTTAATGAGACTGCCGGTGACAAGCCGGAGGAAGGTGGGGATGACGTCAAGTCCTCATGGCCCTTATGACCAGGGCTTCACACGTCATACAATGGTCGGTACAGAGGGTAGCCAAGCCGCGAGGCGGAGCCAATCTCACAAAACCGATCGTAGTCCGGATTGCACTCTGCAACTCGAGTGCATGAAGTCGGAATCGCTAGTAATCGCAGGTCAGCATACTGCGGTGAATACGTTCCCGGGTCTTGTACACACCGCCCGTCACACCATGGGAGTGGGGGATACCAGAAGTAGGTAGGATAACCGTAAGGAGTCCGCTTACCACGGTATGCTTCATGACTGGGGTGAAGTCGTAACAAGGTAGCCGTAGGGGAACCTGCGGCTGGATCACCTCCTTTCTAGAGAAAAGAAGAGGTTTGTCGCATTCACACTTATCGGTAAACTGTAGAAGATGCAAAGATATGAAGGAGAAGAGGTATATCAAATTCTCCGACATAACGACCTTGGGTTTGTAGCTCAGCTGGTTAGAGCACACGCTTGATAAGCGTGGGGTCGGAGGTTCAAGTCCTCCCAGACCCACCACAACTCATACTGGGGGCATAGCTCAGTTGGTAGAGCACCTGCTTTGCAAGCAGGGGGTCATCGGTTCGATCCCGTTTGCCTCCACCAAAATACTTTACAAATCAAAGTAAGCTGCTATAGAATGCGCAGCTCATTTTAATTTGCGAAGTAGCCAAAACGAAACGCATCGATCTTTAACAAATTGGAAAGCCGAAATCAACAAACAAAGACAATGTTGATTGAATCTGAATTTGGTGCATTGCAATGTGTCGAATTTGAAAACGGTTTAGGCCGTCTGAAAAAGATTCAGTCACAGTATTTGGGTGATGATTGTATCAAGATATTTTCTGAAAGACAAAAGGCAGAGAATATCACACAACAAGCAGTAAGCTTTATCAAAGTAGGAATATCTAGCCGACTTACTAGTCAACGGTAAGGAAGCCAAGTCAAAGAGGTTCTTGAAATGATAGAGTCAAGTGAATAAGTGCATCAGGTGGATGCCTTGGCGATGATAGGCGACGAAGGACGTGTAAGCCTGCGAAAAGCATCGGGGAGCTGGCAATAAAGCTTTGATCCGGTGATGTCCGAATGGGGAAACCCACTGCATTCAGTGCAGTATCCCAAACTGAATCCATAGGTTTGGAGAAGCAAACCCGGAGAACTGAACCATCTAAGTACCCGGAGGAAAAGAAATCAACCGAGATTCCGCAAGTAGTGGCGAGCGAACGCGGAGGAGCCTGTATATAATAGCCGTTGAGATAGAAGAACGACCTGGGAAGGTTGACCATAGTGGGTGATAGTCCCGTATTCGAAATTTCATCGGTGGTACTAAGTATACGACAAGTAGGGCGGGACACGTGAAATCCTGTCTGAATATGGGGGGACCATCCTCCAAGGCTAAATACTCATCATCGACCGATAGTGAACCAGTACCGTGAGGGAAAGGCGAAAAGAACCCCGGGAGGGGAGTGAAACAGAACCTGAAACCTGATGCATACAAACAGTGGGAGCGGACATGTTCCGTGACTGCGTACCTTTTGTATAATGGGTCAACGACTTACGTTCAGTAGCGAGCTTAACCGGATAGGGGAGGCGTAGGGAAACCGAGTCTTAATAGGGCGAAGAGTTGCTGGGCGTAGACCCGAAACCGAGTGATCTATCCATGGCCAGGTTGAAGGTGCCGTAACAGGTACTGGAGGACCGAACCCACGCATGTTGCAAAATGCGGGGATGAGCTGTGGATAGGGGTGAAAGGCTAAACAAACTCGGAGATAGCTGGTTCTCCCCGAAAACTATTTAGGTAGTGCCTCGAGTATGAGACTGATGGGGGTAAAGCACTGTTATGGCTAGGGGGTTATTGCAACTTACCAACCCATGGCAAACTAAGAATACCATCAAGTTGCTCCTCGGGAGACAGACAGCGGGTGCTAACGTCCGTTGTCAAGAGGGAAACAACCCAGACCGCCAGCTAAGGTCCCAAATGACAGATTAAGTGGTAAACGAAGTGGGAAGGCCCAGACAGCCAGGATGTTGGCTTAGAAGCAGCCATCATTTAAAGAAAGCGTAATAGCTCACTGGTCGAGTCGTCCTGCGCGGAAGATGTAACGGGGCTCAAATCTGTAACCGAAGCTGCGGATGCCGCAAGGCATGGTAGGGGAGCGTTCTGTAGGCCGAAGAAGGTGCATTGAGAAGTGTGCTGGAGGTATCAGAAGTGCGAATGTTGACATGAGTAGCGATAAAGCGGGTGAAAAGCCCGCTCGCCGAAAGCCCAAGGTTTCCTACGCAACGTTCATCGGCGTAGGGTGAGTCGGCCCCTAAGGCGAGGCAGAAATGCGTAGTCGATGGGAAACGGGTTAATATTCCCGTACTTTGATTCAATGCGATGTGGGGACGGAGAAGGTTAGGTTAGCAAACTGTTGGAATAGTTTGTTTAAGCCGGTAGGTGGAGGACTTAGGCAAATCCGGGTCTTCTTAACACCGAGAAGTGACGACGAGTGTCTACGGACACGAAGTAACCGATACCACGCTTCCAGGAAAAGCCACTAAGCTTCAGTTGAATCAGAACCGTACCGCAAACCGACACAGGTGGGCAGGATGAGAATTCTAAGGCGCTTGAGAGAACTCGGGAGAAGGAACTCGGCAAATTGATACCGTAACTTCGGGAGAAGGTATGCCCTTCGATGTTAAGCCTTTACGGTGTAAGCATTGGAGGGTCGCAGAGAATCGGTGGCTGCGACTGTTTATTAAAAACACAGCACTCTGCTAACACGAAAGTGGACGTATAGGGTGTGACGCCTGCCCGGTGCTGGAAGGTTAATTGAAGATGTGAGAGCATCGGATCGAAGCCCCAGTAAACGGCGGCCGTAACTATAACGGTCCTAAGGTAGCGAAATTCCTTGTCGGGTAAGTTCCGACCCGCACGAATGGCGTAACGATGGCCACACTGTCTCCTCCCGAGACTCAGCGAAGTTGAAGTGGTTGTGAAGATGCAATCTACCCGCTGCTAGACGGAAAGACCCCGTGAACCTTTACTGTAGCTTTGCATTGGACTTTGAAGTCACTTGTGTAGGATAGGTGGGAGGCTTAGAAGCAGAAACGCCAGTTTCTGTGGAGCCGTCCTTGAAATACCACCCTGGTGACTTTGAGGTTCTAACCCAGACCCGTAATCCGGGTCGGGGACCGTGCATGGTAGGCAGTTTGACTGGGGCGGTCTCCTCCCAAAGAGTAACGGAGGAGTTCGAAGGTTACCTAGGTCCGGTCGGAAATCGGACTGATAGTGCAATGGCAAAAGGTAGCTTAACTGCGAGACCGACAAGTCGAGCAGGTGCGAAAGCAGGACATAGTGATCCGGTGGTTCTGTATGGAAGGGCCATCGCTCAACGGATAAAAGGTACTCCGGGGATAACAGGCTGATTCCGCCCAAGAGTTCATATCGACGGCGGAGTTTGGCACCTCGATGTCGGCTCATCACATCCTGGGGCTGTAGTCGGTCCCAAGGGTATGGCTGTTCGCCATTTAAAGTGGTACGTGAGCTGGGTTTAAAACGTCGTGAGACAGTTTGGTCCCTATCTGCAGTGGGCGTTGGAAGTTTGACGGGGGCTGCTCCTAGTACGAGAGGACCGGAGTGGACGAACCTCTGGTGTACCGGTTGTGACGCCAGTCGCATTGCCGGGTAGCTAAGTTCGGAAGAGATAAGCGCTGAAAGCATCTAAGCGCGAAACTCGCCTGAAGATGAGACTTCCCTTGCGGTTTAACCGCACTAAAGAGTCGTTCGAGACCAGGACGTTGATAGGTCGGGTGTGGAAGCGCGGTAACGCGTGCAGCTAACCGATACTAATTGCTCGTGAGGCTTGACTCTATCATTTGAAGAATTTCAAAGATAAAAGCTTACTGATGATACATTCATTACCGAAAAGTTGATAAAGAATAAATAAGTGCAGTAGACTGCATAACGGCTGACCGATTTGTACAGTTTAAGTTTGGCGGCCATAGCGAGTTGGTCCCACGCCTTCCCATCCCGAACAGGACCGTGAAACGACTCAGCGCCGATGATAGTGTGGTTCTTCCATGCGAAAGTAGGTCACTGCCAAACACCCATTAAGAAAGCCCCTGACAGAATTCAGGGGCTTTTACTTTGTTCGGAGAGAAGAGCGGATGGGAAACAGCAAATAACGGTTGTAAATAATAGTATCTGTGCATATAATATCAACCGTAACGAATAACCAAAGGATAACGTTTTATGCACAGTACTTTGAAAAAGATCTTCTTCTACGGGTTGGCAACGCTGGCAGCATCGGTCAGCAGTGCTGCGGTGAACATCAATACGGCTTCGGAGAGCGAGCTGACGGCTTTACCGGGTGTGGGGCCTGCGAAAGCGAAGGCGATAGTGGCGTACCGCAAACAGCATGGGAATTTTAAGACGGTTGACGAGTTGAAAAACGTGAAGGGGATAGGGGAAGGGATCTTCTCGAAGCTGAGGAATGAGGCGACGGTTGCGGCGCCGGTGAAGAAGGCTGCGCAGCCTGCCGTGAAAAAGTAGGGGGGATGCCGGACAGAGTCTCGGGGCCGGCATGGATTGAGAAAGAAGTATCAGCCGAGACCTTGCAAAACCCGCGCCCCGCAATAAAAAAAGCCTGCTTAGGTGACTAAGCAGGCTTTTTTTAAGATTAAATACAGCTTAGTTGCCTATCATTCCTTAGGGACTTAGGAAGCAAAATCATTAAAAACATGATAAGCTCCTAAGTAGAAAATCCTAAAACAATCGTTCAAACAAAAAATAAAAATGTTTCGGATAAAAAGTGTAAACAACCTGACCGTTTCCTATAGCCAGATAACAGATATCCTTAAAAATTAGCAACTGATTTTGCTTGAGGGAGATGATAATCTGTTATTCGATCCGAAAATGGACGGTCTTATTCCTGTACCAGTTTCAACCTCTCCTGCCGTTTTGATGAACGGAACATCCCTAGTATTGTTACCGAAGTCGAAGCGGCTGGTTAGGGTAAGTAACATTTTGATCCAGCTATCGAACCCAAATAACCGTAAACTGGCTGAAAAGGTTTAAGAATAGAGAAAACACAAAAATGCTTTAGGAAAACTTAATAGTCACTTTTGGTCATGTTCATTAAGCTGGACGGTAGGAGCTCAAATAATTTACATCGGTATTTGGTGACAAGTGGTACTGTTTGGTAAGAAGGTTGTATTTCATTCCTTTACTGTCAATCACATCTAAGCCAGCTTCGCGGCACATTCGCGCAAGTTCAGCCGGATTAATAAATTTGTTCCAGTCATGCGTACCCTTAGGCACAACTTTTAATATATGTTCTGCGCCGATAATTAAATGCAGATAAGATTTGGGATTCCGGCTGATGGTTGAAAAAAATACGATACCATCCGGTTTTACCAATCGGGCGCAGGCTTTGACAATGGCGGACGGGTCGGGAACATGTTCCATCATTTCCATACAGGTCACAATATCAAAACTGTGTGGCCGCTCGGCTGCCAGTTCTTCTACAGGTATGCAGCGGTAAGCGAGATTATCAACATTTTGTTCTGCTGCGTGTATTTCTGCTACTTTCAACGATTTTTCCGCCATATCGATACCTGTCACATGAGCTGCGCCACGTTTGGCCATGCTTTCGGCCAAAATGCCGCCACCGCAGCCGACATCTAAAACCTGCTTGCCATTTAAATTTTCCAGTCTGTCGATATAGTCTAAGCGAAGCGGATTAATGTCATGCAGCGGTTTGAATTCGCTGTTTTTATCCCACCACTTTTCGGCGATTTGGCTGAATTTGGCAATTTCATTGTCATCAACATTGCGTTGGATTTTGGAGGTCATGGTCGGTTTCCTGATTGGGCGGAATGAAGATTCTATAACAAAGTAGGGGGGAGCGGTAGGCTGTCTGAAAGCTTAGGCTATTTTCAGACGGCCTTGATTTCGACTGTATCGTCCATTTGCTTCCACAGTACATTTTTTTGCTTTGCACTTAGCTTTTTGGTGGCGATTTCCTGTTTTAAGGCCTCGCTTTTGCTGAGGCCGTCTGAAAGCACACGCATGGCAATGGGTTTGTGAATGCGCGTGTATCTTGCGCCTTTCCCTGTCAGGTGTGCCTGAAAACGCTCGTTCGGGCGGTTGGTAATGCCGCAGTAAAGCGATTCGTTGGTACATAAAATCAAATAGACGCACCAGTTTTCAGCCGTCATATCCTATACTCCGCGACAAGGCCGTCTGAATTGCAGCAGATAAATATTGAATCATCGGTATTTCAGACGGCCTCTGGTTCGGTTAATTTTTGCCGTTACGCGACCAATGCGTTTTTTGGGCAAACACTAATTTATTATCGGTAAATTTTACTTTGTCCAGTACCAAAGCCCATATCTCGCTTTTCATCGTCCGGGCAATGGGATGGGCTTGGTAAAACAGTCTGGCTGCATCATTGCGTTCAGATTCGTCGGTCAAACGCTTTGCCTGTGCCTGAAACTGAATGCCTCTGATTTCAGAAATGCTGTGGGGCTGACCGGAGACCGTGCCGGCAATTTGGGGCTGCAGAGCCATATTGCTGCCGTGCTGCGTGTTTTGGGAAGTCAAAACAATCAGTTGCACGTTCGCTTCATCGAATACATAAAAGCAACATGCACTCCATAGCTCGCCTGCCAGTGATTGGGTGGCGATGCTGACGACGTGGTTGTGACGGAAAAAATCGACCATATTGCGGGGTAGGGTATTCATGACGTGATCTCATTATTTCAGACGGCCTGAAGCAACTGCAAGGTTAAATGGAACGGAAAGCATGGATATGCCGAACTTTGGGGTTCAAAGCTTAACATCGTGACGCAGGATATTTACAAGGCTGTCTGAAAACTAAATGACATATACAGACCATATGTACGACAAAGGCATGACCAAAATCAGGCTTGGCAGCATATTCGCCACAGGAAAGGATTTGATGCCCATAATCCGCAAGCCTGTCATCAGCAACATCAGACCGCCGGCTGCGGAGAAGTCAGCACGCATATCGGATGTGGTCAGTGGCACAATCAATGCCGCCAAGAAAAACAGCAGGCACTGAAACAGTATCTGCGGGACAGAGATAAAGGCAACTATCCCCCCAAGGCTGATGGCGAAAATCATGGCGGTAAAGACGTCCAAAATCGCTTTGATATAAAGAATCGACGGGTCGCCACTCATGCCCTCGGTCATAGCTCCGAAGATGCCCATGCCGCTGAAGCAGAATAAAATCACCAGAGAAACATAATTTTCTAAAAATTTTTCTGCATTCATGTCGCCTTTTTTCGGCAGAATCTTATCCACGATATGTTGGCTGCCGACGGCAAGTACCTTAATCCGTTTTTCGATGTCTATCCATTCTCCGATGACCAAACCCAGTACCAAAGCAATAGCCACCGCTGCAAAATATTTCACACCGGGTATGGTCATGATACCCAGCCCGATACATAACAAACCGAATAAGGCCGGTAGATTGGCTCGAATCCGTTCGGGCAGAATGCTGCCGAGGAGCAGGCCGACGATGGTGCCGCCGATAATTGCAGCAGCGTTCACCAAAGGGCCGACAGGTAAATACATACTTTATTCCTTGCTAAGCGGAAATGCAGATTTTCCATAAAACAGGCCGTCTGAGATTTCAGACGGCATTATTGAGACAAGCCGGCGTTGTCTTTATCCATCTCCGTTTTCACCCCAGTGCGGCAGATTGGGCACATCAATGTCGAACATTTCCAAAGCGCGGCCTACGCTGTGAGTAACGATGTCGTCCACCGATTGCGGTTGCTGGTAAAAAGCAGGTACGGGTGGGAAAATGATGCCGCCCATTTCGGTGACACGTTTCATGTTGTCCAAATGCGCCAGATTCAACGGAGCTTCACGCACCATCAGCACCAAGCGGCGGCGTTCTTTCAATACCACATCCGCCGCACGGGTAAGCAGATTATCATTGTAACCATAAGCGATTGCCGCCAGCGAACGCATGGAACACGGAGCGACCAGCATACCGGCAGTGCGGAATGAACCGCTGGAAATCGCTGCGCCCAAATTGCCGATGGGGTGCACGACATCGGCCATCGCCATGATTTCTTCTCTAGAATACGGCGTTTCCAGCGCACGCGTCATGTCGGCACCTTTGGAAACCACCAAATGCGTTTCGATATCGGGCAGAGACTGCAGAATTTGTAGTGCTTTGTAACCATATTGAAAACCGCTTGCACCGCTGATGCCGATGATGAGCCGTCGCGTCATGAAAATCTTTCTGAAAAATAGCCCGTCTGAAAGCGATATTATATCAATACAAATTGTCTATCCGTACGAATATCCGATAAAATACGGCATTTCTTCTACCAGGCCGTCTGAAAGCGCAGCTTCAGTGCAGTAAAACAAAAGGATAACGACATGGCAAAAATGAAAGGCGGTTTGGGCCGCGGTTTGGATTCCCTGATTTCTAACGGTGTGGACAACAGCACCAGCGACCGTCTGACCACCGTCGCTATCGCCGATATCCAGCCCGGCCGCTATCAGGCACGTGTGCAGATGGATGACGAAGCGTTGCAGGAGTTGGCCGACTCGATTAAAGCGCAAGGTGTGATTCAGCCGGTAATCGTGCGTGAACACGGTTTGTCGCAATACGAATTGATTGCCGGCGAGCGCCGCTGGCGGGCTTCGCAATTGGCCGGTTTGACCGAAATTCCGGTGGTCATCAAAACCATCAGCGACGAAACCGCGCTGGCAATGGGTTTGATTGAGAACCTGCAACGTGAGAATCTCAATCCGATTGAAGAAGCACAAGGCTTGAAACGCTTGGTTGACGAATTCGGCCTGACTCATGAGACGGTAGCCAAGGCCGTCGGAAAAAGCCGCAGCGCGATTTCCAACAGTTTGCGTTTGTTGAGTTTGCCCGAGCCGGTTCAGGAAATGCTATATCAACGGCATTTGGAAATGGGACATGCGCGCGCTTTGTTGACATTGCCGGTTGTCGAGCAATTGGAGCTGGCACAAAAAGCCGTGAAAAACGGATGGTCGGTGCGCGAAGTCGAACGTCGCAGCCAGCTTGCGCACCAAACCAAAGATGCGGAGCCTAAGAAAACCACCAGTCCCGATGTGCAGCGTTTGAATGACGTATTGACCGAGCGTTTGGGCGTCAATGCCGAAATCAAAACCACGAACCAGAAGAAAGGTAAAATTGTGTTGCATTTCGACACGCCTGAAACATTTGAATATCTGCTGAAGCAGTTAGGGATTGAATACGATTCATAAGGGTGTCAGGGGAGAATGGTAAAATTTATCACGCTGGTTTTCTCCCGCCGTATAAAAAATTATGCAGCAGGCCGTCTGAAATTTTTTCAGACGGCCTGTTAAAATCTGATTGAAATCAAGGAGATTATTTTCTTTCGGTGTCGGTATATTGGAATTGAGCATAAATTATTGTATTTCAATGTTAATAAATATGTAATGGCGTGTAATTTGTGTTAGAATTCTTAAAAACCGACAAGTGTCGGATAGGAAATTATTGTAAACAGCAGTTTCTTTGAATCATGGTGTTTCACAAAGCTTAACAATCGCTTGACGGCATGGCACTTCTTGATTATAGTAGCCTCGCTTTGATATGGTGGCGTGATGCCCTTCAAATATGAAGCAGATTTTAATTTTACAAGTAGTTGTCTTATTTGCGGTTTCTGCCCTAAGCGTGGCGGTGGCAGGCAAGAGCGGTTTTTGGTCGGCGTTGGTCGGCGGACTCACGTATCTCATTCCCTCATCTATTGCAGTTTTACTTTTAAAGCTTGTTAAGAATCGTCCTTATGCACAAAGTAGGGTATTTATTTTCGGAGAAGTTTTAAAAGTAGTGCTGTCGCTGGTGTTGATGCTGGTTGTATTTGCAGTTTGGCATGAATCACTGGTTTTCTTTCCGTTTTTCTTCGGATTGCTCGGCGTCAGCCATTTGGTTTTTTTGTATTATTTGAGAGTAAAAGACTATGGCAGGTGAATCGATGACCGCTGCCGACTACATCAAGCACCACTTGCAAAGCTTGACCAGTCTGTCGGACGTAACCCAAGGCCAAGGCCTGAAAAATATCGCTGATTTTTCTTACATCAATTTGGATGCAATTTTCTTTGCTGTGTTGTTGGGAATTATCGGTAGTTTTATTTTATGGCGCGGAGCTAAGAAAGCGACTGCGGGTG
The DNA here is from genome assembly GCF_047837985.1 of Neisseria sp. CCUG12390. Lineage (GTDB taxonomy): Bacteria > Pseudomonadota > Gammaproteobacteria > Burkholderiales > Neisseriaceae > Neisseria. The sequence goes on from NZ_CP181244.1 coordinate 196,423, forward strand.
TGCCTGGGCGTTTTCAGGCGGCAGTGGAGATACTGTTCGAGTTTGTGGACGATATGTGTAAAAGCATTATCCATAACGAACAATCCCGTAAAGCCGTTGCGCCATTGGGATTGACGCTGTTTGTGTGGATTTTCCTGATGAATGCCATGGATTTGTTGCCGGTTGATTTGTTGCCGGTCGCATGGCAGGGGATTACTGGTAATCACCATGCATTGCTGCGTGTCGTACCGACTGCCGACTTGAATACCACCTTGGCTTTGGCCATCGGTGTTTTGATTATCTGTATTTACTATAACGTCAAAATTAAGGGTTTCGGCGGCTGGATGCATGAAATGTTCAGCGCGCCGTTTGGTGCGAAGTTGGCACCGGCCAATTTCTTGTTAAATATCGTAGAATTTTTATCAAAAACCGTATCGCACGGTATGCGGTTGTTCGGTAATATGTATGCCGGTGAGCTGGTGTTCTTGCTGATTGCATTGCTGGGTGGTGCGTGGGCAGCTTCCGGTAGTATTGGTGTCATGGATCCGATTTTGTTCGTATTCCACATTTTAGCCGGTTTAGCATGGGCGATTTTCCATATTTTGGTAATTACCCTGCAGGCATTTATTTTTATGGCTTTGGCATTTGTATATATTGGCCAAGCACATGATGCGCACTAAGAATTTAGTTGTTTCATAAGTGGTTTTTTAATTTTTCAACGTAGTTTTAACCTTTGTTTTCATTCTAAGGAGTTTTAAAAATGGGTTTGATTGCTATTGCATGTGGTTTGATCGTAGCTTTGGGTGCTTTGGGTGCTTCTATCGGTATTGCTATGGTGGGTTCAAAATATTTGGAATCTTCTGCCCGTCAGCCTGAATTGATTGGTCCGTTGCAAACCAAACTGTTCTTGATTGCCGGTTTGATTGATGCCGCTTTCTTGATCGGTGTAGCCATTGCATTGCTGTTTGCCTTCGTTAACCCGTTTGCAGGCTAATCCGAACACAGTTCGCTACAAACGGTTTTATCGTTTGTTTGATTAACCCTAATACGAAGGTTAAGTAAAGTGAATATTAATGCAACCTTAATTGCGCAGGTTATCGTCTTTTTCGGTTTGGTTTGGTTTACCATGAAATTTGTGTGGCCGCCAATCGCAAAGGCGTTGGATGAGCGCGCCGCTAAAATTGCTGAGGGCTTGGCTGCTGCCGAGCGCGGTAAGAGCGATTTTGAACAGGCAGAAAAGAAAGTTGCAGAACTCATGGCCGACGGACGTGGGCAGGTTGCCGAAATGGTGGCCAATGCCGAGAAGCGTGCAGCCGCGATTGTGGAAGAAGCCAAGCAGCAAGCTTCTACAGAGGCCGCACGTATTACAGCCCAGGCTAAAGCCGATGTCGAGCAGGAAATACACCGTGCCCGCGAAGCTTTGCGCGAGCAAGTCGCTGTATTGGCTGTGAAAGGTGCGGAGTCCATCCTGCGTAGTGAAGTAGATGCTTCTAAGCACGCAGCAATGCTCAACACTTTGAAACAGGAGCTGTAATCCTATGGCAGAGTTCGCAACGATTGCCCGGCCTTATGCGAAAGCATTGTTTGGTTTGGCACAGGAAAAAAACCAAATTGAGTCTTGGTTGGGCGGACTGAAAGAATTGGCAGCAGTACTGCAGGATCAGAAGGTTGTGTCTCTGATCGAGCAGCCTGAAACCGCGGCTTCCGATAAAGCAAAAGCACTAACTGATTTGCTTGGTTTGAATGATGCCAGTCTTACAAATTTCGTAAGTGTTTTGGCCGAACAAAAGCGGTTAAATGTGTTGCCGGAGGTATACGCGCAATATCAAGACTTAGTCTTGGCACTCAATAATACTAAATCAGCCGTAATTTACAGCGCATACGAATTAACGCCTGTACAATTAGCCGATTTGATCGATACTTTAAAAGCACGTTTCAACACCGATTTGCAAGTGACCACAAAAATTGATCCGGAATTAATCGGTGGTGTGAAAGTAGAAGTGGGTGACCAGGTCTTGGATTTGTCGGTGCAAGGTAAATTGAATGCTTTGTATACGACTATGACAAATTAGGAGAGTTTTCATGCAGCTTAATCCTGCTGAAATTAGCGATTTGATTAAAGCTAAAATCGAAAATCTGTCGGTTAATGCAGAAGTTCGTACACGCGGTACAGTGATTTCTGTAACAGACGGTATCGTACGTATTCATGGCTTGTCAGACGCTATGCAAGGTGAGATGCTCGAATTCCCGGGCAACACTTTCGGCTTGGCCATGAATTTGGAGCGTGACTCCGTTGGTGCCGTGGTGTTGGGTGAATACGAACACATCAAAGAAGGTGATACTGTCACTTGTACGGGACGAATTTTAGAAGTACCGGTAGGTCGGGAATTGGTGGGTCGTGTAGTGGATGCATTGGGTCGGCCGATTGATGGTAAGGGTCCGATTAATGCATCCGGCAGTGCCCCAATTGAAAAAATCGCACCGGGTGTAATCGCGCGTAAATCTGTTGATCAGCCGATGCAAACCGGTTTAAAGGCCATTGATTCAATGGTTCCGATTGGCCGTGGGCAGCGCGAGCTGATCATTGGTGACCGCCAAACCGGTAAAACAGCTGTTGCTTTAGATGCGATTGTGAACCAAAAAGGTACCGGTGTTATTTGTATTTACGTAGCGGTGGGGCAAAAAGCTTCTTCTATTGCCAACGTGGTACGTAAGCTGGAAGAGCATGGTGCAATGGAACATACCATTGTGGTAGCAGCAACCGCTTCTGAGGCGGCAGCATTGCAGTATATTGCACCTTACTCAGGTTGTACCATGGGCGAATTTTTCCGCGATCGTGGTGAAGATGCCTTAATTGTTTATGATGATTTGTCTAAACAAGCCGTTGCGTACCGTCAAATTTCCCTGTTGCTGCGCCGTCCGCCAGGTCGTGAGGCTTATCCTGGCGATGTATTCTACTTGCATTCTCGTTTGTTGGAGCGTGCCGCACGCATTAATGAAGATGAAGTAGAAAAACTGACTAATGGTGAAGTCAAGGGTAAGACCGGTTCGTTAACCGCACTGCCTATTATCGAAACCCAAGCCGGTGACGTATCTGCATTTGTACCAACCAATGTGATTTCGATTACAGATGGCCAAATTTTCTTGGAGACGGATTTGTTTAATTCGGGTATCCGTCCCGCGATTAACGCCGGTATTTCCGTATCACGTGTAGGTGGTGCAGCACAAACCAAAGTGATCAAGAAACTAGGTGGTGGTATCCGTTTGGCTTTAGCCCAATATCGTGAATTGGCTGCGTTCTCTCAGTTCGCTTCCGATTTGGATGAAGCAACCCGTAAGCAATTGCAACACGGTGAAGTGGTGACAGAATTGATGAAACAAAAACAATTCAGCACTCTGAACACCGCTGAGATGGCATTGACGTTATGGGCGATTAACAATGGCTCATATGCTGATGTTCCTGTTTCCAAAGCTTTATCTTTTGAGGCAGAATTCTTGAGCTATGTCCGTACACAATTGCCGGATGTGTTAAATGCGATTAATGCTTCAGGTTCGATGTCTGATGAAGCAGAACAAGCATTGACCGACGCCATGAAAACTTTCAAATCTTCTTACGCTTATCAAGCTTAAGAACTGCAAATGAAAGGAGTCTGAAATGGCAGTAGGAAAAGAGATTCTCACCAAAATCCGTAGTGTTCAAAATACTCAAAAGATCACAAAAGCGATGCAGATGGTGTCTACCTCTAAAATGCGGAAGACTCAGGAGCGGATGCGCTTAGCGCGTCCGTACGCCGAAAAAGTGCGTACGGTAATGAGCCATTTGGCACAAACCCAAACCGAGCATGGCATTAAATTGCTGGAACCTCATCGTGAAGTACGGCGTGCAGGTTTCATTTTGATGACGACCGATAAAGGTTTGTGCGGTGGCTTGAATGCCAACGTGTTGAAGAGATTTTTGGCGCAAGTTCAAGAGTATCAGGAGCAGGGCATCGAAGTTGATGTCGTGTGTCTGGGTAGCAAAGGTTTGGCAGCTTGCCAAAGTATCGGCTTAAACGTGATTGCCAGTGCGGTGAATTTGGGCGATACGCCTAAAATGGAATTATTGCTGGGTCCGTTGACTGAAATTTTCCAACGCTATGAAAAGCATGAATTAGATGTGATTCACTTGGTGTATTCCGGTTTTGTGAATACGATGCGCCAAGAGCCGCGGATGGAGATATTGCTGCCTATCGGTCAAAATGCGATCGAAGAGGCTAACGTTCATTCTCCGTATGGTTGGGAATACCGTTACGAGCCGAGCCCTGTTGCTGTATTGGAATATTTGGTTCGCCGTTATTTAGAATCTGTGGTTTATCAAGCATTGGCTGATAATATGGCATCCGAACAAGCCGCGCGTATGGTAGCAATGAAAGCCGCTACCGATAATGCAGGCAATGCCATTAAAGAGTTGCGTTTGGTGTATAACAAATCGCGCCAAGCAGCGATTACCACGGAATTGTCAGAAATTGTTGCAGGTGCTGCGGCTGTTTAGGCCGTCTGAAACTGTATGGAAAATAGGATACGATAATGAGCCAAGGCAAAATCGTACAAATTATTGGTGCTGTAGTTGACGTAGAATTTCCACGTGATGCTATTCCGCACGTTTACGATGCTCTGAAATTGGACGAAACCGGTCTGACCCTGGAAGTGCAACAACTTTTGGGTGACGGTGTGGTACGTACGATTGCAATGGGTAGTTCAGACGGCTTGAAGCGAGGCATGGCCGTAAGCAATACCGGTGCCCCGATTACTGTACCCGTCGGTAAAGCGACATTGGGCCGGATTATGGACGTATTGGGCAACCCGGTGGATGAAGCGGGTTCGGTTGATGCTTCGGAAAAGCGGGCAATTCACCAATCCGCACCTAAATTCGATGAGCTTTCAGCCGCCACCGAATTGTTGGAAACCGGTATTAAAGTGATTGACTTGCTTTGTCCGTTTGCCAAAGGTGGTAAGGTGGGTCTGTTCGGTGGTGCCGGTGTAGGTAAAACCGTAAATATGATGGAATTGATCAACAACATCGCCAAAGCACACAGCGGTTTATCTGTGTTTGCAGGTGTAGGTGAACGTACCCGCGAAGGTAACGATTTCTACCATGAAATGAAAGATTCCAATGTATTGGATAAAGTAGCCATGGTTTACGGCCAAATGAATGAACCTCCGGGTAACCGTTTGCGTGTTGCGTTGACCGGTTTGACCATGGCCGAATATTTCCGCGACGAAAAAGACGAAAACGGCAAAGGCCGTGACGTATTGTTCTTCGTAGACAATATTTACCGCTATACTTTGGCCGGTACCGAAGTTTCTGCACTGTTGGGTCGTATGCCGTCTGCAGTAGGCTACCAACCGACTTTGGCTGAAGAAATGGGTCGTTTGCAAGAGCGTATTACCTCCACGCAAACCGGTTCAATTACTTCCATCCAAGCTGTGTATGTACCTGCGGATGACTTGACTGACCCGTCTCCGGCAACTACCTTCGCTCACTTGGATGCGACTGTGGTATTGAGTCGTGATATTGCTTCTTTGGGTATTTATCCGGCCGTTGACCCGTTGGATTCGACTTCGCGTCAGTTGGATCCGATGGTATTGGGTCAAGAGCATTACGATGTTGCGCGCGGCGTTCAGTCTACTTTGCAAAAATACAAAGAATTGCGGGATATCATCGCTATTTTGGGTATGGATGAGTTGTCTGACGAAGACAAACTGACTGTGATGCGTGCCCGTAAGATCCAACGCTTTTTGTCCCAACCGTTCCATGTTGCCGAAGTATTTACCGGTTCTCCGGGTAAATATGTTGCATTACGCGATACCATCGCAGGCTTCAAGGCAATCTTGAACGGTGAATACGACCACTTGCCGGAACAAGCGTTCTATATGGTGGGCGGCATCGAAGAAGCAGCCGAGAAAGCGAAAACCTTAAACTAAGGAGGTCGGCATGAGTATCATGCAAGTTGAAGTGGTCAGTAGCGAGCAAAACATCTATTCAGGCGAAGCCAGCTTTGTGGTGGTTCCGACTGTACAGGGTGAGCTCGGTATTTACCCGCGACACGAGCCGATCATGAGTTTGGTGCGACCTGGAGCATTGAGATTGACTGTGCCGGGTCAGACTGAAGAAGTATTGGTTGCTGTTTCCGGTGGCTTGCTGGAAGTGCAGCCTGAGAAAATTACCGTATTGGCAGATGTTGCTGTACGCAGTACGGAGATGGATCAGGAGCGCGCGGAGCAGGCCAAGAAAGCGGCGGAAGACCGTATTTCTAAGGCGCAAGACGATGAATCTTTGGCAAAAGCACATGCTGCTTTAGCCGCAGCCATCGCCCAGCTCAAAACCTTGGATTATCTTCGTTCGCAAAAAAACAAATAAGCGTTTTGTTTCAGGAAAAGCACGGTTTATACCGTGCTTTTTTATTATCTGGGTGGTGTAAAAATCCTAAGACAATCATTCGGGTAAAAAATATAGTCGTTTAAAATAGAAAAGCGGCTGTGACCGCCACGTACACTCAGAATATATAAGAGAGCTGGCAATGCTGTATGATTTTTATTTTAAATGACTATAAAAGCTGTTTTGTCTAGAAAGTGTAAACAACGTTAGTTTTTCTTACATCTCAACCCAACGATTCCCTACTGCAGTTTCTGTCCGGATGGATTGTCATCAAATATTCACAGAGCTTTTATATGCTTACCTATTAGCATTTTGCGGTGAAACCGGGCATTTGTTGGCCACGGTTGCGTTGCTTTGAAAACGCGTTATACTGACGCGCTATGGTTTCTTTTTCTGCACCACGTTAACCGAATTGGGGAAAAATATGCCCGATCAAAACCGAATTCTCTGTCGCGAGCTGAGCTTGCTTGAATTTAACCGCCGCGTCTTGGCGCAGGCTCAAGATTCGAGTGTGCCGCTGTTGGAACGTTTGCGTTTTTTATGTATCGTCTCGTCCAATTTGGACGAGTTTTTTGAAGTTCGCGTCGCATCGTTGAAACGCGATCAGAAAATCCGTCCGCATACTCTGCTCGATAACGGTAAGACGCCGTCTGAAACATTGGCAGACATTTCCAGACAGGCACATGCTTTGATGGACGAACAATATGCATTGTTCAATGAAGTATTGCAGCCCGAACTGGCCAAAGAAGGCATTCATTTTTACCGCCGCCGCACGTGGACACCGGAACAGCAGAAATGGATTAACGAATATTTCGATAATGAGCTGATGCCGATTCTGACGCCAATCGGTCTCGATCCCTCCCATCCGTTCCCGCGCGTATTGAACAAGTCGCTCAATTTCGCGGTGGAATTGGAAGGTACCGATGCTTTCGGCCGCCCGTCCAGCATGGCGATTGTTCAGGCGCCGCGGATTTTGCCGCGTGTGGTGAAAATGCCGTCTGAAATCTGTGACGGCAACGAAGGTTTTGTGTTTTTATCGTCGATTTTGCACGCACACGTCCACAAATTGTTCCTGGGTATGGAAGTCAAAGGCTGCCACCAGTTCCGCCTGACGAGGGACAGCGACCTGACCGTTGATGACGATGATTTGGAGAACCTGCGCACCGCGATTCAGAGTGAATTGCGCGACCGGGAATACGGAGACGGCGTGCGTTTGGAAGTGGCCGATACCTGCCCGCCGCATATTTGTCAGTTCCTGCTTGACCAATTCCAACTGAAACCGTCGGAGCTGTATCAAGTGGAGGGGCCGGTGAATCTGGTGCGCTTGAATGCCGTTCCCGATTTGGTTGACCGCCCGGATTTGAAATTTGCCCCCCCGCCTGCCACAGGCCGTCTGAAAAAACTCGGTAAAAACGGCTCTGTTTTGGACTTAGCCAGGCAAGGCCCGATATTACTGCACCATCCTTACCAGTCGTTTGATCCGGTGGTTCAAATGATTCGCGAAGCGGCCAGCGATCCCGATGTGTTGGCCGTCAAGATGACGATTTACCGCACCGGTACCGATTCCGAGTTGGTCAAAGCACTGATGCGCGCGGCACTGGCAGGCAAGCAGGTAACCGTCATCGTAGAATTGATGGCACGTTTTGACGAGGCCAACAACGTCAGCTGGGCGCAAAAACTGGAAAACGTGGGTGCGCATGTGGTGTACGGCGTATTCGGTTACAAAGTCCATGCCAAAATGGCGTTGGTCATCCGTCGCGAAGAAGGCCGTCTGAAAAGCTATGCCCATTTGGGGACGGGCAACTACCATCAAGGTACCTCGCGCATCTACACGGATTTTGGCCTGATTACCGATGATGCGGCCATTACCGCCGACGTGAATACTTTGTTCATGGAAATTACCGGCTTGGGCAAGCCGGGCCGTCTGAACAAACTGTATCAAAGCCCGTTTACGCTGCATCCGATGATCATCAGCCGGATTCAGCAAGAAACGGAAAACGCCCGCGCAGGCAAGCCGGCCAAAATCATCGCCAAGATGAATTCTTTGATTGAGCCGACGGTTATCGAAGCCCTGTATGCCGCCAGTTCCGCCGGCGTGCAGATTGACCTGATTGTGCGTGGTATGTGCACCCTGCGGCCGGGCGTGAAAGGCTTGTCGGACAATATCCGCGTCCGTTCCATCATCGGCCGCCAATTGGAACACGCCCGGATTTATTACTTCTATAACAGCGGCGAAGAAAATACCTATATTTCCAGTGCCGACTGGATGGGACGAAACTTCTTCCGCCGTATCGAAGTCGCGACGCCGATTCTTCATCCGGTGCTGAAAGCGCGCGTTATCCGTGAAGGGCTGACGCTGGCGTTGGAAGACAACACCAAAGCCTGGCAGATGCAGCCAGACGGTTCATATATCCGCGTTCAAGCGGCCGACGGCGAACCATTGGTCAATCTGCAAGAAGATTTGTGGGCGATGTACAGCCGCTGATTTGTATTCTCCGTACCGAAGCGATAAGGCCGTCTGAAAACATTTTTCCGGATATTGGATGTTTTCAGACGGCCCTGTCTTGTTGCGAGAGGCAATTGGAGACTTTGGCAAAATCGAAAGTATTCAAAAGTTTTTAATCTGTCATTAGCTGCGCTCCCACACACGCGCAGCTAATGAAAGGCATAAATTTTCAGGTTTTAACCTCGATTTTGTAAAAGTCTCAGTTTGAGAGGAGAGGTATTCCCCTGGAAAACTTGTGCATTGAAACGACGGATGCAAAATATTTCAGACGGCCTTGCCTGAATTTTCAGGAACATGGGTGCTTGGTGTCATTGTGGCCGTTCAGCCGTTGATGTTCAGGCGGACTGACTTCTGAGCCGGTGGGACAGAGCGTGGTGTCCTTGTCAGCAGGATGGGTTGCCGCTTATCCGAAACGCAGGTGGAAAGGAACGGATTCCTACGGGCCGTCTGAAAGGCGGCGGATTGTTTTTTATTCCAAAACAACGGCTTTTTGCTATAATGCATCGTTTAAATCTTCGCTTCCGATGAACGGCAGCCCGGCCGGAGCGGCGGATAAGCCGCTTATCGGGAGACAGCAATCAGTGCAACACCACACTTTAAAGGATAAAAAATGGGTTTTTTGCAAGGTAAAAAAATTCTGATTACCGGTATGATTTCCGAGCGTTCGATTGCCTACGGCATTGCCAAAGCCTGCCGCGAACAAGGCGCGGAACTGGCGTTTACTTATGTCGTGGACAAACTGGAAGAACGCGTGCGCAAAATGGCTGCCGAATTGGGTTCTGATTTGGTGTTCCGCTGCGATGTCAACAACGATGCCGAAGTGGAACAGGTTTTCGCCGACTTGGGCAAAAGCTGGGACGGTTTAGACGGACTGGTACACGCCATTGCCTTCGCGCCGAAAGAAGCCTTGAACGGCGACTTCCTCGACAGCATCAGCCGCGAAGCATTCAATACCGCGCACGAAACCTCTGCCTACAGCCTGCCGGCTCTGGCCAAAGCGGCGCGCCCGATGATGAAAGGCCGCAACTCCGCCATCGTCGCCCTGAGCTACTTGGGTGCGGTGCGTGCGATTCCGAATTACAACGTGATGGGTTTGGCCAAAGCCAGTTTGGAAGCGGCCATCCGCTTTACCGCCTCTGCCGTTGGCCGCGAAGGCATCCGCTGCAACGGCATTTCCGCCGGTCCGATCAAAACGCTGGCCGCTTCCGGTATTGCCGATTTCAGCAAACTGCTGAGCCATGTGGCCTCGCAAAATCCGCTGGGACGCAATGTGACCATCGAAGAAGTCGGCAATGCGGCAGCCTTTTTGCTGTCGGATTTGGCTTCGGGCATTACCGGCGAAATCACTTATGTCGACGGCGGTTACAGCATCAACGCCTTGAGCGTCGAAGAATAAGCAATCCGCATGGGATGATGACGGAAAGGCCGTCTGAAAAATGGTGTAAAAAAGGTACACTGGTTTTTCAGACGGCCTTTATTTGAAATGAACGGTAAGGATGCTTGCCTTTTTTGCGAATAATACAAAATTTAACTTATATAAAATAAATTTAACTTATAAGTCGCTATCATTCCCTGCCTGTTCGATACAATGTTAAAAATTTTTTTACACTTACTATTCAGGAGTTTATTATGTCTATTGCATCAGAATTTAAAGAATTTATCATGCGCGGCAATGTCGTGGACTTGGCCGTCGGTATGGTTGTCGGTACGGCGTTCAGCGGCATTGTGAAATCATTGGTTGACGACGTGATTATGCCCCCTATCGGCATTTTGATCGGCGGCGTGGATTTTTCCAACCTGTTCATCACGTTGAAGGACGGCGCACAAGCTGCTCCTGAAGCAGGTTATGCAACATTGGAAGCGGCCAAAGCCGCAGGTGCGGTAACTTTGAATGTCGGCCTGTTCATCAATACCGTTATCAGCTTCCTGATTGTTGCTGCCGCCATTTTCTGTGTGGTGAAATTGTTGAACTCAATGAAAAAAGCCGAAGCACCTGCTGAAGAAGCACCTGCTGAGCCAAGTGAAGAAGTATTGCTGTTGCGCGAAATCCGTGATTCTTTGAACAACAAATAATCATCGGTTTGGAATTATCAAAGGCCGTCTGAAAATTTTTTCAGACGGCCTTTGCATTTTTTGGTGGATTTACTGAATCCGCTGCGCTTCCTGGCGGACGGCGGAGACGACGTTTGCGCCGAACAGGGCGTTGACGTCGGTTTCGTCAAATACATATTTTTCATGGCAGAAATCGCAATCGACCGCAATGCTGCCTTGTTCCGCTACGACGCCGCCGACTTCTTCGCCGCCGAGCATCAGCAGCATGTCGCTGACTTTGCCGCGCGAGCAGGTACAGGCGAATTCGATGTGTTCCGGCTCGAACACGCGCGGCGGGGTCTCGTGGAACAGACGGTACAGCACATGTTGCGCATCCAAGCCGGTCAATTCGCTGTCGGTCACGGTTTGTGCCAGGGTGCTGACATGATTCCATGCTTCGGCATCGATTTCTTCTTCCGGCAGGCGTTGCACCAGCAGGCCGCCGACGCCGGCATCGGAAGCGGTTAAGACGATATGTGTGTCGAGCTGCTCGGAGCGTTTCATATAGTTCACCAGCATGTGCGCAATGCTGTCGCCTTCCAAGGGCACCACGCCTTGCCACGGTTCGGCGTCTTTCGGTTGCAGGGTCATGACGAACACGCCGTTTTCGCCCAGCAAACCGGTCAGGCTTTCGTCATCGGCGATGTCTGCGCTTTCGTCCCAGCGGGCGGTGGCGCGGACAGTTTGTTCGGACGTGGCTTCCACCACCAGCATTTTCAGACGGCCTTGCCCCTGCACCTGCATAATCAGCGTGCCGTCGATTTTCAAATTGCTCGACAACAATGTGCCGGCGGCCAAGAGTTCGCCCAAAGCGCGGCGGATGGCGGCAGGGTAGTGTTTCTGCCGGGCGATGTGCTGCCAAACGTTTTCCAGGCGGACGTGCAGGCCGCGTACCGGCATGTCGTCGAAAATAAAACGGGTGCGGATGTCGTCATGGTTGATGGCGGCAGGAGTGGATGGAGTCATGATGTTCTCTTAATCAATATCGGATTGCCGGTTATATGGTTGCGCTTTAAGAGAAATCAAGGCCGTCTGAAGATTCAGACGGCCTGAAGATTATCTGATGCCGAACAGCCAACGCGTGTAGCGGTTGCTGTCGATGAGAAAATAGATGAAGAATGACCACAAGTACACGCAGACGGATACGATCAGGAAATAGCCTGTCGATGTCAGCCCCGGAATATCCATGTAGTAGCCGATGACGATGACCAAAGGATGGTGGAACAGGTAGATAATAATGGCCGAGCGCACGAAAAAAGCGGAAGTGTCCGACGGACGGAAGTGCGCCGTGGAGAAGAAGGCGAACAATATCCATGAAGTGCTCAAAGCGGTGATATGTTTCAGAATCAGGTTGGCGGCTTGAAGGAAAATGGAAGGTTGGTTTTCAGATGGCGCGCCAATCATGGCGTATTGGTAAAGCAAACCGGCCAGGGCGGTCATGCTGACGGCGGTGAAAATCTTTTTGTTTTTCAATAGGCTTTTCAGATATTCGGAGCGGTAAATCTGATAGCCCAAGAAAAAGTACAGGCTGTAGTAGAGGGTTCGTTCGACGAAATAGTCAAACAGCGTATAAAAGAGCGGAAAATCCTGTTCCGGAATCACCAGCCGGAATAAAAATTTCAGGCCGTAAGGGGAGAGCATGTAGATGACGGCAAGGCATAATTGAAGCGGTAATTTGAGTCGGCCAAGCCAGTCCAGGATTTTATCTGCCGGCAGCAGACACAGCCACGACAAAATCATCAGTGTCAATAAAAACCACGAATGCACGATGAAATCGGGAAGGCCGATTTGCTGCCATGTTTTGATGCCGTTTTCAACGATAAACCAGACTTCAAATGTGTTGATGAACAAAATCGAAGAGAGCAAAGGGATGAGTACCCTTTTGTAACGCCCGCTGATGAAATACCGGGTACCTTTCTTGGCCAAGACCATAGCCGAAAAAAATCCGGCGATGACAAAGAAGGCTTCCATTCGGAAAAAGTGGGTCACATACACTAAATTATGAATGAATTCATTGCGGTATTGGCTGACGTAGTTCCATTGGTAGAAAGGATTGATTAGGGCAACGGTATGAATCAGGACGCCCATCAGCATCAGGCCGGAACGCAGTTGATCCAAACCGTAGAAGTATTCTTTTTTCTGCATGGATGGATTCTTTGAGTGGGAAGTGCGGGGATGAAACGAACTGTTTAGATAAAAAGGCGTGGAGAAAATTCCCGGCTATTGATAAAAGTTATCGAAATAGGTTTTTTTATAGCGATAAACTCGGAGGGAAGGGTGGCCGATATGGATGAAAAAGGCCGTCTGAAAATTTTCAGACGGCCTGGTTGTGTGTCCCGAGCGTTAATGCCGGCCGGAACGCCAAATCGACCACATAATCCACAGGCTGTTGGCAAAGGCGAGCAGATAGCCGATGAAGCCGATGAATTTCGGGCCGGTGTCGATGCTCATGACGATGGACGAACCGATAATCAGCGCGGCGGTGACGATGCCCATGGTCAGGCGGTTGGTGGCGCGGTCGATTTGCTGGCTGAGCTGGTCGAAACGTTTAAAATCGAGCGTTACCCCCATTTGGCCTTTTTGCAGACGGCGGCTTAAGCGGAACAGGTTTTGCGGCAGTTCATCGGCGGCCTGGAGCAGGGTCTGCATGTGCATTTTGCTTTTGCGCAGGATGTGTTCGGGCGCGGCGCGTTCTTTGAAAGCGGCCGCCACAATCGGTTTGGCGCGCTCGAGCAGCTCGATTTGGCCGTCGAGCCGCTTGACGACGCCTTCGAGCGTAATCAGGGTTTTGAACAGCATCACCAAATCGCCCGGCAGGGTCAGGCCGTGGCGGCGCATGATTTGGGTGATGTCGTTGATGACTTGGCTGATGCGCAAATCGCGCACGGGCGTGTGTTCGTAGTTGAGCAGCATTTCCAATACGTCCGCACCGAGCAGGTTTTCGTCGGGCAAATCGCCCTGCGCCCAGTTGCTCAGCACATACTGCATGGTGAACTGGTCTTTGTGGGTGAGCGCGTTAATCAAATCGATGATTTCGCGCCGGCGCGTGCTGCTCAAGTGGCCGACCAAACCGAAATCGATAAAGGTGATGCGGCCGTCTGAATTGATGAAGATGTTGCCCGGATGCGGATCGGCGTGAAAGAAACCCTGTTGCAGAATCATGGTGAACAAGGTGTCGGTAATCTGCGCGGCCAAACGGCGGCGGACATCGGGTTCGAGCGTGCCGGTGTCGATGTTTTTCAGCAGCGTGTCGCCGATGTGTTCCTGCACCAGAATCAGGCGGTTGGACAGCTCGGGGTAAACCTTGGGAATGTGGACCGATGCGTGGTTTTCAAAAGTTTTGCCGAAACGCTGCATGTAGCGCAATTCGACCGACAAATCCGTTTCTTTGGCCAGGCTGCGCGCGAAATACTGCACCATCTGCACCGGCTGGTAGCGGCGCATTTCGGGGATTTCCGATTCAATCAGGCTGGCGATGTGGTTGAGAATGCGCAAATCGGCCTGAATCACGGGGTCGATGTCCGGGCGTTTGATTTTCACCGCCACCGTTTCGCCGTCGAGCAATACGGCCTGATGGACTTGGGCAATCGACGCGCTGCCGACGGGGCGGGGTTCGATAGAGCGGAAAACCTCCCCCACAGGCCGCCCCAAGTGCGATTCGATCAGCCGGTGGATGTTGCCGACAGGAATCGGCGCGACATTGCTTTGCAGCCGCTCGAATTCTTCAATCCATTCCGCACCGAAAATGTCCACCCGCGTCGATAACACTTGGCCGAGCTTGATAAACGTCGGCCCCAGCTCCTCGAAAGCCATGCGGAAACGGCGCGGCGTACTCAGATAACGGCTGTCGGGGTCGGCTTTGACACGCTCGCTCTGATGCGACAGCCTGATGCGCTGTACAAAGCTGCCCAAACCGTGTTTGGTCAGAACCGCAATAATCTCACGCATACGCGAAATATCGCGCATCGCCAGCAGGGTGGGAATCATCATCATTTTTCGGGCTTTGTAAAATTCTTTAAAAACAAACCATTAACGCAATATAACCGTTACTTTTTTGCCAACCGTCCGATTTTTTCATACAATCAAACAGATACCGCTCAAGATACAGCATAACATAATAAAACAGACAGCATCACGACTCGTTGGCCGCCGGCCTGCGCACATCAGGCCGTCTGAAAATTTGGAAGTCAGTAACACATGAATTTTTTTGCAAAACTGCCGGCAGCACTGCTTTCGGCCTGCCTGCTGTTTGCCGGAACAGGCGTGACGCATGCCGACGATTTGGAAACCATGCTCAACAGCCGCCAGCAGGTGTTGAACCAATTCGGACAAGAGACACCGGCCGATTCCAAAAACGTATTTGTCCCCATCCGCAGCGATGCACCGGCGCCGCAGCCGTCGGCCAGTGCAGGCAATGCCGACGAATTGATTAAAAGCGCCATGGGTCTGCTCGGCGTGGCCTACCGTTACGGCGGCAATTCCGCACGCACCGGCTTCGATTGCAGCGGCTTCATGCAGCATATTTTCCGCCGCACCATGGGCTTGAATCTGCCGCGCACTTCTGCGCAGCAGGCCAAAATGGGTACGCACGTCAACCGCAGCGAATTGCAGCCCGGCGACATGGTGTTTTTCCGCACCGCAGGCCGCGGGCGCATTTCCCACGTCGGCCTCTACATCGGCAACAACCGCTTCATCCATGCGCCGCGAACGGGCAAGCGCATTGAAATCACCAGCCTGAGCAATAAATACTGGAATGCGAAATACGCCTTCGGCCGGCGCGTGAAGAAAAACGATCCGTCGCGTTTTTTGAATTAAACAAGGGAATATTGCAGCATGAGTATGCCTGAAATGCCGAAATGGTACGGCGACGACGGTCAGATTGTTTCCTGCACCGAAAAAGTGAAGGTCATGAACGAAAACATGAGCGAGCTTTACCAGATGGCGCAAGATGCATTTGAAGACGCGCTGTTGATGGGTTGCGGCGAAGCGCAGTTGCGCGATTATCTGAAAGCCCTGATGGAGGGTCTGGAAAACCCGTACCGCTGATTTTATTTTGAACCAAACGGCATTCGTTGAGAATGCCGTTTGGCGTTTCAGACGGCCTGGACATGAGAACAGGCCGTCTGAAACAGGTAAATGTAAGTACGGTTAGCCGTCTTCAAGCGGCGTAACCGTACGCACGTCTGCAAATATCATGCAAAGTACAAGGCCGTCTGAAATTCGTTTGCTCAAAGCTTTTCAGACGGCATTGCCTATCTCATAGGGTTTCGTACGGTTACGCCGCTTGAGGCGGCTAACCGTACCTACGGGTTCTGATGGAGGGTCTGGAAAACCCGTACCGCTGATTTTATTTTGAACCAAACGGCATTCGTTGAGAATGCCGTTTGGTGTTTCAGACGGGCTGGACATGAGAACAGGCCGTCTGAAACAGGTAAATGTAGGTACGGTTAGCCGCCTTCAAGCGGCGTAACCGTACGCACGTCTGCAAATATCATGCAAAGTAACCAGGCCGTCTGAAATTCGTTTGCTTAAAGCTTTTCAGACGGCATTGCCTCTCATAGGGTTTCGTACGGTTACGCCGCTTGGGGCGGCTAACCGTACCTACGCGTTCTAAAACGAAAAAGCCGTTTTCAAACGGAATCCTGAAAAAATACCGCGAAACGCCGTGATTCCCTTTTCAGACGGCCTCATCCCGCGTTATGATTCATCCTTAAAACAACATTGATTTGAACAGGCATGATGCGGCGGATTGCAGACGGTTTTCGCGGCGCAGCGCCATGCAGAGGCCGTCTGAAAACATTCGGCGGATAAAGGATTATTATGAACATCATCGGCGCGTTGCTCATCGTATTAGGCTGTTTGGCCGCAGGTGAGGGCGCGGTATTGTTTTTCGGCATCAAGCTGCCCGGCAGTATCGTCGGCATGGGCATCTTGTTCGGCCTGCTGAAGCTGGGCTGGGTAAAAATCTCGTGGATTAAGCAGTTTGCAGACGTATTGATGGCGAACCTTACCCTGTTTCTCGTGCCGCCCTGCGTGGCCATCATCAGCTACCTGGATTTGATTGCCGACGACTGGTTTCCGATTCTGACGGCCACGGTATTGAGCACGCTGTGTGTTTTGATTGTCACCGGCAAAGTGCACGAATGGGCGCGGAGGCTGATGTAATGGAAATTTTCCATACGCCCAGCCTGTTGCTGTTTCTGACCTTGGCCGTTTTCGGCTTGGCCAACATCATCCGCGTGCGCACCGGCAATGTGCTGTGCAATCCCGTATTGATCAGCACCGTGGTCATGATTGCCTACCTGAAGATTGTCGGCATCGATTACGACGCTTATCATGATGCCGCGCAATATATCGATTTTTGGCTCAAGCCCGCGGTGGTGGTGCTGGCCGTGCCGCTGTATCTGAACTGGGAAAAAATCCGCAGCCAATGGTTGCCGATTTTATTGTCGCAACTGGCTGGCAGCGTGACCGGCATTGTGACCGGCGTGTACCTGGCCAAATGGTTCGGTGCGGACAGGGAAGTGACTTTGTCGCTGGCGGCCAAATCCGTGACCAACCCGATTGCGATCGAAATCACCAAATCCATCGGCGGCATTCCGGCGATTACCGCGGCCACCGTGATCATCGCCGGCCTGTTCGGGCAGATGGTCGGCTACAGAATGCTGCACGCGGGCACGGTGCACAAACCGTCGTCCGTGGGCATGTCGATGGGTACGGCCTCCCATGCGATGGGGATTGCCGCAACCTTGGAACACAGCCGCCGCATGGCCGCGTATGCCGGTTTGGGGCTGACGCTCAACGGCGTGCTGACCGCGCTGATTGTGCCGGTATTGATGCCTTTCTTGGGCATTTGAATACGGCAGACAAAGATTTTCAGACGGCTTTTTCCTGAATCAGGCCGTCTGAAACAAATTCCATGACAGGCAGCGGCCTACCGTTTGCCGCGTTTTTAACGATTCCGATATTTCCTACAAAGGAGCAAAAAATGGCAGTGAATCTTTCCGAGCGGCACGCAGACGAATTGTTGCACATCGACGGCGTGCAGGTATTCGTCGGCCAGGCCGGCGTCAAAAAACCGAACCACGACGATTTGACGCTGATGGTGCTGACCGGCAAAAACTCGGTCGGCGCCGTGTTCACGCAAAACCGCTTCTGCGCCGCGCCCGTGTACATCGCCAAATCGCATTTGTTCGATGAAGACGGCGTGCGCGCGCTGGTCATCAACACCGGCAACGCCAACGCCGGAACCGGCGGACAAGGTCGCGCCGACGCGGTGGAAATCTGCGCCGCCGTCGCCCGCCAAATCGGCTGCAAAACCACCCAAGTGCTGCCGTTTTCCACCGGTGTGATTCTCGAGCCGCTGCCCGCCGGTAAAATCATCGAAGCCCTGCCGCGCGTCAAACCCATGCATTGGAACGAAGCCGCACGCGCCATCATGACCACCGACACCGTGCCCAAAGCCGCCAGCCGTGAAGGCAAAGTCGGCGAAAACCATACCGTGCGCGCGACCGGCATCGCCAAAGGCAGCGGCATGATTCACCCCAACATGGCCACCATGCTCGGCTTTATCGTCTGCGATGCCAACGTGTCGCAGCCGGTTTTGCAGCTCATGACCAAAGAAATCGCCGACATGTCGTTCAACGCCATCACCGTTGACGGCGACACCAGCACCAACGACAGCTTCGTCATCATCGCCACGGGCAAATGCGGCCAAAGCCAAATCGACAACATCGCCGACCCGCGCTACGAACAGCTCAAAGCCCTGCTCGGCAGCCTGGCCTTGGAACTGGCGCAAGCCATCGTGCGCGACGGCGAGGGCGCGACCAAGTTCATCACCATCGAAGTGGACGCCGCCGCCGACCGCGACGAAGCGCGCAAAGTGGCCTATGCCATCGCCCATTCGCCGTTGGTCAAAACCGCCTTCTTCGCCAGCGACCCGAACCTCGGCCGCCTGCTCGCCGCCATCGGCTATGCCGGTGTCGAAGATTTGGATACCGACAAAATCAAAATGTGGCTGGGCGACGTCTTGGTTGCCGAACAGGGCGGCCGCGCCGCAAGCTACACCGAAGAGCAAGGCCAGGCCGTGATGAACCAAGACGAAATCACCGTGCGCGTGAGCCTCAACCGGGGCCAAGCCAAAACCACCGTGTACACCTGCGACTTCTCGCACGAATATGTGTCGATTAACGCCGATTACCGTTCGTAAGCGGGTGTGAATCATCAAGGCCGTCTGAAAAACCTTTTTCAGACGGCCTTATCCATTATTTTCCTACCGCCAAAGCCCGCTGCACGCCGTAAATCGAGCCGAGTACCGTGGCGAAACCGATTGCTGCCGCCCAGTTCATGCTTTGGCCGAGAAATACCCAGCCGAGTACGAAGGCGCATACGGGGCTGAGCAGTCCGAGCGATGAGACGACGGCGGGCGGCAGGTGTTTGATGCCGTTGAAAAACAGGACATAAGCGATGACTGCGCCGAACAGGCAGAGATAGGCATAGCCGCCGATATTGGCCGCCGTGAGCGCGGGCAGCGGCGGTTCGCCGAACCATGCGAACGGCAGCAGGCACAGTCCGCCGAACAACAGCTGCCAGCCGGTGGAGGCGAGCACCGACAGCGACAGTTTCCAGCGTTTGGCGAAAAACACGCCCAGAGCCATCGACAATGCGCCTGCCAGCGCGGCGGCAATGCCCAACGGGTCGGACACGGCATCCGGCGACAGCACCAGCAGCACGATGCCGGCCACGCCTGCGAGTGCGGCCAGCCAGGCGTTGCGCGGCGGCATTTCTTTGCCGATGAAGTACATCAGGGCCAGTACCATCAGGGTTTGCGTGGACGAGAGTACCGCGGCCAGGCCGCCCGGCAGGCGGTAGGCGGCGATAAACAGCATGGCCTGGAAAAAGCCGAGATTGAGCACGCCCAGCACGGCGGTTTTCAGCCATTCGTGTTTTTTCGGCCGTTCGCGCGCCCACAGCAGCAGCAAGATGCCTGCGGGCAGGATACGCAATACGGCGGCGGTCAGCGGCCGGTCGGGCGGCAGGAATTCGGTGGCGACGAGGTAGGTCGAACCCCAAATCAGCGGGGCAAGCGCGGTCAAAAGTATGATGAAGGTACGGTTGGACATGGCGGTTTTCCGGTTTTAGTTCGGGAAAAGTATATCGTTTTTCAGACGGCCTGATTGCGGGCGGCTTGTTGTTCAGCCGCTTTGAGAAACCTTATCCGGCTCGGCTACGGCAGCCGATAAATCTACCATATGGCATTGCTGCACCAGCCTGTCGTGCCGTTCGTCGTATTCTTTTCCCCATGCGCACAGCGCGCCGAGCACGGGAACAAAAGTGCGTCCTTCGTCGCTCAGGCGGTATTCCACGCGCGGCGGCGCTTCGGAAAAAACTTCCCGCTCGATCAGGCCGTCTGATTCAAGCTGGCGCAGCTGTTCGGTCAGCACCTTCGGGCTGATGCCGGACAACCATTCCAGCAAATCGCGCGTGCGCCGCTGGCCGCCGCTCAAATAATACAGAATCAGACATTTCCATTTGCCGCCGACCAGTTGCATGGCCAGCTCGATGGCAGAAAGTTTTTTCATCGTTTAGCTCGCTGTTTTCGTTCAAAACTTACCCAAAAGTACCTGCATAACCCGCAGGTAACTGATTTAATTGGGAAAATAAAAACGGTATAGTACACATTTTCTCCCTTGAACGAAAGCACGACTATGGATTTTTTCTCCCTCATCAAACAGCGCCGCTCCACCCGCCACTTCGACCCGGCCGCCGAAATCAGCCAAGCCGAACTGGAAGAACTGATTGCCGCCGCCGGCCGCGCCCCCAGCGGCAACAACAGCCAGCCTTGGCGTTTCGTCGCAATTACAGACAGGCATTTGCGCGAAAAACTGCTGCCCGCAGCCTTCAACCAGCAGCAAATCCTCACCGCCTCCGCCATACTGGTCATCCTTGCCGACAGAGAAGCATACAGCGCAGACAACCTTACCCGCATCCACCGGCAGGAATACGAAGACGGCTGTTTCAGCGCCGACACCCGCGACTTCCTCACCCGCGCCGCCATCGATTTTTACCGCGCACACGACGACACCACTCTGCAAAAAATGCTCGGCCTCGACACAGGCCTGTGCGCCATGACCCTGATGCTCGCCGCCGAAGCCCGCGGCTGGAACACCGTACCGATGACCGGCTACGTTCCCGATCAGTTAAGGCAGATTCTCGATATTCCCGCGCGCTACACCGACGTGATGATGCTCGCCATCGGCAAAGCCGTGCAGCCCGGACACCGAACCCTGCGCCGCCCCGTAAGCGAAATCCTGACTTGGAACAGTGTGCCGGAATAGAATCTGGCTACCGCATGATGTTTTGACAGCGCGATGAACCACGTCGCCCCGACTTTGGGCATCAAACCGACTAAATCCAGCACCCCCGTCGGCGTGGGTATCGGCCAGAAACCCGACGGCGCATTCGGCTTGGATCTGGACATCACTATCACCGTGGAAGGCATCAGCGAGGACGACGCGAAAAAGCTGATTACCAAAGCCCACGAAGTCTGCCCCTATTCCAACGCCACCCGCGGCAATGTGGACGTACGGCTGCATGTGAAAGTGGTGAATGCTTTTGATTTGTAAGGCATAATCATCAGAGAACAGGCCGTCTGAAAATTTTTCAGACGGCCTGTTTGCTTGGCTGTGTTTTTATTTTGGCTGCTCATGACGATCATAGGCTTTCAGGTTTAAACCGAGTTTTACAAGGGTTTCGGCCTGTTGCGTCCGTCAGCCGGCTGAATTCAAGCCGTGAGCTTCATCACCACCACGCCCGAGATAATCAATGCTGCGCCCAGCCAGCGGCCGAACGAAGCGGGATCGCCGAAAAACACCACGCCGACGACAAATGCGCCGACGGCGCCGATGCCTGTCCATACCGCGTAGGCCGTGCCCATCGGGATGGTTTTTTGCGCCAGAAAAAGCAGGAAGCCGCTCAAGCCCATAAAAACGACGGCCATCAGGATTCCTTGCCAGCGCCAGCCGTCCTGCTGGGCGAGTTTCAAACCCAGCGGCCAGCCGATTTCCATCAAACCTGCGCTAATCAGATAAATCCATGCCATGTTTACGGCTCCTGTGTGTGTCGGGCAACGATGTCGGTGAAGCGTTGCAATTGTCGGATCAATTCGGTCATTTCCTGTTCGCCGAACGCGCCGATGACGGCGGTTTCGACGGTACGGATTTGGTCGATAATCGGTTGTGCGAACGCCAAACCGTCTTCGGTGAGGTGCAGCGTTTTGCCGCGTTTGTCGTTGGGGTCGGGCGCGAATTTCAGACGGCCTTGCTGAGCCAGTTGCCGGCATACGGAAAATACGGTCTGTTTGGGCAAACCCCAGTTTTCACAGATGTTTTTCTGGGTGCAGTCCGGATAATGGAGCACGCCGTAAAGTACCGCCAGCGTGTTGTAGTTGATGCCGCGCGCTTTGGTCCATTGCTCGTAAAGCTGGCGGCTGCCGCTGATGAGGCGGCCGATTTCGTCGAGTTGGTTCATATTTGGTCTGAAAAATGACTAATTTTGCCGCATTTTAGTCATTTTTCAGACTAATATCAAGTGTTGTCATCGGTAGAATCCATCGAGGCCGTCTGAAAAAGCATGGCTGTGGATATTTTCAGACGGCCTGTTCCCGATTCCGCGTTAAAAGGCCGTCTGAAACCCGCAAATCATACGGCTGACATCAATCCTTGCTATACTTTTGTTTCTCAAACCGATGTTTCCAATCCTATTCAAACAGCTGAAAATCATGCCGAAAAATAAATCGCTTGGCTCCCGAATCGCCCACAAAATCAAACAGACGGAACGGATTTCCCGTAAAACCGTCTCGTTCGCCTTCCTGCTGGCCGGCTCCGCGCTGGTGGCTTTGACCGCGCTTCTGTTTGCGCACATGGCGGAATATGCGCTGGATTTGAATGCGCGTCTGGTTCAGGAATACACCTGGTTTGCATGGGTGGCTTTGCCGCTGGGGCTGCCGCTGATTGTGTGGCTGACGCGCCGTTACGCGCCTTATACCGTCGGCAGCGGCATTCCGCAGGTGCTGGCTTCGTTGAGCCTGCCGCACGGTGCGCAGAAAACACGGCTGATTTCGCTCGGCCAAACGCTGCTGAAAATTCCGCTGACCTTTCTCGGTATGCTGGCCGGGGCATCCATCGGGCGCGAGGGGCCGTCGGTACAGGTCGGTGCGGCGGTGATGACGGCGTGGGGTTCATGGTGTAAGAAACACAATCTCGCGTTTAAGGGCATGCAGGAAAACGATTTGATGGCGGCGGGCGCGGCGGGCGGTCTGGCGGCGGCGTTCAACGCGCCTTTGGCGGGGGTGGTGTTTGCGATTGAAGAACTCGGTCGCGGCGTGATTTTGCGCTGGGAGCGGCAAATTCTGCTCGGCGTGTTGGCCGCCGGTTTCATCCAAGTGGCGATTCAGGGCAACAACCCGCATTTTTCCGGTTTTCACGGCAGCGAGTTGGACAATATGCTGGTGTGGGTGCTGGCGGTGGGTTTGCTGTGCGGCGTAACGGGCGGGCTGTTCGCGCGTATGCTGTATAAAGGCGCGGCGGCTTACGCGCCGGAAAAATGGCGCGGTTGGATTCGCCGCCATCCGCTGATGCTGGCCGCCGTCATGGGTTTGCTGCTGGCGGCATTGGGTACGCTGTACCAAGGCCAGACCTACGGCACGGGTTATCACGAAGCGTCGGGCGCATTGCGCAGAATGTATGATGCGCCCGTGGGAGTGGCGGTGGCGAAATGGTTGGCCACGGTGTTTTCCTACTGGGCAGGCATCCCGGGCGGTATTTTCACGCCATCGCTGACCATCGGCGCCATGTTGGGCGAACACATCGCCGCCATCGGCCAATTGGAAAGCGGCGTGAACGTGGTGGTGCTGCTGTGTATGGCCGGCTTTTTGGCCGGTGCAACCCAGTCGCCGATTACCTCCAGCGTGGTGGTGATGGAAATGACGGGCGGACAAAATTTATTGTTCTGGATGCTCATCGCCTGCATTTTCGCATCGCAGGTATCGCGCCAATTTTCGCCGCGGCCGTTTTACCACTTGGCCGGTATGCGTTTCCGCCAGCGTGTGCAGGAAGAGTATGCGGAGCAGAACAAGGCCGCGCAGGAAAAATCAGAAACCAAGCAAAGTGATGATTTGCCGCGTGAAGCGGTTCGGGTTGAAGCGGAGAAAACGGCAGAAGGGAATACGGTAAATGCGCAAGCAGAAAACCAACCGCCTGAAGCGAAGCCGTCAGATACGGAATCTGCCGTACCGGACATTCCTCCGCCTGCTGAAAACGGCAAAACCGGTTAAGCGGATTGCTGCTTAGCCAAGGCCGTCTGAACAATGTGGGGCAGTCAGTCCTCCGCATTTCCGATTCTGCCGACAACAAGAAAACCGAATACTTAAACTAAAAGGCCGTCTGAATCATTTCAGACGGCCTTTGCAAATATGGAGAAAGGTTAGAACCAGGCTTTAATGGCAGCCGCTGTGGCAGCCGCACCACCGATCAGACCGACTGCACCGGCAGCAGTACCGATGGTACCGTTGATTTGATCGCGTTTGTTGTTGCGTTTTTCACGTTCGAGTGCCAATTCTTCCGAAACGTTGGCACGTTGGCGGCGGTGCTGTTCCAGCTCGGCGCGTGATAATTGCGCTTCTTGACGGTTACGGCCGGCTTTGATGGCGGCAGAATCGTCACCGATGGCCAAATCACCTACCGAGCCTCCGGTCGCGCAGCCTGTGAGCAATACGGCAGCCATGGTCAATGCAGTTACACTTTTTTTCATCATTTTGTTAGCCTCTGTTGAGTTTGAAAATCGGAAAACGGATTAGTGCAGGATGTAGATTTTACGGTCTTTGTACGCACGGTTGATGGCATCGGCTTCGTCCATCATTTCTTGACGGCGTTCTGCGCGGCGTTCGGCACGCTCGGCGCGTTCGTCATCTTGTACGCGGCGGGAGTCTTCCGCCATCGCAGCACGTTGGCTGTCGCTGATGGCCAAAGTTTTGTGGCCGTAAGAGCAGCCTGCCAGCAAAGCGGCTGCAATCAGCGCGAAACCTATATTTTTCATACCTACCTTCTTTCTATGGATTGGGAAACATCCGCCGTTTGGGCGGCTAAATTTGCATGGGATAATAGGGTTTTCGTTCTAAAACATAGCCCGCAAGTATAGGCAATTTTCATAATTGCTTCAAGCATAGTGCTTTCTTTTTATATCATTTTGTAGCAGTAATGTTGCGTTACGGCGAAGTGGCGTTTTATGCGGTATGATTCGGAGACAAACGGATAAAAGGCCGTCTGAAAATTTTTCAGACGGCCTGTCGTCTTTCAATATTTAAGCCGAAGATTTTTCTGTTTGTTCCCCGTTCCACGGCGCGACTTTAAACAGCAGCAGCATACCCGGTACGGCCAGGAAGAAACACAACCAGAAGAAATTCACATAGCCCAGCCACTCGATGAGATAGCCCGTGGTGGCGTTGATGAACGTGCGCGGTACGGCGGAGAGGCTGGTAAACAGAGCCAGTTGGGTGGCGGTAAAGGCAGGATTGGTTTCGCGCGCCATATAGGCCACGAATGCCGCCGTACCCAAGCCCACGCCGACGGCTTCCGCACCAATCACGCCGGCCAGCATGATACGTTCGGTGGCGGTGACCACTTCGAATTTTCCGAAACCTGCCAGCCATACGAAGCCCAAAATCGTCACAATCTGCACCAGACCGAACAGCCACAGGGCTTTGTTGATGCCCAGTTTCAGCATCCAAATGCCGCCGATGATGCCGAAAATCACCGCCGGCCACAGCCCTGCGTTTTTGGCGATGATGCCGATGTCGGTTTTGCTGTAACCCATATCGAGATAAAACGGCGTGGCCAGGGCGGTGGCCATGCTGTCGCCGAGCTTATAAAGGAAGATAAACGCCAGCACCAGCAAAGCCTGCCGCACGCCTTTGCGCGTGAAAAATTCGCGGAACGGCTCCACCACGGTTTGCGTAAACGTGCGCGGCGCACTCGGCGGCAATTCGGGTTCGCGCGCGAGAAACAGCGTCATCAGCAGGCCGGGAATCATAAACATTGCGGTGATGATGAACACGTTGTGCCACGGCATCATGTCGGCCAAAATCAGGCTGAGCGAGCCGGGAACCAAAGCGGCGATACGGTAGGCATTGACGTGAACCGCATTGCCCAGCCCCAACTCCGCATCGGGCAGAATTTCGCGGCGGAATGCGTCCAATACGATGTCCTGACTGGCGGAGAAAAACGCCACCACCACCGACAAGCCCATAATCACGGCCATGTGCTGATGCGGATTCAGAAAGGCATAGGCCATCAGGGTGGCCAGCAGGCCGATTTGCGTCACCAGCATCCAGCCGCGGCGGCGGCCGAGAAACGGCAGACGAACTGCGTCCATAATCGGCGACCAAATGAATTTCCATGTAAACGGCAAACCGATTAAGGCAAACAGGCCGATGGTTTTCAAGTCGATGTGTTCGCTGCGCAACCATGCGGGAATCAGGTTGATGAGAAAATACAGCGGCAGGCCGGAAGCGAAGCCGGTAAAAATACAGATCAGCATGCGGCGCGAAAAAATCTGCCTGAGCGTGCTGTTGGGAGATGAAGTCATGACGCGGGTCTATAGGTTTGATTAAGGCGGTATTGTAACAAAATCAGCTACATTACAGGCCGTCTGAATGCAAAGATTTGTTTTTCAGACGGCATGGGCAGCGTGTAGGTTGGTTGGGTTGTTAACCCAACGTTTGTGAAATAAAAATATTGTGATTCTGTCGGGTTGACAACCCAACCTACGGATTTTTTTGCATAACCGTGCCTGCAAAACCGACCATGAGCTACGCGGCTTTGCTTTGAATCCAAACAGAAAAGGCCGTCTGAAAATTGATCTTCAGACGGCCTCGATATTGATTTCCAAACCGGACAATCAGTTTTTCAAACCCAATACGTCCTGCATGTCGAACAGGCCTTTTTTGCCGTTCACCCATACCGCCGCGCGAACTGCGCCTGCGGCGAATGTCATGCGGCTGCTGGCTTTGTGGGTGATTTCCACGCGTTCGCCGTCGGCGGCAAACAGTGCGGTGTGGTCGCCGACGATGTCGCCCGCGCGCACGGTGGCGAAACCGATGGTGGAAGGATCGCGCGGGCCGGTGTGTCCTTCGCGGCCGTAAACGGCGCATTCTTTCAAATCGCGGCCGAGTGCGCCGGCAATCACTTCGCCCATGCGCAAGGCCGTGCCGCTCGGAGCATCGACTTTGTGGCGGTGGTGGCCTTCGATGATTTCGATGTCGTAGCCTTCGTTCAATACGCGGGCGACGGTGTCGAGAATATGGAACGTGAGGTTCACGCCGACGCTGAAGTTGGCGGCGAATACCACGCCGGTTTTTCCGCCTGCGGCTTTGATGGCGGCTTTGTCCGCGTCGTCGAAACCGGTGGTACCGATGACGATGTTCACGCCTTTTTCCACGCATTTTTGCAGGTGTTGCAAGGTCGGTTCGGGACGGGTGAAGTCGATGAGCACATCGCTTTGCGCCAGCACGGCATCGACATCGTCGGTGATGGTAATGCCGGTTTTCAGGCCGGAAGCGAAACCTGCGTCCAAGCCCAAGGCTTCGGAGGCGGAATGCTCGACGGCACCCGATAATACGGTATCGGGGTGGTTGCTGACGGCTTCAACCAGCACTTTTCCCATGCGGCCGTTGACACCGGCGATGGCGATTCTCAATGCAGTCATGTGTGTTCCTTAAAATTACTGTGCGGTTGGGGCGGCGGCTTCGGCAGCGGCCTTTTGTTCCGCCTGCAACGCTTCGATGGATTTCTGGATGGCATTGCCTTCCGCTCTGACTAAGGCATTGTTTTCAAAATACAGCGTCAGGCCGGTTTGGTCTTTTAATACGCCGTTGCGGCTGGTGTTGAACGTATAGTCCCAGCGGTCGGCATGGAACGCGTCCTGAATCAAAGGCGTACCCAGCAGCAGCTGAACCTGGTCGCGGCTCATGCCCGGTTGCAGGGATACAACGGCACGCGGATCCAATTCGTTGCCTTGCACGACTTGCAATTTGTAGGAAGGGAAAAGGGAGACGCGCTCGGCAGAACAAGCTGCCAAACCCAAGAGGGCGGCAAGGGCCAGACATAAGGTTTTATTCACGTTTTGCCTTTCTATCGAAATCGGAAAAGAAAATGCCATCATCGCTTGAATAAGTTTAAAAAGCAAACGATAATCATCTACATGATTGAAATTTAGGCGGATTGCCGGAGCCGGGCGGCAAGGTCGGGAAAAGTTTATTGAAAACCTTTATTGTCCCATAGTGGGCAAGCAGCCTAAAGTTGCGTATTATAACGATTATTAGACCACAGGGGTATGAATACTATGGAAAATTTCAGCAATATTGCGCAATTGAAAGACAGCGGTTTGAAAGTAACCGGTCCGCGCCTGAAAATTTTGGATTTGTTCGAGACGCATGCCGAAGAGCATTTGAGTGCGGAAGACGTTTACCGCATTTTGCTGGAAGAGGGCATCGAAATCGGCGTGGCCACGATTTACCGCGTGCTGACCCAGTTCGAGCAGGCCGGCATTTTGCAGCGTCATCATTTTGAAACCGGCAAAGCGGTTTACGAACTCGACAAAGGCGACCACCACGACCATATCGTCTGCGTAAAATGCGGCGTGGTAACCGAGTTTCACAATCCCGAAATCGAAGCCCTGCAAGACAAAATCGCCGAAGAAAACGGCTACCGCATCGTCGACCATGCGCTGTATATGTACGGCATTTGCGCGGATTGCCAAGCGAAAAACAAACGTTGACTGCAAGATTGATTTTCAGACGGCCTCGAATGGATTTGAGGCCGTCTGAAATTTTTTGGAAACAGGAAAATGAACATTCCCTTTCTCCCGCCGCAGGACTACCGCTTTCCCAACCCCGATTACGCATTGGAACATTGCGACGGCTTGGTCGGCGTGAGCGCGGATTTGGACGAAGGACGGCTGCTGGCCGCCTACCGCAGCGGCATTTTTCCGTGGTTTTCGCAAAACGGGCTGTTTTACTGGTTTGCCACCGCGCCGCGCACGGTGTTGTTGCCTGAAAAACTGCATATTGGCAAATCGCTGGCGAAAACTTTGCGCAACAAGCCCTACCGCGTGAGCGTGAACGAAGCGTTCGGCGAGGTGGTTGCCCATTGCGCCGCCGCGCCGCGCCCTGGGCAGGACGGCACTTGGATTGCACCCGAATTTCAGACGGCCTATGCGCGTTTGCACGACATCGGGCACGCGCATTCGTTTGAGTGTCGGTATCCCGATGAACAAGGCCGTCTGAAACTCGTCGGTGGCTTCTACGGCGTGCAAATCGGGCGCGTGTTCTACGGCGAATCCATGTTCGCCCTTGCGCCCGACGCGTCGAAAATTGCCTTTGCCTGCGCCGTGCCGTATCTGGCCGAACGCGGCGTGCAACTGATTGACTGCCAGCAGGATACCGCACACTTGGCGCGTTTCGGCTCGGAGCAGATGGATTTCCACGATTTTCAGACGGCCTTGAAGCGTTTGAACGCGATGGATTTGGTCGGGAAAATCGGGCACGGAACGGTGTGTTCTACGCTGGAAAAATGTAGATACGGTTAGCTTTGCCCAAGCAAAGCTAACCGTACGAACAAAATCTCCCGACCTTTAAAAATCATTCGTACGGTTACGCCGCCGGGGCGGCTAACCGTACCTACGCCGGCTTCCCAACCATGCAGGCCGTCTGAAAATGTTTTCGGTTTTCAGACGGCCTAATCGCATCAATAGCTGACGAAACCGCGTTTGCGTGGCAGAATAACGGCTTACGGAATTTTAAAACAGGCCGTCTGAAAAGGTTTTTGGTTTTCAGACGGCCTCAACCGCACTTAACTAAGGAATGAATATGTCTTTGCAACAAATCATCGAAACCGCGTTTGAAAACCGCGCGGACATTACGCCTGCCACCGTGACCGCCGAAGTGAAGGAAGCGGTATTGGAAACCCTGCGCCGACTGGATGCGGGAGAACTGCGCGTGGCCGAGCGCGAGAGCGTGGGCAAGTGGAAAGTGAACGAGTGGGCGAAAAAAGCCGTGTTGCTCTCTTTCCGCATTCAGGACAACGAAGTCTTGAACGACGGCGTGAACAAGTATTTCGACAAAGTGCCGACCAAATTCGCCGATTGGAGCGAAGACGAATTCCAAACCGCCGGTTTCCGCGCGGTACCGGGTGCGGTGGCGCGACGCGGCAGCTTCGTGGGCAAGAATGTCGTCTTGATGCCGTCTTATGTGAACATCGGTGCGTATGTCGATGAAGGCGCGATGGTGGACACTTGGGCGACCGTCGGCTCTTGCGCGCAAATCGGTAAAAACGTGCATTTGTCGGGCGGCGTGGGCATCGGCGGCGTGTTGGAGCCGTTGCAGGCCAGCCCGACCATTATCGAAGACAACTGCTTCATCGGCGCGCGCTCTGAAATCGTGGAAGGCGTGATTGTGGAAGAAGGCAGTGTGATTTCGATGGGCGTGTTCATCGGCCAATCGACCAAAATCCTCGACCGCGAAACCGGCGAAATTTATCAAGGCCGCGTGCCTGCCGGTTCGGTGGTGGTGTCGGGCAGCATGCCTTCCGCCGACGGCAGCCACAGCCTGTATTGCGCCGTCATCGTGAAAAAAGTGGACGCGCAAACCCGCGCGAAAACCAGCGTGAACGAATTGTTGCGCGGTGTGTAATCGGTTTTCAACGTTGATTTGAAACGTCCATAACGAGGCCGTCTGAAAAGTTTTTTTCAGACGGCCTTTTAAATCAGCTCGTTAGCAATCGTAGGTTGAGTTAAAAAACGACAAAATTTTATCTGGGTAATGTCGGGTCATGACCAGCCTATGATTAAGCAGTAAGTGTAGGTACGGTTAGCCGCCCCAAGCGGCGTAACCGTACGCATGTCTGAAAATGTCATACAAAGTAACAAGGCCGTCTGAAATTCGTTTGCTTAAAGCTTTTCAGACGGCATTGCCTGTCTCATAGGGTTTCGTACGGTTACGCCGCTTGGGGCGGCTAACCGTACCTACGGGTTCTGAAAAGTCCGTAGGTCGGGCATTCATGCCCGACGCGCACCGGCACAGAACAAACCATTGTCGGGCATGAATGCCTGACTTACGGGGTTTTACTCGTAGCAACTGTATTTTTGCCCGACGGGGTTAAAAATACAGTTGCTGCCAAACCGAAAGGCCGTCTGAAAACATATTGTTCAGACGGCCTTTATATCCAAACCTTATTGCGCTTTACGCTTGTCCCACCATGCAAACAGGTTGCCCAATACCGTGCCTGATACCGAGTGCCACACGCAGGCGACGGCGGTGGCGACGGCGGATTCGGCGTTGGTCGGGAAGAATTTCGCACTCAAGCCCGTGGCCAAGCCGGCGTTTTGCACGCCTACTTCAATCGCCAGCGTACGCTTTTTCGCCGTGTTCATGCCGAAGAGCGCGCCCGAGTAATAGCCCAATATGTAACCGATGATGTTGTGTGCGGCAATCGCCAAGACCATCACCAAAGCCGATTCCATAAAGCGGTGGCCGTGAACCGCCGCCACGCCGCCGACGATGCAGGCAAAGGCCAACACCGCCACGCCGGGCATGACGGCGCGCACTTCGGCAAACCAGGCTTTGTGTTCGAACAGCATATTGCACACCGAGCCGATCATCACCGGCAGGAGTGTTACCAGCAGCATGAATTTGAACATCGCCCAGCCGTCCATATCGACGGTTTGGCCGACCAGATACATCATCCACAAAGGCGTCATCACCGGCGCGAGCAGGGTGGAAACCGTGGTCAGCCCCACCGAAAACGCCACGTCGCCTTTGGCCAGAAACGCCATGATGTTGGACGACACGCCGCCCGGGCAGGTGCCGACCAAGACCAGCCCCAAAGTCAGGCCGGGCGAGAGGTTGAAGGCTTTGGCAATGCCGATGGCGACCAGCGGCATAATCGTGTATTGCGCCAGCGAGCCGACGAAAATATCAAACGGGCGTTGCGCCAAAATGCGGTAATCGGCTTTGCCCAGCGTCATGCCCATGCCCAGCATGATGATGCCCAACACCAAAATCTGCGCGTCGCCCTTGACCCAGGCAAAAGTGGCCGGTTCGATAAAGGCGATGAGGGAGGCCAAAATAATCACGGGCGCGGTAAAGCGGGTGAGCTGGCGGCTGAAGGCGGCGGGGAGCGACATTTCGTTGTCCTTATCGAGAAAAACAGATAAGGTGTTTTAACAGATTTTTACGGCGGTTAGCAAACGGAACGGCGGAAATACAGGCGGATTTCCGGTGTTGAAAAGGGGATGCCGGAGAAATAATCTGTCAATAAAAGGATAAATGAAAATTTAAATTTTATTGGGGAAGATGAATTTGAAAGATAATTTTTCAGACGGCCTTGGTGTTGGCGTTTGCACGCTAATTTTCAGACGGCCTGAAAAGTGCGCGGCGGACTTGTGCTGATGACGGATACGGATTTTCAGGTTCAATCCGGGTTTTGCAGAGATTTCGGCTTCAAACAAAAGGCCGTCTGAAAGCGGACATTCGCTTTCAGACGGCTTGGAACCTTTGCAAAAACCGAAAGTATTTAAAAATCTTGAATCCGTCATCAGCTGCGTGATTCCGCTGTACCTCCCCCGCGCAGGCGCACTACTGTCCGGAATAAATTTTGATTAAATATCAAAATGTTAGAGATTCTATATTTCAGTAAAAATGAAATTTTGAAATATCAGATAGTCAGCAAACACTGATTCCGCAAAACTGCTTCGATTCCGACAGTAAATTTTGAAGTTCCTGCAATCTGTCCCTTCCCCTGCGCTTAGCGCGGGGGAAGGTCAGGATGGTGGTGGTACTTCGCAGAAGTACATTTTGCCTGAGTTTCAGGCAGATTTTAATGTTTCTGCGAAACATCACCCCCTCCCCCGCGCTAAGCGCAGGAGAGGGAGCAGATTGCAGCAGCCCAAACACTGCTGATTTTGAGTCAGACAGAAGCTGAAAATGCTGAAAATATCAGACTTTCAGACGGCCTCTTGGATTGATTCCGGACAGTAGTGCGTCTGCGCGGGGGGAGCGTAGCGGACTTGCGCAGCTCATGACGGACATAGGTTTTCGGGTTTGAACCCAGTCTTGCAAAGGTCTCGGGCTGGTTCGGCGGCGGAAGCCTTCAGTCGCGGCGGTTTCCCGCCACATCATCAACAATGTCTTCTACAAACTGTTCCACCGGATTGATGCCCGAATGTTCGCGGACAATCCGCCGCTGCTCGTCGGTAAGCGGTTCGTAAACCTCCGTCGCCTCCCGTTCGCGCGCTTCTTCGCGCTTGCGGTCTTGCTCGTCGAAGCTGTCGTAAGGTTGCGGCTTGATTTTGCTCAAATCAACTTTGTCGTTGTCGAAAACGGCCATGTTGTGCTCCTTTTCGGGTTGGAAGAGTAGCTTGAGTTTAAACAACCGCGAACCCGATGACAAGGCGCGGCGGAAGCCGAAGGCCGTCTGAAACTTTTCAGACGGCCTTCGGATAAGGCAGGTAAAACGGGGCAAGGCGCGTTGCGGCAAGCAAAGGCCGCTATGCCCAATCCGCTTCAAACACGCCGCGCAGGGCGTTGCTCAGGCAGATTTTTTCGGCGCGGCGCAGCATTTGGCGCGTGATGCGGCTTTCGTAAACTTTGTCCGTGTGCAGGTAGCGCATCGGGTTTTCTAGGATTTCTTGGCGCATCACGCCGTTGAGAATGTCCAAATTCAAGGCGGGCGTGTGCCATGCGCCGTCGATTTTGGCGAACACATTGCTGCGGCCGCCTTCCAGCAGCAGGCCGTCTGAATTGAACAGCAGGCTGTCGAACGCGCCGTATGCCGCCGCACTCTGCCATGCCTTGTCGTACACGTCGCGGCGCGTGGTTTTGAAGCGGCGCAGGTAATCGCGGTTCGGCAGGGTTTCGTCGGCAACCGAGACGCTCTGTCTGCCGCTCAAGGCTTGCAGCGGCGCGTGGGAAAACGAGAGGCCGTCTGAATCCAACAGGATTTTGACACGTTGTTTTTCAGACGGCAGATGCGCTATATAGGATTGAATTTGCCGAACATAATCATGCGGCAAGGCCAAATTCAGCGCGTGCGCGGAAGTTTTCAGACGGCCTAAGTGCCGCTCGAGTAAAGCGCAGCGGTTTTGTTCGACTGAAAGCGTTTCAAAAATGCCGAAGTCGGGACGTAAGCCGGTAAGGAAACGCGCTTTCCAGCCGCATTCCTCCCATTCGGCTTGCGCGTCGCTGTCGATGACGATGCCCGAGCCGACGCCGTATTCCGCGCGGTACAGGCCGTCTGAATGTTGCGGACGGTTTTCAGACGGCCTTTCTG
Source organism: Neisseria sp. CCUG12390 (assembly GCF_047837985.1). Lineage (GTDB taxonomy): Bacteria > Pseudomonadota > Gammaproteobacteria > Burkholderiales > Neisseriaceae > Neisseria. The sequence goes on from NZ_CP181244.1 coordinate 230,798, forward strand.
TTTGCGGTGCGGTGTTTTCAGACGGCCTCAGTGTCAAAGTCCGAATCACCACGTTCAACACGCCTTCAAAGCCCAAGCCGCTGTCGCACGGGTTGAGAAAGCCGATGCTGCCGGTGTATAAGCCGCGCGGATTTTTTTCCAGCTTTCCGATGATTTCCATGCTCATGCGTTTGGGCGCGCCGGTAATCGAGCCGCAGGGGAACGCGGCGCGGAAAATGCCGGCGGCGGTCGTGTGCGGCACGGCCTGTGCTTCGATGGCGGTCGTCATCTGCCACACGCTGCCGAAGCGCGAGACTTTGAACGGCTCGGGCACGTGCACGGAACCCGTTTGCGCGATTTTGCCCAAATCGTTGCGCAGCAAATCGACAATCATGATGTTTTCAGCGCGGTTTTTCGGGTCGTTTTTCAATTCGTGCGCACGCGCATCGTCCAAGCCGTCGTTGAGAACCGGCGCCGTGCCTTTCATCGGTTCGGTGGTGATGAGGCCGTCTGAACCGATTTTCAGGAAAAGTTCGGGCGAAAAACACAGCGTCCATGTTTCGAGGCCGTCTGAACCGGGCAGGCAGGCGAGCGCGGCATAAGGTACGGGCTGGCGCAGGCGCCGGTATAAATCAATCGGGTTGCCGTAGCTGTCGAAATGCAGACGGGTGGTGTAGTTGATTTGGTAGGTGTCGCCGCGGCGGATGGCTTCGTGGATGTCGCCGACGGCGGCCAGATAATCGGCGCGGGACGTGTCGGAGACGGGCGTGGAAATGCCTGCGGGCAGGCCGTCTGAAAATTGATTCAGCCAGGTTTCGGGGTCAACCGTTTCGCAGCGTTCAAACCAGTGCACGGCCAAAAAGCCGCTTTCGTCTGCGGGCAGGTTCTGCAGCGGCAGGCCGAATGCGTAGTCTGCGCACAACAGGGCAAAACGGCCGTTCTGCCAGCCTTCGCGCAGAACGGAATCGAGCGCGTCGAGTTCGTGTGCGGCAAGAAAACGGCTTTCTATATGATTTTGATAGGATTTTGCTTTGCCGGAAATGGCATCGTCGAGCAGGGTGAAATAAGGCATGCGAAGGCAGGTAAGTGGTTGGATGATACACCTGATTGACATAAATTAACAGAGCAGGCCGCAGCTGCGGACGAATGGTAAGATTATGTAGTTTCAGGCCGAAAAAAAGCGTTAGAATAACAGTAAAGGCAAATCATACCACTAAAACCCTTTCATTTTTTACCAGGAGCGAATATGACGGAAACACAATTGCACCCTTTTGGAGAAATCAAAACCGACACGCAGGAGAACCAATTAGAGGTGTTTGAAAAATCTGTTTTGGAATACGAAGGCCGAGTCACGTCGGAAGATTCCGATTCGGCTCCGCTGCCCGAGAGCTATCCTTACCGCCAGCGGATGCGCCGCTCTGTGTATGAGCGCGAAAAGAAAAAGCTGCAAATCGAGTTGCTGAAAGTGCAAAGCTGGGTCAAAGAATCCGGCCAGCGGATTGTCTGTCTCTTCGAAGGGCGCGATGCGGCGGGCAAGGGCGGTACCATCAAACGCTTTATGGAACACTTAAACCCGCGCGGCGCACGCGTGGTCGCGCTGGAAAAACCGACCACCACCGAACGCGGTCAATGGTATTTCCAACGCTACGTCACCAATCTGCCGACCGCCGGCGAAATCGTTTTCTTTGACCGTTCTTGGTACAACCGTGCAGGTGTCGAGCGCGTGATGGGTTTTTGCGAGCCGAACGAATACATGCTGTTTATGCGCCAAGCCCCTGAATTTGAACGTATGCTGGTGGCCAGCGGGATTCATCTTTTTAAATTCTGGTTCTCCGTGAGTCGTGAAGAACAGCTGCGCCGCTTCATTTCGCGCCGCGACGATCCGCTGAAACATTGGAAACTCTCGCCTGTGGACATTCAGTCGCTCGACCGTTGGGACGACTACACCGAAGCCAAAGACGCGATGTTCTTCCACACCCACACGGGCGATGCGCCGTGGACGATTATCCGCTCCGACGACAAAAAACGCGCTCGCCTGAACTGTATCCGCTATTTCCTGCACAGCTTGGATTACCCGGGCAAGGACGAAAAAGCCATCGGCAGGGTGGACGAAAAAATCATCCTGTCGCCCAATGTGCGCTACCAGCAGCTGCATCTGGAAATCGGCCACGATTAAGCCGCAGTCCGGTTGAAATAACAGGCCGTCTGAAAATGATTTTTCAGACGGCCTGTTTTTCAAATAAACCGTAGTTATATTTCATTTTGATTCGAACGGGGGAATCAAGGGTGTAGTTTGCGGAAACAGGCGGAAGTTAAAAGGTTTGTAATAAATATATGAATAAAATTTACTTATTTCAAAGGATTATCTGATAAAAATAAAACCGTTCCGTCTTTGCGGCAAGCACGGTGTTTCATGATTTAAGTCAAGAATAGCTGTAAAAATATTACCTATACTGATTTTACTGAAAATTTATTACGTTATTTCTGACTTCTTTTCAGGAGAAAAACCATGAACGCATCTGCAGAGAACACAATCAGCCCGGCCGTGGCCGAGGTCAACCGTTTGGTAGAGAAAGGTTTGGCCGCGCTGGATCAGTTCCGTATGCTCAATCAGGAGCAAATCGACTATATCGTGGCCAAGGCTTCGATTGCCGCGCTCGACAAACACGGTGTGCTGGCCATGCACGCGGTGGAGGAAACCGGCCGCGGCGTATTTGAAGACAAGGCCACCAAAAACCTGTTTGCCTGCGAAAACGTCGTGCGCCGCCTGCGCGATTTGAAAACCGTGGGCGTCATCAGCGAAGACGATGTGACCGGCATCACGGAAATTGCCGATCCCGTGGGCGTGATCTGCGGCATCATTCCCACTACCAACCCTACGTCCACCACGATTTTCAAAGCCCTGATTGCGCTCAAAACCCGCAACCCGATTATTTTCTCTTTCCACCCTTCCGCCCAGCAATGTTCCGCCCATGCCGCGCAAATCGTGCGCGATGCCGCCATTGCCTCGGGCGCACCGGAAAACTGCGTGCAATGGATTGAAAAACCGTCGATGGAAGGCACGTCTTCGCTGATGAAGCATCCGGGCGTGGCCACTATTCTGGCTACCGGCGGCAATGCGATGGTGGAAGCGGCTTACTCTTGCGGCAAACCCGCACTCGGCGTGGGGGCGGGCAATGTGCCGGCCTATGTGGAGAAATCCGCCAATATCAAGCAGGCCGCGCACGACATCGTGATGTCGAAAGCGTTCGACAACGGTATGATTTGCGCCAGCGAACAGGCGGTGATTGCCGATAAAGAGATTTATGACGCACTGGCCGACGAATTCAAATCATACGGCGTGTATTTTGCCAATAAAAAAGAAAAAGCATTGCTCGAAGAATTCATCTTCGGCGTGAAAGCCAACAGTGCCAACTGCGGCGGTGCGAAACTCAATGCCGCCGTGGTGGGCAAACCTGCTGCGTGGATTGCCGAGCAGGCCGGTTTCAAAGTGCCGGAAAAAACCAACATCATCATGGTCGAATGCCGCGAAGTCGGCCCCAAAGAGCCGCTGACCCGCGAAAAACTCTCGCCCGTATTGGCCATGCTGAAAGCCGAAACGACCGAAGAGGGCTTGAAATTTTCCGAAGAAATGGTGGAATTCGACGGCTTGGGCCACTCCGCGGCCATCCACAGCGCCGACAAAGAGCTGGTCAAAACCTTCGGCGAACGCGTGAAAGCCCTGCGCGTGATTTGGAACTCGCCTTCTTCGTTCGGCGGCATCGGCGACGTGTACAACGCTTTCCTGCCTTCCCTGACTTTGGGCTGCGGTTCCTACGGCAAAAATTCCGTGGGCGGCAATGTTAATGCCGTGAATCTGTTGAACATCAAAAAAGTAGGCCGTCGGAGAAACAACATGCAATGGTTCAAAGTGCCCGCCAAAATCTATTTCGAGCGCGATTCCATCCAATACCTGCAGGATATGAAGGATTGCGAAAAAGTGATGATTGTCACCGACCGCTCTATGGTGGATTTGGGCTTCGTCGATAAAGTGATCCACCAGTTGAACCTGCGCAAAAACAAAGTCACCGTGCAGCTGTTTACCGATGTGGAAGCCGATCCGAGCGTGCAAACCGTGTATAAAGGCACCGACCTGATGCGCAGCTTCCAGCCCGACACCATCATCGCGCTGGGCGGCGGCTCGCCGATGGACGCAGCCAAAGCCATGTGGCTTTTCTACGAGCAGCCGCAGGTGGATTTCGAAGACTTGGTACAGAAGTTTATGGACATCCGCAAACGCGCGTTCCGCTTCCCCGAATTAGGCCGCAAAGCCAAATTTATCGGCATTCCCACCACTTCGGGAACCGGTTCCGAAGTCACGCCGTTCACCGTTATCAGCGACGGCGACAAAAAATACCCGATTGCCGACTACTCGCTCACGCCGACCATCGCCATCGTTGACCCGTCGTTCACCATGACCGTCCCCGCCGGCGTGACCGCCGATACCGGCATGGACGTGCTCACTCATGCGGTGGAAGCCTATGTTTCGGTGCTGGCCAACGACTTTACCGACGGTTTGGCTCTGCAGGCCATCAAGCTGGTGTTTGAATTTTTGGAACGCTCCTACAAATACGGCGCGGACGATCCCGAAGCACGCGAGCGTATGCACAACGCCTCCACCATCGCCGGCATGGCCTTTGCCAACGCGTTTTTGGGCATCAACCATTCGCTGGCACACAAAGTGGGCGGCAAGTTCCATATCCCGCACGGCCGCACCAACGCGATTTTCCTGCCGCACGTTATCCGCTACAACGGCACGCGTCCGCAGAAAACCGCTACCTGGCCGAAATACAACTACTACAAAGCCGACGTGAAATACCAGGAAATTGCCCGCACGCTCGGACTGCCGTGCAGCACTCCGGCCGAAGGCGTGGCCTCTTTTGCCCAAGCCTGCGACGAATTGGCGCGCAAAGTCGGCATCAAAATGTCGTTCAAAGAACAGGGCATCGACGAAAAAGCCTTTATCGGCGCACGCAGGGAGCTGGCGATGATGGCTTATGAAGACCAATGCTCGCCGGCGAATCCGCGTCTGCCGATGGTGGACGATATGGAGGAAATCCTCACCAAGGCTTATTACGGCGAATAACCGTAAGGCATGAAAACAGGCCGTCTGAAAAGTTTCAGACGGCCTGTGGGCTTTGCAAAAATATCGACCTGTGATTTTTTACTGAAACCTGATTCGTGATGAGTATCGGTAGGTTGGGTTGCAAACCCAACATTTCAGGCGGTTTTATGGGTTTTTGTTGGGTTTTTAACCCAGCCTACGTTTGCTGATTCGTGATGGGCGGTGGAAAATTTTCGTCTTCATGAACCGGAGGCCGTCTGAAAAAAACAGAGCGGATTTCGTCAAAACGGATGCGGTCACTTCGGTGAAGACGGAGTTTTCAGACGGCCTGTAACCGGCTTGCGCCGCATCTTTATTCTTCCAACCCCAAGTTGTCCTGCGCGTTTTCCGCCAAGCGTTTGTCCAACTGTTTTCCTGCTTTCACGCCCAGCAAACGCAGTTTTTCGGCGCGGCTGACGAGATTGCCGCGTCCTTCGGTAAGTTGCTTATAGGCCGTCTGAAACTGGTTTTGCGCCTGTTCGAGGTTTTTTCCGACGCTGTCGAGCGTGGCGACGAAGCCGACGAATTTGTCGTAGAGCCGGCCGCCTTCTTCGGCGATGGCCAGCGCGTTTTGGTTTTGCTGTTCGTTGCGCCAGATATTGGCGACGGTGCGCAGGGTGGCGAGCAGGGTGCTCGGGCCGGCCAGCATGATGCGTTTGTCGAAGCATTCCTGAAACAGGTTGCCGTCGTGTTGCAGCGCGAGCAGGTAGGCCGGTTCGACGGGGACGAACATGAACACGAAATCGAGCGTGTTCACGCCTTCCAAATCGGCGTAATCCTTGCGCGACAGGGTTTTGACGTGGTTGCGGATGCTGGCAGTGTGGGCGGCGAGTTCGCGCGCGGCTTCGTCGGGATTTTGCGCCTGAACGTAGCGTGTGTAGGCGGTGAGCGAGACTTTGGAGTCGATGACGATTTGTTTGCCGTCGGGCAGGTTGATTAACACGTCGGGCTGCAAACGGCGCGTGCCGCCGTCTTCTTCGCGGCGCACGGAGGCGGCTTGGACGGTGTATTCGCGCCCTTTCTGCAGGCCGGAATGTTCCAGTATGCTTTCCAAAACCATTTCGCCCCAGTTGCCCTGCGTTTTGTTTTGTGTGCCGGTGAGCGCGTCGGTCAGGGCTTTGGCATCTTGGTGGAGCTGGACGTTGAGGCTTTGCAGGCGTTTGAGTTCGTTTTCCAGCGTCAGCCGCTCGCGCGCTTCTTTTTCGTAGGTGTTCTGCACCAGCTCGCCGAAGCCGTGGAGCCGTTCGTTGAGCGGGTTGAGCAGCTGCCCCAAATGCTCGCGGTTTTGTTCGGCGAAGCGGCGGCTTTTTTCTTCGAGGATTTGGTTGGCTAAATTGTGAAACTGGTCGCCCAGGCTTTGGCGCGCTTCGGCCAGCAGGGAAAGTTTTTCGTCGGCGGCCCGGCGTTCCTGCTCGATTTGGGTGTGAAGACGTTCGTTGCGGATGTGCAGGTTTTGCGCGGTCTGCTGCAAATCCAGATAATCCTGTTTCAGACGGCCTGCTTCGGCTTCTTTTTCCTGAAGGTGTTCGATTTGGCGGCAGGCGGCGGCGAAGCGGCTGTGGATTTCCTGCGCTTCGGCGTGCAAATCCTGAATTTCGCGTCGGCTGTCGGCCAATTCGGTTTCGACGCGGGATAAGGATTGCGCGGCAAATTCATGCTGCTGCGTGCGTTCGGCAAGCTGCTGGCGGAGTGCGAACTGCTGCGCTTGCGCGGCATGGCGGGTGAGCAGCCACGCAATGAGTGCGCCCAGAAATAAAGCCGCCAGCGCGGTGGCAACGAGATAAAGGGTAAGGTCGGACATGTGAGGCCGTCTGAAAAATCGAAACGGTAAACTATATCATGTTTGGACGAAGCTTTCAGACGGCCTGAGAATGCAAGTGGGAAACTTTTATCATGATGGAAACAAAACCGGTGTTCCGGCAGAAGGGAGTTGGAGGAGGGTGATATTCAGGATGCCAGTTTTACATTTGCTTAATCTGAACAGTTGCGCTCCATGGCCGCGCGGCCACCTACTTTTAGCTTCGCAGAAACTTCGTTTTCTTTGCTTCGCCAAAGAAAACGAAGTTTCTGCGAAGCTAAAAGTAGGCAAAAGAAAAGCGACCGCAGTTGCAGGTCCGCCCTTTGGGGCGAACTTCCCTCCCTACGCAGGATTTTGGCAGCAGGCTCGAACTCGCTGCCTTTGGGCAGCTCAAACAACGAGCCTTTTACTCTGCCAAAATTCTGCTTCGTCCGGCTGCGTCTAGCGGCTTGGGCTGGGTTCTCTAAAAGTGTCTATTGGTTAAAATCGGGCGGTTTCACTTCACCACCCCCAGCAACACTTCCCGCAGCCAGCGGTGCGCCGTGTCCTGTTCGGTGCGTTCGTGCCACGTCATCAGCATGGTAAACCCTTCCACGTCAATCGGCGGCGTCTGCAAATGCACGTTCGGCAGCGTGCGGGCAAGGTGTTGCGGCAGCACGGCGACCAAATCGGAATCCTGCAAAAGCTGGGGCAGCAGCGAAATATGGTTCACCGACACCATGACTTTTCGCTGTCTGCCGAGCTTGTGCAGGGCGGTGTCGGTGGCGCCGCTGAACTCGCCGCCGTTGTAAGACAGCATGGCGAAGGGCAGGGCGCAGAATTGGTCGAGCGTGAGCGCGGTTTTGGCCATCGGATGCGTTTTGCTCATGGCGCAGACGTAGGGTTCGTCGTATAAAACGGTATGCGGCATATCGGCGCCGACGTGGTGCTGGCTCACCAGTGCCAAATCGATTTTGTTTTTTTCAAACAGCGTCTTGATGTTCTGCCCCTGCACGGGCAACAGGGCGACTTTGACATTCGGCGCAAGCCGCCTCAGGCGCAGAATCAGCGGCAGGGCGATAATCTGCTGCACATAATCCATCGCGGCGATGCGCAGGGTCATGTTCAGCTTTTCGGGTTCCAGTTTCGGCGGCGACAGCATCGAGCCGACGTCCTGCAACACTTTGCGCGCAATCTGCCCAAGCTCGAGCGCGCGGTCGGTGGGCTGCACGCCGTGTTGCACGCGCACGAACAGCGGGTCGTCGAAACTCTCGCGCAGGCGGTTGAGAATGCCGCTCATGGCCGGCTGCGTGACCGACAAACGCGCCGCCGCGCGGCTGACGTTGCATTCGTCGAGCAAGACGACGAATGCCTTGAGCAAATTCAAATCCAGCGTTCTTATATCAGACATTGTGATACCTAATTATCAGAATAATCAATTTGAAATAATAACATGATTTCCCTATCATGCCCCTGTCTCAATTTATTCAAGGAACCCGTCATGGCAAAATTCCGCAAGCTGCTGACCCCGGCAACTCTTAAAAACCTGCCGCTCAAAAACCGTGTCATCATGCCGCCGATGTGCCAATATTCGGCTACAGACGGCGTACCTAACGACTGGCATTTCGTGCATTACACCAGCCGCGCCATCGGCGGCGTCGGTCTGATTATCGTGGAAATGACCAATGTCGCGCCCAACGGACGCATTACGCCCAACTGTTTGGGTTTGTGGAACGACGAACAACAACAAGCCTTTAAAAAACTGGTCGACAGCGTCCATGCGCACGGCGCGAAAATCGGCGTGCAGATTGCCCATGCCGGCCGCAAAGCGCAGGACGAGCCGGATGCCGTTGCACCCAGCGCCATTCATTACGGCGAGTTGGACTACGCCGGCCAAAACCTGATTACCCCGCGCGAACTGACGACTCAGGAAGTGAAAGATTTGGTGCAGGCGTTCCAAGATTCGGTGAAGCGTGCAGTTGCCGCCGGTTTCGACACGATCGAGCTGCACGGCGCACACGGCTATCTGATTCACCAATTCTACTCACCAAAATCCAACCGACGCAGTGACGAATACGGCCAAGACAGAATGCTCTTCGGCGAGCAGGTCATCAAAGCCGCCCGCGAAGTCATGCCGTCTGAAATGCCGCTAATCGTGCGCATTTCCGCGCAGGAATACGGCGAAAACGGTTTCGACAGCGACTACGGCGTAGAAGTCGCCAAGCGTTTCTCTGAAGCCGGTGCCGATGTGTTCGACGTGAGCGGCGGCGGTGACGGCGTGCTGCACGCGGGCAACCATCCCGAATTTTACGCCGGCTACCAAGTGGATTTGGCGCGCAAGGTCAAACAGGCGACCGACAAGCCCGTCATTGCCGTGGGTATGCTGGACGACCCTGCCGTGGCCGATCATGTCTTGGGTGTGGGCGATGCCGATTTGGTGGCCGTCGGCCGCGCGCTCTTGCGCGATCCGTATTGGGTGCTGAACGCGCAATACCGCCAAAACGCGTCCGATGCCGCGGAAATGCAGTTTGTACCGCGCCAATACCAACGCGGCTTTATGTAATGTTTTCAGACGGCCTTGATGAAATATCAAGGCTGTTCCGATGATTTTGATTTTGGAGCTTTCATCATGAAGTTTTTCAACAAAGAAGATGTTTTAAACGCCTTTCATTACCGCGCGTCTACCCGTTCTTACGACGGCAGTAAAAAAATCCCTGCCGAAGATTTCAACTATATTCTGGAACTCGGCCGCTTAAGCCCGAGTTCGGTCGGTTCCGAGCCGTGGCAGTTTCTGGTTTTGCAAAACGCCGATATCCGCCAAAAAATCAAACCGTACTGCTGGGGCATTCCGACGATGGAAACTTCCAGCCACATCGTTGCGATTCTGGCGAAGAAAAACGCCCGCTACGACAGCGACTTTTTCGGCGGCGTGATGGACCGCCGCGGCCTGGAAGGCGAAGCGCGCGAAAAAGCACTGGCTATCTACAAAAAATTCCAAGAACAGGACATCGCCATTTTGGACAGCGAACGCGCCCTGTACGACTGGGCGAGCAAGCAAACCTATATCGCCTTGGCCAACATGATGACCGGCGCGGCACTCATCGGCGTGGATTCCTGCCCGATCGAGGGTTTTTCGTATAAAGAAGTGAATCAGATTTTGGCGGAAGAAGGCTTGTTTGACCCTGCCGAATGGGAAGTGTCGGTGATGGTCACGTTCGGCTACCGCGACAAAGAAATCAGACCCAAAGCGCGCAAAACTTTCGAGCAGGTCGTGAAGTTTGTCGAATAACCCCCGGATTGCCGCCCATATGGGCGGTGGTTTGTTTTTTGTGGAGAATGAACATGAAATTCCAAATTTTTGCCGCGACTTTGGCGGGTATGATGACCCTGTCGGCATGGGCGGACGATGCGCACGCCGCCGCAGTTAAGACCATTGCGCTCAATCAAAACGTACACGTTTTGGAAGGACAGGGCGGCAACATCGCCGTGATTGAGGGCAAAAACGGTTTGACGGTGGTGGACACGCAGTTTGCCGATAGTTATCCCGACATCAAAAAAGCCATCGGCAACATCAGCCCCAAACCCGTGCGCTATGTCATCAATACCCACGGACACAACGACCATACCAACGGCAATGCGTCTTTTATGGCGGATTATCAGCCGACCATCATCGCGCACCACAACACCACCGAGCTGATGAAGGCGTTTAACCAAACCGCCAAAACACCGAATACGCTGCCGTATCTGACTTTTGAAAAATCACTCAGCCTGCACGTCGACGAACCCGTCCGCCTGACGTATTTCGCCCGTGCACATACCAACGGCGACATCATCGTCCATCTGCCGCAATCCAACATCATCCATGCCGGCGATATACTGTTTTTCGGGCGGTTTCCGTTTATCGACGTGAAAAACGGCGGCACCATCGACGGCATGATCAACGGCTTGAACGGCGTGTTGGCCTTGGCGGATGAGCGTACCAAAATCATCGCAGGACACGGCAAGGTGGCAAGCAAGGCCGAAGTGCAGAAACACACCGCCATGCTCACCACCATCAGAGATCGCATCGCCAAGCTGAAACAGCAAGGCAAAACCTTAGCCCAAATCCAAGCTTCGCGCCCTGCAAAAGAGTGGGAAAAAAGCCATAATTGGAACTTTATCAACCATGAGAAATTGGTAGAATCGGTTTATCAGAGTCTGCCGTAAAGATGGCGGCGAATTGAAAAAAAGGATACATCATGAACACCATCAAATCCCGTGCGGCGGTGGCTTTTGCGCCCAACGAGCCGTTGAAAATCGTGGAAATTGACGTAGAACGCCCTAAAAAAGGCGAAGTTTTGGTCAAAATCACCCACACAGGCGTGTGCCACACAGACGCATTCACCTTATCGGGAGCCGACCCCGAAGGACTGTTTCCCGTCGTACTCGGACACGAAGGGGCGGGTGTGGTCGTGGAAGTGGGCGAGGGCGTAACGAGCGTGAAGCCGGGCGACCATGTCATTCCGCTCTATACGGCCGAATGCGGCGAATGCGAGTTCTGCCGCTCCGATAAAACCAACCTTTGCGTGGCCGTGCGTGCCACACAGGGCAAGGGCGTAATGCCGGACGGCACCAGCCGCTTTTCATACGAAGGCAAACCGATTTACCACTACATGGGCTGCTCGACTTTCAGCGAATACACGGTGGTTGCCGAAGTGTCGCTGGCCAAAATCAGTCCGGATGCCGACCCCGAAGAAGTCTGCCTGCTCGGTTGCGGCGTCACCACCGGTATCGGCGCGGTACACAACACCGCCAAAGTGCAGGCAGGCGACAGCGTGGCGGTATTCGGTTTGGGCGGCATCGGCTTGGCGGTCATTCAGGGTGCGAAACAGGCAGATGCAGGGCGCATTTTCGCCATCGACACCAACCCCGACAAATTTGCCTTGGCAAAAGAATTCGGTGCGACCGACTGCCTGAACCCGAATGATTTCGACCGGCCGATTCAGGAAGTGCTGATAGAAATGACCAAATGGGGCGTGGATCATACTTTCGAATGCATCGGCAACGTAAACGTCATGCGTGCGGCCTTGGAATCGGCGCACCGCGGCTGGGGGCAGTCAGTGATTATCGGCGTGGCCGGAGCGGGGCAGGAAATTTCGACCCGTCCGTTCCAGTTGGTTACCGGCAGAACCTGGAAAGGTACGGCATTCGGCGGCGTAAAAGGCCGCACCCAACTGCCGGGCATGGTGGAAGACGCCATGAAAGGCAAAATCCGCCTGCGTCCGTTTGTGACTCATACCATGAGCCTGGATAAAATCAACGAAGCATTTGACTTGATGCACGAAGGCAAGTCGATTCGTTCGGTGGTTCATTACTGATTCAGGCCGACGATGCCGTCTGAAAATGTTCAGACGGCATTTCTGTTTTACAGGCAATCATTATCACAGTATCTAATATCGACATATCACAATTATCAATTTCTAATAATAAGCGGAATTCCTTATAATACAGACATTTCCAACCATCCAGGAATCCAGGAGCAGAACCATGACTTACCCTACCCAATCCTACGCCGCATTCAGCGCCACCACCCCGCTGGCTCCGCACAGCTTCGAACGCCGCGATCTGCGCGAAGACGACGTGCTGATTGACATTCTGTACTGCGGCGTCTGCCACAGCGATTTGCACACCGCCCGCAACGACTGGGGCTGGACGCACACCTACCCCATCGTGCCCGGCCACGAAATCATCGGCCGCGTCGCCAAAGTCGGCGCGAACGCCAAAAAATTCCAAGTCGGCGATTTGGTCGGTGTCGGCTGCATGGTGGATTCCTGCCGTACCTGTTCGCCCTGCCGACACGGTTTGGAACAATATTGCGAAGAGGGCAACACCGGCACTTACGGCAGCCATGACCGCCATGACGGCACGCTGACCCAAGGCGGTTACAGCACCGCAGTCGTCGTGAGCGAAGATTTCGTGCTGCGCGTGTCCGAAAAACTCGACACCAAAGCCGTTGCCCCGCTGCTGTGCGCCGGCATCACCACCTATTCGCCGCTGCGCCATTGGAACGTGAAAGCCGGCAGCAAAGTCGCCGTAGTCGGCTTGGGCGGCCTCGGCCACATGGCCGTGAAACTGGCCAAAGCAATGGGCGCAGAAGTGACCCTGTTCACCCGTTCCGCAGGCAAATCCGACGACGCATTCCGCCTCGGCGCGAGCCATGTGGTGCTGTCCACCGACGAAGCGCAGATGCAGGCCGTGGCCAACACCTTCGACGTCATCATCGATACCGTGCCCTACACCCACGACCTGAAACCTTACGTACCGACCTTGGCTCTGGACGGCACGCTGGTGTTGGTCGGCCTGGTCGGCGAGTTGGAGCAGACCATCAACACCGTACCGATGATTATGGGCCGCCGCAGCATTTCGGCTTCAGTTATCGGCGGCATTGCCGAAACGCAGGAAATGCTGGACTTCTGCGCCGAACATAATATCGTGCCGGACGTGGAAATGATTAATATGCAGGACATCAACGCCGCTTACGAGCGTATGCTAAAATCCGACGTGAAATACCGTTTCGTGATCGATATGGCGAGCTTGAAGAAATAAGGCAAGGCCGTCTGAAAACATTTGATTGCACACAGTAAAGCCGTTATTTTCAGACGGCTTTACTTTTGGCTGTCTTTTGGATGTGGAAGATGAAAAATTGATAATCGATGCCGTTATCCCGCGCAGGCGGGAATAACGACAGCTAACCTAACCCTACCGCATTAAACACCACTTTATATACACATCGCACACCGAAACACATGAAAAAACGCTACAAATACCCGCTTATCTTTCTCTGCGTCCTTGTATTGGCCGCCGCTATTTTGGGGATTATGCTCTACCGCAACATCGGCGCGCTGCCCGACGACAGCCGCTTTGCCGGTTTGCCGTATTACAAAAACGGCCAATTCGTGAACCTTTATACCGCCGATTTGCCCTATTATCCCGACAAAGCCACCGGACAGGGCGGTTTTGTCCGCTTTGACGGCTATACGCCGAAAGGCCGTCTGCCGATGGAGATGCTGGATAAAAGCAGTTTCAGACGGCCTGAACATTTCGCCTATTATTGGTTGGGACACGGTTCGGCCATTCTGGAATTGGACGGCCAACGTTTCCTGTTCGACCCCGTACTCGACAACGCCAATCCGCTCAACGCGCCCCTGATTGCGCCGCGTTTCCAGGAAGCACCGATTAAGCGCGAAGATTTGCCCGACATCGATGCCGTGCTGATTACGCACGACCATTACGACCATCTGGAAGCAGCGACCATGCGCTATCTGGCGGACAAGGCCAAACGCTTTATCGCACCGCTGGGCGTGGGTGCGCGGCTGGAATCGTGGGGCGTGCCGTCTGAAAAAATCACCGAACTCGGTTGGGGCGATGCAGCAAACATCGGCAGCGTCAAACTCACCGCCGAACCGACCCAGCATTATTCGTCGCGCTGGACCGACGACCGCAACAAAACCCTGTGGGCATCGTTTGTGCTGGAAGGCAGCAAGCGGCTGTATTGGAGCGGCGACACGGGCTACGCGCAGCATTTTGCCGACATCGGCCAAAAATACGGCGGCTTCGACCTTGCTTTTATGGAAATCGACGCCGCCAACGCAGGCTGGCCGAAAACGCATATGTTCGCCCACCAGTCGGTGCAGGCCGTGTTGGATTTGAAGGCGGAAAAAATGGTGCCCATGCACTGGGGCGTGTTCAGCTTGGGGCGCAACCCGTGGTACGAATCGATCGATAATGCGGTGAAAAGTGCCAAGGAACACGGCCTTCCTATCGACGTGCCGAAAATGGGCGAAAAATACACCGACGGCTTTACCGGCGGCGAGTGGTGGACGGATAGGGCATTGCGGCGTGAATAACCGGTTTAAAACCGACAGAATTGGCGGCATTTGCCTTGCCGCATGTCTATATTCGGTAAAAGGCAGAACCCGTAGGTACGGTTACGCTTTGCTTGGGGCAAAGCCAACCGTACCTACGTTAATCATTCGATGAGTTGGCATAAGAAGGCCGTCTGAAAGTATATTGCTTTCAGACGGCCTTTGCGTTACCAGTCTTCCCCTTCAAACCGTTCTGCCAAAAAATCCAGCAGACTGCGCACGGCCAGGGGCAGGCGGTGGCGGGTCAGATAGAGTGCGTAAAGCGAATAAACCGGCAGCGCCCAATCGGTCAGCACGGTTTTCAGACGGCCTTGGGCGAGATAACCGTTCACCATGTATTTGGGCAGCATGGCGATGCCGCCGCCGGAGAGTACGCAGTTGAGCAGAGCGTTGCTGTCGTTGACGGAAAACGGGCTGGTTAATTCGAGCGCGGTTTCTTTGCCGTCGCGGAAAAAGCGCCAGGTTTTCTGGTTGACGTTGGCGTGGGCGAGGTAACGGTGGCGGGTCAAATCCTGCGGCGTAGTGGGCGTACCGAAGCGGCTCAGGTAGTCGGGCGTGGCGACAAGAAGGGAATGGATTTGGTTGAGCCGCCGCGCGACTAGGCCGGGTTCTACCTGATTGGTAAACCGCAGGGCCAAATCGATGCGGTTTTCGAGCAGGTCGGTTTTTTGGTCGGAAAGCTGCAACTGGATATTGAGCTTGGGATGCAAATCCATAAAGTCTTGCAGCGCGCGCAGAAGGTGCGAACCGCCGAAAGAAGGGTTGGCGGCGATGCGCAACGTGCCGCTTAGCTCTCCCGAGCGGGCGAGAAAATCCTGTTCGATGCCGTCGGTCAGGTCGGCCATTTTGCGGCAATATTCCAAGGCTTGTTCGCCCGCTTCGGTGAGCGACACTTTGCGCGTGGTGCGCTGCAAAAGGCGCGCTTTAAACCAGTCTTCCAGCAAGGCCACCGCGCGGCTGACCATGGGTTTGGATAAATCCAAACGCTCCGCCGTGGCGGTGAAGCTGCCGGTTTCGGCAACGGTTAAAAAGACTTTGGCGGCGGTAATTCGGTCCATTTTGCTTCTATTGTTTCGTTATTTGAAATAATTATATTCAAAAAAAGCACTTTTTCCCATTTTTTATTTCACTATAATGCACATCATCAAGTGTTATAGAAACAAGGAAAATCAAATGAAAGTCAAAGCACTTTTAATTTCTACCGCGTTGGCTGCGGCCGTATTGACCGGTTGTCAAAATACTAACGCCGCTGCCCGTACAGGCGTGGCACAGACCGCGCAGCAACAACAAGTCGAGCGCAATAAAGCCAATGCCTTGGCCTTTTACGAAATGGCGTTCAACCAACACAAAGTCAAAGAGGCGACCGAAAAATATGTCGGTGATGTGTATTTGCAGCACAATCCGGGCGTTGCCGACGGCGGCCAAGCCTTTATCGATGCCTTTGTGCCGTTCTTAAAAGAACATCCGAAATCCAAAGCTGAAATCAAGCGCGTGATGGCAGACGGTGATTTGGTGATGTTGCACGTGCACAGCACCATCGATGAAAAAGACCGCGGCGAAGCGGTGGTGGATATCTTCCGTTTTGATGAAAACGGCAAAATCGTCGAGCATTGGGACGTTATCCAACAAGTGCCGGAAAAAACCGCCAGCGGCCGTTCGATGTTTTGATTTGGTAAGGAATAAGCTATGAAAAAAATCGCAGTGATCGGTGCAACCGGCTATGTCGGCGCTGCCGTGGTGAAAGAATTGGCCGCACGCGGCCATCAGGTAACAGGTTTTGCCCGCCATACGGATAAAGTATTGAAAGCGGATAATGTGCAGGCGGTGAATTTCGATGTCAACGCGGGTAACTTCGCCGAACAGCTGCAAGGTTTTGATGCAGTGGTCAGCGCGTTTAACCCGGGCTGGGACAATCCCAACATCGGCTCGGATTTCACGCGCGGCGCGAATGCCATCATTGAAGCGGCCAAAACCGCGCAAGTGCCGTATTTGCTGATTGTTGGCGGCGCAGGCAGCCTGTATGTCGCACCAGATGTGCAAGTCATTGACACGCCTGATTTTCCCAAAGAAATCTACGACGGCGCAAATGCCGCCCGCCACTTATTGAACGACTTGCGCGACCGCCGCGACGTGAATTGGGCGTTTGTTTCACCGCCCGCAGCCTTGGGCGCAGACGGCGGCTTCAGCGAAGAACGCTTGGGTTCATACCGCTTGGGCGGCGAAGAACTGCTGATGAACGGCAACGAGCCTGCGGGCATTTCGGTGGCGGATTTGGCCATTGCGATTGCCGATGACGTAGAAAACAAAGCGCATCTGTTCAAACGCTTTACCGTCGCAGCTGAGTAAATGATTGCATAAATCAAGGCAGGCCGTCTGAAAGCCATACTTTCAGACGGCCTTTATTTGCAAAGTGATTAGTCATGGGCAATCGCAGTTATTGAATTTTACTAAATTACATGGTTTCCGTTGAAATTTATCCAATATTATCTGATTGAAATTTAATGAAAAAATCATTTTTCTATAAAAGTGCTACATAAATGCAACGCCTAAACCGGTTCAAATTTCCCTCAAAAAGCCAATTTGTAATCATGCCGTAATAAAGACATCGGTGTCATTCAGACAGACATCGATGTCATTTTCAAAATAAAATATTTAATATCATAAATTATCAAAACAAATGATTTATGGATTATTTCTTTACTAAAAATATGTTTATTTTAACAGTTAAAGCGGTATGATTCGTCCTGTCGACAAGGCAAATAGGCTTTGTCGAAAGAGGAAATGTTGCTAAACAACATATTTAAACCAGATAAAGGAAATAAATTACATGAAACATTTGATGACCTTAGCCGCTGCGTCTTTAATCGGTATGGCCGGTGTGACTGCTTCTGCTGCCATCATTGCCCGCAATATCGCGGACGCCGCTAAAAAATAATGACAGTTAACATTGACGAAAACATATACGCTTCACTGTAAGTGAACGCCACAGACAACACTCGACAAGAAAAGAAGATTTCTGCCGGCTCAGTATCCGGCAGGATGAAATCAGGAAAGGAAACAGGTATGCAAGAATTAATCAAATTGGCCGCGGCCTCATTAATCGGTATGTCAGGCTTGACCGTGAGCGCGACAAACGTGGCGCAAAACATGGCTGATGCCGCAGGTAAATAAACAGAGAAATACGCAGATACAATGCGTTTTGGTGGTAGACAAAGGCCGTCTGAAATTTCAGACGGCCTTTTATTTGGAAGGAAAGCCTTTTTTAACGATATTTATTGAAAACGCCATCGGTAAACCGATGGCGTTTGATTTATCTGGTGGGTCGTGAAGGATTCGAACCTTCGACCAACGGATTAAAAGTCCGCTGCTCTACCGACTGAGCTAACGACCCGATAAGCTGCGTATTATAGTTGCCGGGTCTTGAGCTGTCAAGCCTGGGCGGGTATGGCAAGATATTTTTTAAATAGGGTAATGTCGGCTTATTGGGTTTGCCAAAGCAGCAACCGCTTCATGCGGCCGGTTTGCTCGGAAATCTTGTCCTGTTGCATTCACTATTTTTTATCATCAAACCATACCGCCAACAAAAAGGCCGTCTGAAAATTCAGACGGCCTTGAAATCCATTCGTTATTGACGGATGCGTACAGCAGGTGCAGGAGCGACTTCGCGGATAATCACTTCGCGGACAGGCTCTTTTTCTTTAGGAGCGCAGCCTTCAGGATTCCAGAAGAAGCTTTGTGCGTTTTTGTCTTTATCGAACAGGATTTTGTATTGGCAGGTTTTGTGTTCGCCGTTTTCACGGTAGTTGAACAGGTAATCCCACTCGCGAACGCCGTACAGACCTTCCTGATGGTGCGGGCGGCCGATCAGGTTGTAGATTTGGTCTTTGTTCATGCCGGCTTCGATTTGGCGCACATTGTCCCAATTCGGCCAAGAACCGTGTTGGGTACCGTTGTGGCGGAAAGTGGTTTTAGCCGGATCAGGCCATACCGGGTTTTCGGTTGTGCCTTCTTTGGTTACTTTGCTCAAGTTGCAGGCAGACAGTGCCAAAGCCGCGATGACGGGTAATGCGATTGCTGATAATTTCATGATTTTTCCTTTATGTATGCTTTAACAGGCCGTCTGAAACAACGGCCTCAGGTTTTACCATTGATAGCCTACGCTGCCGCCCCAGTTGATGTCTTTTTGAGTGTTCACACCCAAGCCGGCTTTGATAGACCATTTGTTGTTATCAGAATTGCGCGCATAACCGATGGCCAAAGCCTGTTGGTCGCGGAAACCGCCCACGGCCGCAGAAACGATGCTCTTACCCGCTTCGTTAGGACGTTGCAGGAAAGCGATTGCGGTGGCACCTGCGATACCGGCACGCAAATCTTTTTCCATGTCGTTCATGCGGTCATTGAAGCCGCTGATGCGGTTGTCGATGTTGTCAAGTCGGTCATCGATGTTGATGTGGGTATTCAAAGCATCTTTGGCGCGGTCAGACAAATCGATTGTGTAAGTTGTGTCGGTCGCACCGTTGGCACCTGTGGCGGTGGTCGGTGTTACCGTTACATATTCGGAACCGGAGCGCGAAGTAGAGCTGTTGGCCGAAATGGTGTATACCGGATTGTCATCATCATCGGTAGAGGGGTTGACCACAACGTTGTCGCCTGCCTTGATTTCCGTATTCAGACGTTTGCTCAGGTCGTTGGTCAGCAGATACAGTTGCGAACCGTTGATTGCATCGGTAGAAGAGGCGGTTACACGGCCTGCCGCAACATTGGTAACGGTACGTTCTTGGCCTGCGCTGCCTACGCTGACGGTCGCAACCGGCGCATTACCGGCAAAACCGCTGTAAGTCACGCCGTTGACAGTCGCTTCATTGGTACCGACTGCTGCCTGGGTGGTGGAAAGTGCACCCAATGCCACAGAGAAATCTTCTGTTGCAGAAGCACCGCGACCCAATGCTACAGAAGCACCTGCTGACGCATTAGACTGCATACCTGAAGCCACGCTGCCTAAGCCGGAAGCTTTGGCATTTGCACCGGTTGCAACCGATACGCCACCGCTGGCTGCCGCACCTGAGCCTAAGGCAACTGCTGCACCGCCGCTGGCATTGGCACCGCGACCTAAAGCTGTTGCATTACCTGAGCTGGCGTTGGCATTCATACCCAAAGCGGTAGCACTGGTAGCTGAAGCTTGGGCGTTAGCACCCAACGCAATGGCTGAACCTGCTGTTGCTTTTGCACCGCTGCCCACAGCAGTCGCACCGCCGGCAGTTGCCCCGGTTGTCGCACCGACGGCAGTCGCGTTGTATCCGGTGGCATTGGATTGTCCGCCGATAGAAGTCGCTCTTGTACCGTTAGATGTAGCCAGGCTGCCGATAGAAATCGCAGAACCGCCTTCTGTTTTTGCATGGGAACCAAAGGATAAAGCACTCAGACCTTTGGCATTGCTGTTAATGCCGACTGCAACGGCATAATCACCGTCTACAGCTGCCTGAGTATCAGTGGTGGTGCGAGGCTGGATTTTTACATAATCATCTGCCAAATTGGCTGCCATAGCGTGAGCAGACAACAATCCCCCTGCGAGCAAAACCGATACTAATTGCTTGGTTTTTGCGGTGTGTTTCATAATTATCTCCCTGATAAAAACACGATATCGATAAATATAACCTTCAACCGATTAGAAAACGCAATATGACATTGACAATAAAACAGGCATTATTTAAAATAAATAATGACAATGTTCTATACGATGCAATATCAACGGTAGATGAAGATATATTAACTATAAAAATTAAGTCGGTTCGGTTTAGTTTCCTTTGCAACTTAATGATTATTCGTTAATTATTATAGATATCCTTGTTGATGGTGATTTATTTTATTTTTAAATTGATTTTTAGTTTTCATTAATAATAATTAATGATTAATTGAACAATTTTTAATATTTAAAATTACATAAGGCATCATCACGTAATGAAGATAATACATCGCGGAATATAATTTGATATATTCCGCTATTATGTTTGTTTTTTAGAAAATTTAATACCAAAAGAAAATCTGTCTTTGTATTGGGTTAAATTTCTTTAAGTATTATTCCATTAAGGTATTATTTTCATGGTGCGCTGCAAAATTTTTCCCGATATACTCAATTTCCCATTTGTCATTATTAAACTGTAACAGAGATACTGTTGCATTTTCGACACTTTTATATAAAGTCGATTTTTTATCGATTAATTTCAGTATCCCTGTGATGGCCATGCCGTGGGAAACCAATAATACTTTGCCGTTCTCCGGTGCATATCCCGCTATTTTTTCCAAACCTTTTTTCAGACGGCCCATAAATCGGGCTTCGTTTTCAGCCAGTCCCAAGGGATCGAGTACGCTGACGCTTTCGGCCAGCATGTGGTAATCTGCGGTTCGGTAAGCTTCCAGCCATGCCTTTACCGACTCGTAACCGCATTGCCTTGCAATCATGCCGTGTACGTTTTGTACCAAATCCCCTTCAAAACCGCCGAAACAGTATTCCCGCACTTCTTCAATGACCTGTAAGGCCAAGTCGGATTGACCTTTTGCCTCTAAAATCAACTTGGCCGTATCCGCCGCACGCGGGCTGATGCTGCAAAACGCAGCGTCAAACTCGACTTTGCCTTTCAGGGCGCGCCCCAATGCACGGGCGGCTTCTTGTCCTTCCGGCAGCAAGGGCGAATCGCTCCATCCCTGCAGACGGCCTACTTTGTTGAATACGGTTTTGCCGTGGCGTACCAAATAGACTTCCAAAGCCATGATTTATCCTTTATTCCGATTGTTGATGATATTTTCAGACGGCCTTCATGTTTCTTGAAAACCGATTCAGGCTGAACACGGCCTGTGATGATTTCCGAAGAATGCGGCAGCCATCTTAAACCTTGCGGCACTGTTTTTCAAAAACGGCTCAAGTGCGGTCAGGTTATTTTACCTGTCGCGGCCGGGTATCCGATTTTCTCCGCTTACCCTGAACAGGCGGAAATGGCGGACACAGACTTTGGGGGTTTAAGCTGGGTTTTATAAAGGCCTCTTGGCCGTCTGAAAAACAAAAGCCCTGCTTTTCCAGCAGGGCTTGATGCGAAATATTACACGCCGTTTTTCAGGATTTTGCGGATGGCGGCCAGTTGGCGGCGGCTGACGGCAAGCGGCTTTTCCACGTCCAGCACTTTGGCACCCCAGGTGGCGTTGTTTTCGTCTTCCTCGTCATCCAAGCGGATCAGGCAGTCCAAAGTATGGCGGAATACCAAGGCATTGCGGTGAATACGGATGACTTTCTCTCCCAGCAGTTCTTCCCAATATAGCAGGGTTTTCGGCAGTTCGTAGCTTTGGCTGTCGCCGGTAAACAGGAATACGGTTTTGTTTTCGGCCAGCAGGTAACGCGCCTGCTGCCAAGGGATTTCGACCATGCGGTCGCGGGTGAAGACTTGGAAGTGGGTAAAGTCGTCGGCTTTTTCCTGATGTTTTTCACTCACGCGGTCAAGTGCGGTCTGCAGGCGCGACATTTTGATGGGCTTGAGCAGGTAATCGATGGCGGCCAGCTCGAATGCGCGTAAGGCATGTTCCTCGTAGGCTGTGGTGAAAATGATTTCGGGCTGGCGTTTGGCAACGCGCTTGATGCGTTCGGCCAGCTCCAAGCCGGTAATTTCCGGCAAACCGATGTCGGCAAATACAATGTCCGCTTCGTGAACGCTCAACCAATCCAATGCAGGCTGGGCGTGATGGAAGGTATTCAGCAGGACGACGTTGGATTCTTCCAGCAAAACCCGCAAACGCTCGGCGGCTAATACTTCATCTTCTACAATAATGGCACTTGGCATATTCCGGCATTCATTTATTTTTAATGGTTAATCATCATTCAGAAGGTTTTTCGAGGCCGTCTGAAACCGTGTTCGGCAAGAAAGAGCCTGAGTCCGATTTTGGCTGCTGCAAACAGCCTGTCTCGGGATGGTTTTCATAAGTATGCATATATTAAATGAATTTATTACAAAAAACATATACCGTAAAATTTAATTACAAACTTTAATAAAAATGAAGTAACCATCCTGCCGGATTGTCGCATCCTGCCAACTATTCGGTACAAACCGCATTTTTCGGCACGCGCTTGATGTTCCAATGAGTCACTGCCCAATCAAGCAAATCACGCGGCCGGTCGACTTGCGGGGCAGGGGGTAGGTTTAAATAGGCCGAGACCTGCCGCAGCAGCGGTTCGGCCTGCGCCTTGTCCAAGGCGGGCGCGAGCGTCTGTTTAGACCATTTTTGTCCGGATTTGTTCACCAAAAGCGGCAGATGGGCATATCGGACGGGGCGAAAGCCGAGGGCGTTTTGCAGAAAAATCTGCCGTGGCGCGGAAACCAGCAAATCCTGCCCGCGCACGACATGCGTGATGCCCTGTTCGGCATCGTCCGCCACCACCGCCAATTGATACGCCCAAAAGCCGTCTGCCCGCAGCAAGACGAAGTCGCCGATGTCCCGCGCCAGATTTTGTGCGTAATGCCCGACAACGGCATCGTCAAATCCAACCGTTTCATCAGGTACGCGGATGCGCCATGCCGGCGGTTTGCCGTTTTCAGACGGCCTGTGTTCAGGCACACGGCAGCGGCCGTTGTACACAAACCCGTCCGCGCCCATGCCCGCCGCTGCCTGCCAGTCTTTACGGCTGCAATAACACGGATAGACCAAGCCCTTGTCTTTCAGACGGCCTAAGGCATCTTCATATAGATGATGGCGGCGGCTCTGATAGGCGACTTCGCCGTCCCACTCGAAGCCGAATGCTTCCAATGTGCGCAAAATATGGTCGGCGGCTCCGGCCATCTCGCGCGGCGGATCCAAATCTTCCATGCGCACCAGCCACCTGCCGCCGTGCGCACGGGCATCGGCATACGAAGCCAGCGCGGTCAGCAGCGAGCCGATGTGCAGCAAACCTGTCGGGCTGGGGGCGAAACGTCCTACATACATGGCAAACCGTTCATCAAATTGTTAAGCAGAATCCGCTTCCGGGCAAAGGCCGTTGCCAACTCCGAACAGCGGTGCGGCCGCAGGGCAGGGTGTGCGGAAGTGTGGCCGGGCAATGCGGCGGCGACGGGGTTCTGATGGGGTTTCAGGCCGTCTGAAATCATCTGTTTTTCAGACGGCCTCAATGCGGCCAAAGCCATATTATAAGCCAAGCAATGCTATAATGCCGTCTGAAAAACCATAAAGCACACGCCATGCAAGCTGATTTTAACCGCCCTGTGCTGGCCATCGACACCAGCACGTCTTATCTCTCGCTCGCCCTGCGTTCTGGCGGGCAAACCCATGTTTTTCACGAGCCGGTCGGCACCGGGCAATCCGGGCTGATTCTGCCGCAAATCGGTGCGCTGTTTGCCGGGGCGGGCATCACGGCGGCGGATTTGGGGGGCATCGTGTATGCGCAAGGCCCGGGCGCGTTTACCGGCTTGCGCATCGGCACGGGCGTGGCGCAGGGTTTGGCCGCACCGTTTGCCACGCCCTTAATCGGCGTGCCGTGCTTGGATGCCGTGGCCTACCAACGTCCCGACAGGCCTTGCGTATTGGCCGCCACCGATGCGCGCATGGGCGAAGTGTTTTACGCATGGTTCGATACCGCCGGCCACCGCCGCTTGAGCGGTTACCAAGTCGGCAAAGCGGCGGAAATCACCGCGCCGCAAGGCTCGGTATGTTCAGACGGCATCGGCAATGCCTTTGCGTTGGCCGACAAACCGCCGTTTGACGGCGAAGCCGATATGCCGACCGCAGCCGGTTATCTGGATTTGGCCGCGACCGGCCGCTATCCGGCTACTGACGCGGCGCAGGCGGAATTGCTGTATGTGCGCAATAAAATCGCCCTGACCGCCAAAGAGCAGGCCGAGCGGAAAGGCGGCGTATGATCCGCCCGGCGACATCGGCAGATTGCGCCGCTTTGGTGCAAATCGATGGGGCAGGCAACCCGTCGCCGTGGTCGGCCAAGCAGTTTCAGGCCGCCGTCGAAAGCCGTTCGGAAACGGTTTTGGTGTACGAAACCGACGGCGGCATCGGCGGTTTTATCGTGTGGCAGAGCGTGTGCGACGAATCCGAACTGCACCTGATTGCCACCGCGCCCGATTGCCGCCGCCAAGGCATCGCCGCTGCTTTGCTGGCGCAATGGTTTCAGACGGCCTCACCGCAGGGGATTACGCGTCTGTTTTTGGAAGTGCGCGCCGGCAACCAAGCGGCGCAGGCACTCTACCGCAAATACGGTTTCGCCGAATCAGGCCGCCGCAAAGGCTATTATTCCCTGCCGGACGGCGGCCGCGAGGATGCGGTTTTGATGGATAAGGCCGTCTGAAAAGACGGCGTTTTTTGAAACGGTTTTTATGTTAAGCAGCCGCTATTTACATTTGCACGAAGCACTGGGTTTGGGGCCGATGTGGCTCAACCGTCAGGCAAGCGTCAGGCCGTCTGAAAAAGCGGGCGGCGGGGTGCGTCCTGCGCCGTCTGCCCGACCGCAAACCGCCGCGCAGCCGATTGCGGAAGCCGTGCGATCGCTCTCGCCCGCCGCCCATCATGCGCGTTTGGCTGCGGCGGCTTTGGTGAACGAAAAGAAAAATGCGCCGCCGTTGCCGCCTGCCGCCGAACCTGTGCAACTGCGTGCCAATGCAGACCATTCTGCCGAAAGTCCTGCGGTTCAAGAAAGCCAAGCCCCAGTTTCAGACGGCCTGCCGCCCTTGCAGATTGAGGTGAGGCCGTCTGAAATCATGGTTGTCAGCATTTGCCCGTCAACTGAAGACAGCGCGGCGAACCAACTGTTCAGCGGCAGCGTGGGCGTGTTGCTCGACAATATGCTGGCGGCGGTCGGCTTGCAGCCGCAGCAGGCGCATAAAACCTGCTGGGTCAAATCCGCCCGCATCAGCAACGCCAATCCGTCTCAGGCGCAAATCGAAGCCGCCTCAAGCTCGTTGGCCGATGAATTGGCGCAATCCCGAGCCAAGGCGGTGCTGTTTTTGGGGCAAATTTTCGAACAGGAAGGCTTGCGCGTGCTCATGCAGACGCTGTGCGGCGGGATGCCTTGTTACATTATTCCACATCCCGCGCGGCTGTTGCGCCAAACGCATTTGAAAGCGCAGGCTTGGGCAGAATTGAAAAAGCTCAAACGCTTTTTGCAGGATGGGCAGTAACCGGGTGGTAGAAACAGGAGTCTGGTATAAACCGTTCTGTTTGGCGCGGCCGACAGAGATGTTTCAGTTTATGGTTTGATTTTAATGAAAAAAGCCTGATGTTTGTCATCAGGCTTTTTTCATTTGTCGGGAAAAAGCTTTGCGCTTTATTCGACGACGATTTTCGGGAAGCGGCTGCTGAAGTCTTTCCCTCTGTCAGCAATCGAAAGTGCCAGCCTGAAGGCGGCTTCGGTGTAGATTTTTTCCACTTCGCCGTGGTTTTCCAAAAGCTGCGCGGCCTGGCCGTTGTCCATCGCTTCGCGCACCGGCAGGCTCAGGGGCAGTTGGCCGAGCAGCGGCACATTCAGACGGCCTGCCAGTTCTTTGCCGCCTTCGCTGCCGAAAATGGCTTCGCTGTGGCCGCAGTGGGAGCAGATATGCACCGACATGTTTTCCAACACGCCGAAAATCGGAATATTCACTTTTTGGAACATGTCCACCGCTTTGCGCGCGTCGATCAGGGCGATGTCTTGCGGCGTGGTAACGACCACCGCGCCGGTAACGGGGATTTTTTGCGACAGGGTCAGCTGGATGTCACCCGTGCCCGGCGGCAGGTCGATAAAGAGATAGTCCACATCGTCCCATTCGCTTTGGAACAATAATTGCTGCAAGGCCTGGCTCAACAGCGGGCCGCGCCAAATCACGGCTTGGTCGGTATCCATCAGGAAACCGATAGACATGACCTGAATGCCGTTTTCGGTCGTTACCGGTACCAGTTTCTGATTGTTCTGTTCGGGTTTATGTTCCACAACACCCAGCATGGTCGGCTGGCTCGGGCCGTATAAGTCGGCATCCAACACGCCCACGCGCGCGCCCATGCGCGCCATGGCGGTGGCCAAATTGGCGGTGGTGGTCGATTTGCCCACGCCGCCTTTGCCCGAACCTACCGCGATGATGTTTTTCACGCCTTTGATGGTGGCAACGCCCGGCTGTACTTTATGCGTGCCGACGACGGTATCGATATGCAGATGGATGCCGGTGTCGCCCGTGAATCCGATAATGGCCGTCTGAATGCGTTCGGCCAATTCGTTGCCGATGTGTAAAACGGGATAGCCGAATTGCAGCGTGATGTGCAGGCCGTCTGAAAGTGTTTCGACGGTTTTTACTGCTTTTTCACCGCCGAGCGTGCGTGTGGTGTGCGGAATGGTGACGGTGTCGAGTGCCGTCTGAATTTCTTGGATATTCATGAGTGTTCTCGTTGTGAATAAAAAATAATGCGCTTATCATCTGGGTGTTTAAGGGGGAGTTAGTGCGCTTTTGATGTTCTCCGCGGTATTTTAACAGAGCACGGCGGTTTCCGCTGTAACTGAGCCGGGCTGTCAGACGGCCTTAACCTGTATTTATGTCTGATGATTTGATTGCAAGAAAAAGTTAAGAATCGGATAAACAAAGGCCGTCTGAAAATATTCAGACGGCCTTTGTGTGTTTTACAAATTATTCTTCAATGATGTCGGCCGGACGCGGCGCGCGGGCATCGTTGCTTTTTTCTTTGTGTTTCAACACGGCGCGGTCTAGTTTGTCCATCAATACGTCGATGGCGGCATACATATCCTGTTCGACGGCTTCGACGTGCAGGTCTTTGCCGGCCAGGTGCAAATCGGCTTCGGCTTTCTGATTCACTTTTTCGACCGAGAGGGTAATGGCCACGGAAATCACGTTGGCGGCATGGCGGTTGATGCGTTCCAATTTTTCAGACACATGGTTTTTAATCGCTTCGGTAACATCAAAATTCAGACCGGTAATTTTCAGGTTCATAATACGACTCCTTCGGTGGGTAAGTCCGTCAACGCGACAGACATGAAAATCTTGCGTTCAGCCGATAATCTTGCGCTTGTGTGCGGGCGGTATGTCAATCGACTCCCTGTATTTGGCGACGGTGCGGCGGGCAATTTCGATGCCCTGCTGTTTTAAGAGCTGCACCAGGGCTTCGTCGGAATGCGGCTTGCGGGTGTTTTCGGCGTTAACCAGCTGCTTGATGAGGGCTTTGACCGCGCCCTGGCTGACGCCTTCGTTGTCGCTGTCGGTACTGACTGCCTGTGTGAAGAAATAGCGTAACGCAAATAAACCGCGCGGGCAAGCTAAATATTTTTGGTTGGCCGCCCGTGAAACGGTGGATTCGGCCAGTTCCAATTCGGCGGCGGCATCTTTGAGCAGCATGGGCGTCAGGCCGATTTCGCCGAAGATGAAAAAGTCTTCCTGCCGCTCGACGATGTATTCCGCCAGGCGGATGACCGTGTTTTTGCGCAATTCCAGACTGTCGATTTTCTGCCGCGCTTCGTGCAGCTTTTCCTTCCACTCGGGCGAAGCGTCTTCCACTTCTTGAAACAGCTCGGCATATTCTTGATTGATTTGGATTTTCGGCCAGGCGGCTTCGTTGCCGGCGACTGTCCAGCCTTCGGCGGTTTCCTTGACCCAAACGTCGGGCTGGATGTAGGCGGTAGGTTCGGCGGAGGCAAAGCCGTAAGCCGGATAGGGGTTGAGCGAGGCAATCAGGTCCAAGGCCGTCTGAATGGTTTCCGGCGTGGATTCGGGATACATTTTTTGAAAACGCAGAATGTTTTGCTGGCGGTTTTTGCCCAATTCTTCGAATGAGCTTTGAATCAGGTGGCCGGCCAGCTGGCGCGCAGGGGAGGAGGGCAGTCGCATCAGTTGCAGCATGAGCGATTCGGTGATGCCGGAGGCGGCTACGCCCGGCGGGTCGAACGTTTGCAGCGTGTCGAGTGCGTTTTGCAGGTCGTCTTCGTCGAGCATCCAGTCCAACGGGGTATGGTCGATGACGTCTGCCAGGCTGTCGGTGAAATAGCCTTGTTCGTCGAGAAAATCAATCAGGATGTGGACGCGGGCGGCTTCGGCAGGGGAGAGCGGGTGTTCGCACACTTGCGCGTGCAGATAAGCATTGAAATCTTGTTCTTCGGCGACATTGAGCCATGCGTCTTCGGCTTCGTCGCCGCCGATTTGGTGGCTGCGCGACGGAGCGGCGGAGATGTGGCTGTTGAGATCGAAATCGGCGAATTCTTCCGCTTCTTTGCGCTCCAGCAGGGGATTGTCCTGCAGCCAGTCTTCGACTTCGCGTTCGATTTCCTGATTGGACATCTGCAACACGCGCAAAGATTGCTGCAGCTTTTGGTTGAGCTGTTGGGTTTGCTTGAGTTTTAAACCGTAATTGGGATTCATAGCAAGTAGGTTACGTTTTCGTTTGTGATTTATTGTTATGCGGCTTGAAGGTAGGGTATGCGAAAGGCCGTCTGAAATAAGTTACCACAAAATGAGCGTGGTTACTATTTTTCAGACGGCCTTTTTTGACATTTGCCGGATTAAAGCGGCGGTTTATTGGTGAAATGCGACATCAGTATTTGAAATTTTCGCCCAAATAGACGGCGCGGACTTTTTCGTCGTTGACCAAGTCGCCGGGTTTGCCCGAGGCCAAAACCGTGCCGTCTGAAATGATGTAGGCGCGGTCGCAGATGCTCAGGGTTTCGCGCACGTTGTGGTCGGTAATCAGCACGCCGATGCCGCGCGATTTGAGAAATTCGATGATTTTCTGGATGTCGATAACCGCCAAGGGGTCAACGCCGGCAAAGGGTTCGTCCAGCAGGATGAAACGCGGCTTCATCGCCAGCACGCGGGCGATTTCCACGCGGCGGCGTTCGCCACCCGAGAGCGACGGCGCGGGATTGTGGCGCAGGCGTTCGATGTTTAAGTCGGCCAGCAGCTTGTCGATTTCGGCATCAATACCGCTTTTGTCTTTCCGGCTGATTTCCAAAATGGCACGGATGTTCTGCTCGACCGTCATTTTGCGGAAAATCGACGCTTCTTGCGGCAGGTAGCCCACACCCAGGCGGGCGCGTTCGTGAATCGGCAGATGGCGCAGTTCCTGCCCGTCGAGCGTGACGCTGCCGCCGTCTGCGGCAATCAGACCGACAATCATGTAGAAGCTGGTGGTTTTGCCCGCGCCGTTGGGGCCGAGCAGGCCGACGACTTCGCCGCTTTCGATGTCGAGCGAGAAGTCTTTCACGACTTGGCGTTTTTTGAAACTTTTTTGCAGGCCTTGGGCGACAAGGCGGCTGGCTGGTGCAGTCATAATCTGTTCTTTATATGGAATAAAGGTCGGACAGGCCGTCTGAAAATCCGTTGGTGCAGAATCCGGTTCGGATTCGGTGCGCAAGGTTTTCAGACGGCCTCAGGTTATTTTTTGGTCGAAGTCGGTTGGATGACCACGCTCACGCGGCCGGATTTGGCCGGCGATTTCACCCCGGCCTGTTTCGAACCGCCGTGGATGGTATAGACTTCGGTGCGCATATTGTAGGTAATCACCGCACCCTGCGCCACATCGCCGCCGCGCTGGACTTTGGCGTTGCCGGTGAGCTTCACCAAGCCGGTGGCCGAAGCGTATTCGACTTGGTTGCCTTGGCCGTTGACCGTGCCTTTGTTGCCGTCGAGCTGCTGGCTGAAGCGCACGGGCGAACCGTTGGCTTTCATCTGCTGCTCGCCTTTGTCGTTGCGCGATACGGTGACATTGGCGGCGTTGATGTTGAGCGTGCCCTGTTTGATGATGACGTTGCCGCTGAACGTGGTGGTTTGGTTGGCCTGGTCGAGCGAGCCTTGGTCGGCTTCGATCTGAATGGGCTGGCTGCTGTCGCTTTGCAGCGCGAAAGCGGGCGCGCTGATCATCAAGGCGGACAGGGCGGCGGCTTTAAAGATTTTTGGCATCATAAATCGTGGCTTTCACTTTTGACGGGAAATTGAGCAGACCTTTGGTATGGTCGTAAGTCATGCCGACGGCCGAACCGTGGGACTGGCCGTATGAAAATTCGACGGGGTGTTCGGTTCGGGCAAACTGCGCTTGGGTATCGACATGGATGAATTCGGTTTTGACCGTGCCCGCGGGGTGCGCGGCATCGGCAGGTTTGGTCAGCAGGACTTCTTTTTGGAACACGGCTTCGCGCGTGTCGGTATTGTACAGGCCTTCTTTGCCTTCTACCTGATAGGTCAGGCGGCCGTCCTGACGCACTTCAAGTTTGGGCAGGCGGAAATGCACGTCTTTGCTGTTCGGCAGTTGGAAGGCTTCGGTCGCGGTGAAATGTTCTTTCAGACGGCCTTTTTCATCGAAACGCTTGCCTTCCAGCCCGTTCATCCGATATTGCGGTTCGTCGGGGTTGAGCCTGACTTCTTCGGTCTGAATTTCGCTGATGCGGCCGAGCCAGGCCGACAGGCCGCCGAGCGCGACGGCCAGAATCAGCGGAAAGGCGAGGCCGTGTTGCCATCTTGTCTTCATTTGATGTACTCGTCCAAAGCAGGCTGCAAGGTTCCCTGCGCCTGCATAATCAAATCGCACACTTCGCGCACCGCGCCTTTGCCGCCGCTTTTCTGCGTCACATAAGCCGCGTGTTCGAGCGTAAATTCATGCGCCTCGGGCACGGCCACCGGCAAGCCGCAACGCACCATTACGGGTAAATCCACAACGTCGTCGCCGACAAAGGCGCATTCGTGCTCTTCCACACCGGCCTGTGCGCGCAATTCGGCGTAGGCGGCGCGTTTGTCGTGGATGCCTTTGAAATAGTAGGCAATGCCCAACTGCTTCACGCGTATGCCCACCGAAGGTGCGTCGCGGCCGGTAATAACGGCCGTCTGAACGCCTGTCGCGGCCAGCATTTTGATGCCGTGGCCGTCGAGCGTGTGGAAGGCTTTGATTTCTTCGCCGTTGTCGCGGATAAAAATACGGCCGTCGGTCAGTACGCCGTCAACGTCTAAAATCAGCAGTTTGATTTTTTCGGCGCGCTGCCGCACATCGGGGGTAAGGGTTCGCATGGTTTTCCTTTTTTCAGACGGCCTATTTTAGCATAAAGGCCGTCTGAAACTTTTGGGGCGGAATAAACGGTTGGTAAAGTTTTGCAGCCTGCGGTGCATTTCTTTGCGCTGTTTCGGAACCGCTCTCAACGCGGTTGGCAAAAGCCCCGGCCTACACAATCCGCGCCATCAGCAAATCGTGCATATTGAGCGCGCCGGTCAGCAGGCCGTCTGAATCGGTGACGAGCAGGCCGTTGACATGGTTTTCCTGCATGTGCTTCAGGGCTTCGGTGGCGAGCTTGTCGGCGGCGATGGTTTTCGGTTCGGCGTGCATGATGTCGTCAACCGTCAGGCCTTTGAAATCGTCGCGCCGTTGGAACAGGCGGCGTAAATCGCCGTCGGTGAACACGCCTTTCAGACGGCCTTGTTCATCGGTTACGGCCAGCATCCCCAGACCTTTTTCGCTCATGCGCACAATCGCGTCTTTGAGCAGCGTGCCGCACACCACCGCAGGCAGCTCGCCGCCGCTGTGCATGATGTCCTGCACGCGCAGCAGCAGGCGTTTTCCCAAACTGCCGGCCGGGTGGCTCAAAGCGAAATCGTCGGGCGTGAACGCGCGTGCTTTCAACAAAACAATCGCCAGCGCGTCGCCCAAAGCCATGACGGCGGTGGTGCTGGTGGTCGGTGCCAGGCCGAGCGGACAGGCTTCTTGGGAAACCGAAGCGGTAATGTGGATGTCGGCATGTCGCGCCATTGTCGATTCGGGGCGCGCGGTAATGCAGATAAGCGTGATGTTTTTGCGTTTCAAAGCCGGAATAATTGCCGAGATTTCATCGCTTTCGCCCGAATTCGACACCGCCACCACCACGTCGCCGTCGACAATCATGCCCAAATCGCCGTGTGCGGCCTCGGCAGGGTGGACGAAGAAGGCCGGGGTGCCCGTGGAAGCCATCGTCGCCGCCATTTTGCGCGAAATGTGGCCGGATTTGCCCATGCCCATAATGACCACGCGGCCGGTGCAGTGGAGCAGGGTTTCGGCGGCGCGGACAAAATTTTCGTCCAGTTCGTCGGCGATTTCGTGCAAACCTTGGGCTTCGGTATGCAGCACTTCGCGCGCCCAAGGCAGATAGGATTCGGTATGGGTCATGGTTTTGTCCGTTAATCAGGGGTGTCGCGGCAGAGAAGTCCGCCCGCCGGCGACTGTTCAAGCCGCGCAAATCAGGGTAGTATAAACCCACCCGTTTACTCAACAAATTTACGCAACAAGGATTCAAAGATGACTATTTTATCGGACGTTAAAGCATTAGGCCAACAAATCTGGCTCGACAATTTATCGCGCTCGCTGGTGCAAAGCGGCGAATTGGCCGAGATGGCCAAGCAGGGCGTGTGCGGCGTCACCTCCAACCCCGCGATTTTCCAAAAAGCCTTCGCAGGTGATGCGCTTTACGCCGATGAAGTGGCCGAGTTGAAAAAGCAGGATTTGAGTCCGAAGCAACGCTATGAAACGATGGCCGTTGCCGACGTTCAGGTTGCCTGCGATGTATTGTCGGCAGAATACGAATCCACCGGCAGCAAAACCGGTTTCGTCAGTTTGGAAGTGTCACCGGAATTGGCCAAAGATGCCGCCGGCACCGTCGCCGAAGCGAAACGCCTGCACGCCGCCATCGGCCGCAAAAACGCGATGATTAAAGTGCCGGCCACCGACGCAGGCTTGGAAGCCTTGGAGCAATTGGTTTCAGACGGCCTGTCGATTAACCTGACCTTGCTGTTTTCTCGCGCGCAAACCCTGAAAGCCTATGCTGCCTACCAGCGCGGTATCGCCAAACGTGCCGCCGCAGGTTTGCCCGTCGACAAAATCCAAGTCGTCGCCAGCTTTTTCATCTCGCGCGTCGATGCCGCATTGGACACGACCCTGCCCGAACACCTGCAAGGCAAAACCGCCGTCGCATTGGCCAAGGCCGCCTATCAGGATTGGGAACAGTTTTTCGGTAACGCCGAATTTGCCGGACTCGAAGCCCAAGGAGCCAACTGCGTGCAATTATTGTGGGCATCCACCGGCGTGAAAAATCCCGCTTATCCCGACACGCTGTACGTCGACAGCTTAATCGGCGCGAACACCGTCAACACCGTGCCGGATGCCACTTTGAAAGCCTTTATCGACCACGGTACGGCCAAAGCCACCCTGACCGAAAACACCGACCAAGCATTGGCGGTACTGACCGAAGTGGAAAAACTCGGCGTGGATTTGGAAGCACTGGCAACGCGTTTGCAGGAAGACGGCTTGAAACAGTTTGAAGAAGCCTTTGAAAAACTGCTCGCTCCGTTGGCTTAAGCGTCGGTTTTAATAAAAGGCCGTCTGAAAACATTGCGGTTTCGTTTTCAGACGGCCTTGTGTTTTGTGTAAGCGTCGGCAAGGTGTAAATTTAGAAGCTGTGTCTGTATTCCGTCGGGAGCGGATTGGGTTCATTTGTTTGAACAGGGAATCCGAAATTTCACGGTATCTGAATTTGCCCGAAATTTCAGGCCGTCTGAAAAATTCAGACGGCCTTTTGATTGGATAAATAAACAGCGGTTTCTGAAACTTCAGAAACCGCTGTTTGGATTTGGTAGGCACGATCGGATTCGAACCAACGACCCCCACCATGTCAAGGTGGTGCTCTAACCAACTGAGCTACGTGCCTGTGATGAAAAGCGGATTATAGGCGTATTTCGGCGGTTTTGCAAGAAAGAGTTGCAGCGTAAAAGGCCGTCTGAAAACAGGATACCTTGTTTTCAGACGGCCTTTCTATTCACACAACTGCCTTATTTTTTCAGACGGCCATGCAGTTCCTGCACGCTGTACACGCCCAGATGGTCGCGGCTTTTCGCGCCTTCGCTCATGGCTTCGCCGCCGGCGATGGTGGTGTATTGCGGCACGCGCTGGGTCAGCGAGGTGCGGCGGATGCTGTGGCTGTCAGCAACCGATTGCGGGTCGCTGGCCACGGTGTTCACCACCAGTGCGATTTCGCCGTTTTTAATCGCGTCAACGATGTGCGGACGGCCTTCGAGCACTTTGTTCATCACTTCGACTTCGATGCCCTGCTCTTTCAGGTAGGCCGCGGTGCCGCGTGTGGCGACGATTTCGTAGCCCAAGGCGAGGAAGTTTTTCGCGGTTTTGAGCAGCAGCGGCTTGTCTTCGTCGCGTACGGCCAAGAAGACTTTGCCGGTAGCAGGCAGACGTTCGCCCGCGCCCAGTTGCGCTTTGTAGTAGGCTTCGCCGAAGCTCGCGCCCACGCCCATCACTTCGCCTGTCGATCGCATTTCGGGGCCTAAAATCGTGTCCACGCCGGGGAATTTGATGAAGGGGAACACGGCTTCTTTGACGGCGTAGAAGTCGGGGATGACTTCTTTTTCAACGCCTTGTTCTTTCAGCGAAATGCCGGCCATCGCGCGTGCGCCGACTTTGGCGAGCGGCACGCTGGTGGCTTTGGAGACGAAGGGTACGGTACGCGAAGCGCGCGGGTTCACTTCCAGCACGAACACCACGCCGTCCTGCACGGCGAACTGTACGTTCATCAGGCCGACCACGTTCAGCGCATAGGCCATCGCTTTGGTTTGGCGGCGGATTTCGTCTTGTATTTCAACGCTTAACGAATACGGCGGCAGCGAGCAGCCGGAGTCGCCCGAGTGGATGCCGGCCTGTTCGACGTGCTGCATGATGCCGCCGATAACGACGTCGGTGCCGTCTGAAACGCAGTCCACGTCCACTTCAATCGCGTTGTTCAGGAAGAAATCGAGCAGCACGGGGCTGTCTTCGGACACCTGCACGGCTTCGCGCATATAGGTTTTGAGCTGCTCTTGCGAATGCACCACCTGCATGGCGCGGCCGCCGAGTACATAAGACGGGCGCACCACCAGCGGATAGCCGATTTCTTCCGCCAAAACAAGGGCTTCTTCTTCGTTGCGCGCGGTGCGGTTCGGCGGTTGGCGCAAGCCGAGGTCGTTCAGCACTTTTTGGAAACGCTCGCGGTCTTCGGCAGCGTCGATGCTGTCGGCGGACGTGCCGATGATGTTCACGCCGTTTTCAACCAGCGCGTTAGCGAGTTTCAGCGGGGTTTGGCCGCCGTAATGCACGATGACACCCCACGGGTTTTCTTTTTTCACGATTTCCAGCACGTCTTCCAGCGTGAGCGGCTCGAAGTAGAGGCGGTCGCTGGTGTCGAAGTCGGTGGACACGGTTTCGGGGTTGCAGTTGACCATGATGGTTTCGAAACCGCTTTCGCGCAGCGCCAGCGCGGCGTGCACGCAGCAGTAGTCGAACTCGATGCCTTGACCGATACGGTTCGGACCGCCGCCCAAAATCATCACTTTTTTGTTTTCAGACGGCCTCGCTTCGCACTCTTCTTCGTAGGTGGAGTAGAGGTAGGCGGTGTCGGACTGGAATTCGGCGGCGCAGGTGTCCACGCGTTTGTACACGGGGTGCAGCTTCAGGCCGTAGCGGTGTTCGCGCACTTGTTTTTCAGACAGGCCTAGTAACTGCGCCAAACGCCTGTCTGAAAAACCTTTGCGCTTCAGGCGGCGTAAGGTGTTGAAATCCAAGTCTTTCAGGCTGCCTGAAGCGACGGTTTGCTCTTCTTTCACCAAGTCTTCGATTTGCGCCAAGAACCACGGGTCAATCGCACAGATTTCATGGATTTCGGCGATGGAGAAGCCCGCGCGGAACGCGTCGGCCACATACAGAATGCGGTCGGGGCCGGGGTTGGCCAGTTCGCGGCGGATTTCGGCCTTGTCTTCGGTTTTCGGATTGAAGCCGCACAAGCCGGTTTCCAGTCCGCGCAGGGCTTTCTGCATGGATTCCTGAATGGTGCGTCCCATTGCCATCACTTCGCCCACCGATTTCATCTGAGTGGTCAGGCGGTCGTCGGCGGCGGGGAATTTTTCAAACGCGAAACGCGGGATTTTCGTTACCACATAGTCAATCGAAGGCTCGAAAGACGCGGGCGTGCGGCCGCCGGTGATGTCGTTGCGCAACTCGTCGAGCGTAAAGCCCACCGCCAGCTTGGCCGCCACTTTCGCAATCGGGAAGCCCGTAGCCTTGGAAGCCAACGCAGACGAACGCGATACGCGCGGATTCATCTCAATCACAATCATCTCGCCGTTGGCAGGATTTACCGCAAACTGTACGTTCGAGCCACCCGTGTCCACACCGATTTCGCGCAACACCGCCAAACTCGCGTTGCGCATGATTTGGTATTCCTTGTCGGTGAGCGTTTGCGCAGGCGCAACCGTGATGCTGTCGCCCGTGTGCACGCCCATCGGGTCGAAGTTTTCGATGGAGCAGATGATGATGCAGTTGTCGTTTTTGTCGCGAACCACTTCCATTTCGTACTCTTTCCAGCCGAGCACGGACTGCTCAATCAGCAATTCATGCGTGGGCGACGCATCGAAACCGCGTTCGCAAATCGCCAGAAACTCGTCTTTATTGTAGGCAATGCCGCCGCCCGAACCGCCCATCGTGAATGACGGACGGATTAAGGTCGGAAAGCCCACCTCTTCCTGCGCGCGCAGGGCTTCGTTCATGGTGTGGCACACAAAAGATTTCGGCGTGGAAAGGCCGATTTTCTCCATCGCCTCCTTAAAGCGGCCGCGGTCTTCCGCCTTGTCAATCGCGTCTTCCGTCGCGCCGATAAGCTCGACGTTGTATTTCGCCAGCACGCCGTTGCGCGCCAAATCCAACGCACAGTTCAACGCCGTCTGGCCGCCCATCGTCGGCAGCACCGCGTCGGGGCGTTCCTTCGCAATAATCTTCTCCACCGTCTGCCACATAATCGGCTCGATGTAGGTTACGTCGGCCATATCGGGGTCGGTCATAATCGTGGCGGGGTTGGAATTGACGAGAATGACTTTATAGCCCTCCTCGCGCAAGGCCTTGCACGCCTGCGCGCCGGAATAGTCAAATTCGCAGGCCTGACCGATAACGATGGGGCCGGCGCCGATGATAAGGATGGATTTTAGGTCGGTACGTTTGGGCATGGTTACACCTTATAAATATTTAAAACGTGGGTTATTCGTCTTCGTTAATAATTTTATGAATTAAATTGCGATATTTAGCATCTATATAATAACTATGTTTGTATGCGCCAGAAGTATCACTATCTCGTCCAAATTTAATAAACTGGCGTAAAAAATCATTTGATTTCCTAGTGATAGCTTGGCTAACATTGCTTAATAATCTTCCAGCGTGCTGAACACTATCACCAATTTCATATTCTTTAAAAAACTTCTCTTTGATTTCTTCTCGGTTAAATTCCCTGTTTTCAGATAGTAAAATTTCTAAAAACACAATAAATCGCTTTGTTAGATTTCCTTGTTGCAAAAGAAAATTTGATAATTTTTCTTCTAGCTCATCATTGTTGTACTCAGGAACATCAAAAGAAATTAAATCTGAACTATATTGTTGTACTGCATTTTCTTTTTTCTGAATTGCTTTGCGTTTAATGTATTCTTCTGCTTCGGGTAATGGAATAATCTTGGTTGGATAAACAATTAATTGATTGTTATTTGTGATAAATGGGTCAATTTTGATACAGGTAATATCCAAACCTTTTTCATTGAGCCATAAAACAGCAGATGCAACATCTGAATGAAATTCTCTTGATACTAGAATAATTCGTTGTTCTTGATTTAATACTTCTATTTCATCATTGATAAAGTTCTCAATTTCTTCTTTGGCATTTTGGGCAATATGTTTTTTATCAAGATATGCTTGATAGGTAGCCAAAATTTCTTCATCTTTAAAGGCTGAACAATATGAAGCATATTTTATTGCTTGCCAATCTACATTACTGCCTGAAAAGTCTCTTTTTAATTCAATAATTACTAAACTGCCTTTTCTATCTATTGCTAATAAATCCAAGCGAATATTGCTGCTCAATATGACTTCTTTTCCAATAATTAGTAGATTTTCGCCCAAAATATCGGGATTGCCATCAATCCATTCCTGAATATCGTATCGTTCTCGTAAATTTAATTCCGAAAATGTTGGGGCTTTTAGTTTGTTCATGCTGCGATTTTCAATATCTACTTGATACATTTTCTATCCTTATTTAAAACAAGCAAGCATAGCTGGGTTTGTTACTATGATACTTTGGTTTTGGGGCTGTATTAGATTAGCCCTAAACACCACACCAAATTCGTAGCAAGCGTAGGTTGGGTCATGACCCAACACTTTCTTAAATTCAACGGTTCCGTTGGATTTGACAACCCAGCCTACGGCATTTCCGAAATTTCAAAGGCCGTCTGAACCTCAAACATCCAGCTTCAAATCCCCGTCTTTAATCCAACCTTTTTTGCGCATAACCGCGGCAATAATAAGCGTCAGTACCGCAGGCAGCAGAAAATGCAGCAGGCCGATAGCGAGCCAAACGGCGGGGGCATTACCCATGGCGTTGATGGTGCCGACCTGCCCGACTAAGCCGCTGGTGCCCATGCCTGCGCCGCTGGGGATATTGGCCATTTGGAAGCCGACGGTGGCAATCGGGGCGAGGATTGCGCCGGAGAGCGTGGGCGGTATCCAAATCAGCGGGTTTTTCACGATGTTGGGCATTTGCAGCATACTGGTTCCCAAGCCTTGGCTGAGCAAGCCCGACCAGCGGTTTTCTTTGAAACCCATCACGGCGAAGCCGACCATTTGCGCGCAGCAGCCGACGGTGGCCGCGCCTGCCGCCAGGCCGCTGAGCGACAGGGCGATGGCGACGGCTGCGCTGGAAACCGGCAGGGTCAAAATCATGCCCATCAGCACGGCGACGATGATGCTCATCAACACGGGCTGCAATTCGACCGCCCACATAATCAGTTCGCCCGTTTGGGTCATGGCGGCGGCGATGACGGGGCCGGCAAATCGGGCGGCGGCCATGCCTGCGATCAGCGTTGCGGCGGGTGTGGCGATGATGTCCACCGGCGTGGTTTTGCTGATGAGTTTGCCGGTTTCCGCGCCGACGGCTACGGCGATAAAGCAGCCGACCGGTCCGCCGAGTGCCGCGCCGGCCAAGCCGACGGCGGTGGCGGACAACAAAACCAGCGGCGGTGCTTTCAGCGCGTAAGCCACGCCCACGCCGATGGCCGCGCCCATCGCGGCCTGCGCCTGTCCGCCGATTTCGACGAGCCAAGGCAGGTTTGCCCAGCCGCCGATGGTTTTTAAAATTAGGCCGATGATGAGAGAGCCGAACAGGCCGAGTGCCATAAAGTTCAGCGCGTCGATACCGTAGCGGCGCAGGCTGAATTCGATGTCTTTGCGTGCAAGCAAGGCTTTGATGTCCACTTTTTTCCTCTTGATGAACATGAGGCCGTCTGAAAAACAGTTTTGGGCAGGGCGGCAGGTTTTGTTTTTAGGATTGCCCCAAGTTGCGTGGGGATGAATGCCCGCCCTGCGGTGTTTTCGGTTTTCAGACGGCCTGTATGTTTACCAACCTATTTTTACAACCTTGAGGCCGTCTGAAAACATTCCTTACCGCTTCGCCGCTTTCAAACTGTCGATAAACTTATCAAACAGATAAGCCACATCGTGCGGCCCCGGGCTGGCTTCGGGGTGGCCTTGGAAGCTGAACGCCGCTTGGTCGGTCAATTCGATGCCTTGCAGCGAACCGTCAAACAATGAGCGGTGGGTCACTTTCACATTCGCAGGCAGCGTATCCGCGTCCACCTCAAAACCGTGGTTTTGGCTGGTAATCATTACCTTGCCGCTGTCCAAATCCTGCACGGGGTGGTTCGCACCGTGGTGTCCGAAAGGCATTTTGCGCGTTTTGCCGCCCACCGCCAAGCCCAGCAATTGGTGCCCCAAACAAATACCGAACACCGGTTTTTTCGTCGCCAGAATCTCCCGAATCGCGTTCACCGCATAATCGCAAGGCTCCGGATCGCCCGGGCCGTTGGACAAAAATACGCCGTCCGGATTCATCGCCAACACATCCGCCGCAGGCGTTTGCGCAGGCACGACCGTCAGGCGGCAGCCGCGTTCGGCCAGCATACGCAGGATATTGGTTTTCACGCCGAAATCGTAGGCCACGACGTGATACGGCATTTCAGACGGCTTATTGAAGCCGCTGCCCAGCTTCCATTCGCCTTCGTTCCATTCGTACACCTCCGCCGCGCTCACTTCCTTGGCCAAATCCTTGCCCACCATGCTGCCGAACGCCGCAATCAGTTCGCGCGCCTTCTCTTCCGTCGCGTCCGCCCCCGTCAGAATCGCACCCGCCTGCGCACCCTTGTCGCGCAGAATCCGCGTCAGACGGCGCGTATCGATGTCGGCGATGGCAACCGTTTGATGGCGCACCAAATAATCCTGCAGGCTTTCTTCGGAACGGAAATTGCTGTGCAGCAGCGGCAGGTCGCGGATAATCAGGCCGGCGGCGTAAACGGCGCGGCTTTCCGTGTCTTCGCCGTTTGCCCCCGTGTTGCCGATATGCGGGTAAGTCAGGGTAACAATCTGCTTGCAGTAAGACGGGTCGGTCAGGATTTCCTGATAGCCGGTCATGGAAGTGTTGAACACGACTTCGCCCGAAGTCGAGCCGTGATAACCGATTGACGTGCCGCGGAAAACGCTGCCGTCTGCGAGAACCAAAAGTGCCGGAGTTGTCATAGTGGATTCCTGTCTTACTGAATTGAAATGTTTGATAGAGGCCGTCTGAAAAGTGGCGTCGTTTTCAGACGGCCTTCAAGAATACGGTTAAAAAAAAACACGCCGCGCAATCAGAAAGATTGCGTTACGTGCTTTTTCAGGCATGGCAAAGATGCCGTAGAAGCAATGCATTTTAAGCGAAAACACCGTCGGATTCAAGCCTAAAAAAGGGCGGATGGCGGAAAACGCGGATAAACGGCGGTTTTATTTCCGACGAAAAATGCCATGAAAGTAATGAAAAGAATCAACGGGGCAGGTTTTAATGTTCACCCAAAAAAAGCGGTAGGGTGGGCATTCATGCCCACCAAAATACTTTAAAAACCATCGGCTGCCGTAAATTCAAAGATTACGTGGGCAACAAGTGCCCACCCTACGGTGTCGGGTTTTCAGACGGTCTTTGAAGCGAGAAGCGTATTTGGTGCAAAGCTAACCGTACCTGCCTGCCTGAAAACGGCATGACTGTTTCATTTTTGTCATAAGTCAAACCAAATCAACAGGAACACTCATAGGTGGAAATCTAAATATGCTAAAATCAACTCATTTTCTAACAAAAACGATATTGTTCAAACTATCGTTCATAAGGCCGACACATTATGAAAACAAACGATAAACCGATTTCGAGCAAGCAACGCATCATCAGCCGCTGCGTATTGTCTGCATTGGCGTTGCTAGGTGCTGCGGATGCCGTGGCCAATAAGCAGTTTGCCGCAGTGCCGCTGTATTTGGATAAAGCAACTACAAGTACGGGAGTAAAAGTCAAGCCGAACGTGATGCTGTTGATTGACGACTCGGGGAGTATGAAATGGGTTTTAGATGAAGAACGTGAACCTCGCTCGGGGGAGCGGTCGCGTATGGATGTTACCAAGGAAGCACTTAAAATGGTGCTTAACAAATATCAAGATAAGATTAATTGGGGATTTCAAACCCTGCATAACAATAACCAGCCGTACAATCCTACGGATAGGACGTGTAGTAACAACTCGTATGACGCACCTAATTACCCTGGTTACACGGAAAAATATACGGATATTCTAAACCGTGTTGATAGGCTGTGTCATTACAATGGAACGCCGACGACGCGCCGTTATCATGAGGTATCTAAAATCGTTCGTGACAATACCTTATACCGTTGCCAAAAGAACTATATAGTCTTGTTATCTGATGGCGATGCAAACGATGGTTTTATGGGGAAGTGGAAGAGTCAGTGGAATGGGAAGGGAGAGTGGAAGTGGAACGATCGGATCCGCAACTATGAATATAAATATGAATATGAATACGTTCCTGGTGAGACTTGGCGGGTATTCCCTGCTGCAGATATTTTTGTAGACGATTATTTTGGCACGCGTCACGCAGGAACGTTAGGTTGGAAAAGCACGAACTCAAGTTCTGATATGTGGGATACGGTGTTTGATCGTGATAATGGACTGGGCTGGTTTAGTAATACATTGGCAACAAAGGATTTTAAAGCCAGCGGCTCGGATCGTGCAGGGAAAAGTTGGAATGGCGATTCTGCCGACCCTAAGGATGCCAGCGGTAGGAGTATTTACGAAAAACAATTAGTTGAAACCTATACGGTAGGGTTTGGTAAGAGTATTTCTCCAGAGGGGCGCGTGTATCTCGAGAAAGGTGCAAGCAAGCTTGAGGTGGGATCAGGTTATCATGAGCATTATTTTGATGCGACTACTGCGGAAGGTCTGGTTAATGCATTTGGCAAAATTTTTTCCAATATCAATGCTGCCAACGCCCCGATCGCTATCGAAGGTGCGGGCAGTACCGCGCCTGCATTAACCAATCCCGGCCAATCGACATCGGCGGGTGTAGTTGAAGTGGACAGCGGTACTTGGAGCAGCCGTCTGAAATTTTATCAGATTAATGCCGATGGTACGGTTAATACGGCAGCATTCAGCGAGCCTTCGTTCGACAACGGCCAAACGATTTTGAACGATGGTACGAAAAATTATCTGATTAGCATTATTGGTAACAGGGACAAAACCAATGCCGATTTCGGTATCAGCGGTGGTACACCGAGGGATCAGCTTGAATGGAAAAACGCATTGCTGGAATGGACGGCACGTCGCGCAGACGACAACACGTTAAAAACTACTGCTGCAAACAATGGATACAGCCAGCCTTACCGTGTACGCGAAACCACGCCGGATGACAAGCGGAATTTGGGTGATATTCTCGACAGCTCTCTGCATACCATCGGCGACCAAGTCAATGGCCGTAACGAATTTTTGATCACGGCGGCCAATGACGGCATGGTGCATTTGTTCCAAAGTCAAGATAGCAGCACGAATCCGTATGATTTGAAAGTCAGCTATATTCCTGCGGGCATGGAGCGCGACGACGATGCGGGCAATCCCACAACAATGGGTAAATACCTGAAAGATGTGGCGCATGAAAACTACGGCAAAGCCATACCGCACCGCTATATGGTCAACGGCGGCATCGTTGTGCGCCGTACCGCCAAGTCTTCCGATACCAGCAAAACCGGCCAACGTTCGTTCCTGTTCGGTGCGATGGGTCAGGGCGGTCGCGGTGCGTATGCGCTGAATATCGGCGGCGTGGATCGTTCTGATAATTCCGACGTAGGCTTGGATGCTGCTTCCGTGGAGGACAGCGTTCCGCTGTTTGAAACCGCAAAAGGTGCGGGCAATACATTGGGCTATACCGTCGGCACGCCGCAAATCGGCCGGATTTCGGTTGAGCGCGGTGCGGATGGTGTGGTCAGCCTGACTGAAAAGGTACGCTATGCAGGATTTTTGGCCAGCGGCTACCGCGTAAAAGGCACGGTTGCGGGTAAAACCAACGAAACCGCGCTGTATGTTTACGATATGCTGGGTCAGGAAGCCGACAGCGGCAAAGCAGGCGGTGCGGCAGCGGGTTCGCTGATTCGCAAAATCGAAGTTTCAGGCG
Source organism: Neisseria sp. CCUG12390 (assembly GCF_047837985.1). Taxonomy (GTDB): domain Bacteria; phylum Pseudomonadota; class Gammaproteobacteria; order Burkholderiales; family Neisseriaceae; genus Neisseria. The sequence continues at coordinate 275,160 of NZ_CP181244.1, forward strand.
GCGTGGGCGGCTTGTCCAGCCCGACTCTGGTCGATGCCGACTTTGACGGCGTGATTGATGTGGCTTATGCAGGCGATTACGGCGGCAATATGTACCGCTTCGACTTGCGCGGTGAAAAACCTGCCGATTGGAAAGTGACGCGCATTTATACCGGCTATACCGACTCTACCGGTAAAGCCACGCAGCCGATTACCGCCGCACCTGCCGTATCGCGCCGTTCGGCCAATAAATATGTGGTGATTTTCGGTACGGGCAGCGATATTTACGCCGACGATAAAGACAATACCGACCAACAGGCGGTTTACGGTATTTTTGACGATTTGCCTGCTGTTACCGAAATTGCCAAAACTGTGGTAACACCCGCTAACTCAGGCGAATTATTGGAACAGACTTTGACTTCCAAGAAAGTGACCGTCACAGACCCTGATGATAAAGATAAAAAGAAAACGATTGAAACCGATGCCTATACCTTAAGCGACAATAAGATGGTTGCAGGTAAAAAAGGCTGGAAAATCAATTTGGCCGCAGGTGGCGAACGCGTAGTGGTTAAACCGACCATGATTCTGCGTACTGCCGTGATTACGACGCGCAGCTATAAGGTTGACACCAAAACCGAAAACAAAGGTGGTGCAGATGTATGTCTCCCTGAAGTAACAACGACAGGTGTAGAAAGCTTTACCATGCTTTTGGGTGTCAATGCCGAGACAGGCGGTCAGCCGAACAAGCGCAGCGGTTATGTGCAGTTTATTAAAGACAATTCGGTCAGCAAGGATTATTACGCAGGTTTGCGCCAGCCGGGCATTATCAGCTTCACGTTTATGGATCCAACCAAGCTGAACGATTCGCCTGTAACGCGTGATGGCGACAGCGGCGGTTCGGGTACTGATCAGCCGTTGAAAGTTGCGGATACTGAAGTGCCGAACAATAAATGTTTCAGCCGGGAAGCAGTCCGCGTGTTGTTGACGAATAAAGGAACTGACTTTACCGTCGACGGCAGAATCTGCGGCATCCGCCGCTTGTCATGGCGCGAGATTTTCTTCTGATTGGGTTGTGACGATAAAGGCCGTCTGAAAAATTTTCAGACGGCCTTTTATTTGGTTTATTGCCCATCAAAATAAATGGTGTTGACGCATTTTTTAATAAGTAATAACATTGTTATAACTTTAATCTTGGTAGGAGAGAAAAATGTTGCTGACGATTCGTAAAATGGGTAACTCTCAAGGTGTGATTCTACCGAAAACGCTGCTCGGACAAATCGGTGCGGCTGATTGTCTGGAAGTATCGTTGGAGCAGGGGGCGATTGTCTTGCGTCGTCCTACGGTGCGAAGCGGTTGGGCGGAAGCAGCGGCCGCGCTTGCGGCTTCGGGTGATGATGAAGCAGTATGGGAATACGTTGAAAATGAAGGGGATACAGAATGGACGTGGTAGAGCGGGGCGGTATTTATTTGGTCTCGCTTGACCCGACCGTAGGCAGCGAAATCAAGAAAACCCGCCCCTGCGTGGTGGTTTCTCCCCCGGAAATCCATGATTATCTGAAAACGGTATTGGTGGTGCCGCTGACAAGCGGCAGCCGACCTGCGCCGTTCCGAGTGGCCGTCCGTTTTCAGGAAAAAGAAGGCTTGTTGCTGCCTGAACAAATGCGTGCGGTGGATAAAGTGTGTTTGGTCAGGCATTTGGGTAATCTTGACGGCGGTACCGCCGATAAGCTGTTTGCTGTGTTGAGAGAAATGTTTGCTTGAATATGAAAGGCCGTCTGAAAAAACTTTTAGCGAAACTCGCCATGCTCGTTTTCAGACGGCCTTTCAAATCAAATTCAGATTTTAATCATGCAGTTGGGCTGCGTGTAAGGTGTTTTCCAGCAAAGTGGCAATCGTCATCGGGCCGACGCCGCCGGGTACGGGGGTAATCATGGCGGCGCGTTCTTTGGCAACATCAAATTCGACGTCGCCGCACAGGCTGCCGTCTTCCAGACGGTTGATGCCTACGTCAATCACGACTGCGCCCGGTTTTACCCATTCGCCTTTGACGAAGTTCGGAATGCCGATGCCGACCACCAAAATATCGGCTTGCGCGACTTCGTCGGCGAGATTTTCCGTTGCGCTGTGGCAGACGGTAACGGTTGCCCGCGCCAGCAGCAATTCCAAAGCCTGCGGTCTGCCGACGATATTTGACGCACCGACAATCACGGCTTTTTTTCCTTTCGGGTCAATGCCGTAGGCTTCCAAAAGCGTCATCACGCCTTTGGGCGTACAGGGGCGCATCAGCGGCATTTTTACGACCAGCCGGCCGACGTTGTAAGGATGGAAGCCGTCTACGTCTTTGTGCGGCAGAATGCGTTCCAAAACGGCTTGGCTGTCGATGTGTTTCGGCAGGGGCAGTTGTACCAAAATGCCGTCGACTTGCGGGTTGGCATTGAGTTCGTCCACCAGTTTCAATAATTCGTCCTGCGTGGTTTCGGCGGGCAGTTCGTAAGACAGAGAGGCAATGCCCGATTTTTGGCAGGCGGTTTTTTTGTTGCGCACATAAACCGCGCTGGCGGGGTCGTCGCCGACCAAAACGACGGCCAGACAAGGCGTGCGCAAACCGGCAGCCGCGCGTTTTTCGACTGCTTGGGCAACCAGGGCCAGGCGTTGTTGGGAAACTTCTTTACCGTTGATAAGTTGGGCAGACATGATTTGTTCTCTTGGGGCTGGATGAATGGAAAATCAAGCGGCGATTATCTCATTTTTAAGCCGGTTTTTGCATTATTTTATGTTGTCTTGCAAGGATTTGTTTTTCAGACGGCCTGTCGGCATATATATCGGAATAACGGGAAATCCAATTAAATTTCAAATAAAAATAATCAGATAAACCATGCTTTAAAAAAAGTTAACATGAATGGTTGACGTATTTGGGGAAAATCAGTATAGTTCTGTACTTCAAGTCGGGGCGTAGCGCAGCCTGGTTAGCGCATCTGCTTTGGGAGCAGAGGGTCGTGAGTTCGAATCCCACCGCCCCGACCACACCAGTTTCAGCACGTAACGGCATGAGCGCCCGTAGCTCAACCGGATAGAGCACCGACCTTCTAAGTCGGGGGTTACAGGTTCGATTCCTGTCGGGCGTGCCAAAAGTTTACGGTGGCTATAGCTCAGTTGGTAGAGCCCCGGATTGTGATTCCGGTTGTCGTGGGTTCGAGCCCCATTAGCCACCCCATCCATTATCGGGGCGTAGCGCAGCCTGGTTAGCGCATCTGCTTTGGGAGCAGAGGGTCGTGAGTTCGAATCCCACCGCCCCGACCAAAATAAAAAACCTGCTTCTTGAAAAGCAGGTTTTTTATTTGTTACATTAAATTCACAAATCCATATGCCGAGGCCGTCTGAAACTTGTTCAGACGGCCTTTTGCTTTGCCTTTTAACCGTGCTTCGGTATCATAGCCGTCAATATGAATTGAATGATGGAACACATGATGTCCGAATGGCCTTTACCTGATTTTGAACGGAAAATCTGTCCGCCCGAGCAGCTTGCCGAACGTTTGGCCGCTTTGCCGCGGCCGCTGGTGTTTACCAACGGCTGCTTCGATATTCTGCACCGCGGTCATGTGACCTATTTGGCGCAGGCGAGGGCGACGGGTTCGGCGATGATTTTGGCCTTGAATACCGACGATTCGGTGCGCCGTCAGGGTAAGGGCAGTGACCGTCCGATTAATCCTCTGGAAAACCGCGCGGCGGTGGCGGCGGCTTTGGCGAGTGTGGATTTGGTTACTTGGTTTGACGACGATACGCCCGCGGCTTTGATTGAGCTGGTAAAACCGGATATTTTGGTCAAAGGCGGCGATTGGGCGGTGGACAAAATCGTCGGCTCGGCGGAAACGCTGGCGCGCGGCGGCAAGGTGTATTCGATTCCGTTTCTGCATCAGACTTCGACCACCAAGACATTGGAGAAAATCCGTGCGGCAGAGGCGGCCGGACGATGAGTGGAATGAAGCCGGAGCATTGGCAGGTATTGGCTGCACTTTCAGACGGCCTGCCGCAACACGTTTCGCAGCTGAGCCGTCTGGCCGGTGTGAAGCCGCAACAGCTCAACGGATTTTGGCAGCAGATGCCGCCGCATATCCGCGGTCTGCTGCGCCAGCATGACGGGCAATGGCGGCTGGTGCGGCGTTTGGCAGTGTTTGAAACCGAAGCCTTGCAGCGTCTGGCGGCGGAACACGGTTTTCAGACGGCCTTGAAACACGAATGCGTTTCCAGCAACGATGAAATTCTCGCGTTGGCGCGCGAGTCGGCAGAGCGGGCGCATAAGGCTTTGTGTATGGCGCATTTTCAGAGCAAAGGGCGCGGACGGCAGGGGCGCAGTTGGCAGCACCGTTTGGGCGAATGTCTGATGTTCAGCTTCGGCTGGGCATTCGACAAGACGCAGCAGGAACTGGGCGCGCTGGCGTTGGTGGCGGCGTTGGCCTGTCATCGCGCGTTGGCAAAATTGGGTCTGAACACGCAAATCAAGTGGCCGAACGATTTGGTGGTCGGGCGCGACAAGCTCGGCGGCATCCTTATCGAAACCGTGCGCAACGGCGGTAAAACCGTGGCTGTGGTCGGCATCGGCGTGAATTTTGTGTTGCCCAAAGAGGTGGAAAACGCCGCTTCCGTGCAGGCTCTTTTTCAGACGGCCTCGCAACGGGGCGCGACGGTCAACCAGTTGATGAGCGCGCTGCTGGCCGAATTAAACGGCGCATTCGAGACATTTGCACAAAACGGTTTCGGTGCGGTATTGCCCGAATATCAGGCGGCCAACCGCGATCAGAACCGGCCGGTCATCTTGTTGCAAGACGGCGCGGTCATCCATGAAGGCATTGTGTCGGGTGTGAACGAACAGGGTGCGTTGCGCTTGGCAACCGCAGCGGGTGAGAAAACCATCGTCAGCGGCGAAATCAGTTTGCGCCCGAACGACAATCCCGTTCCGCAAACCGTCGTGCGCAACGAACGCTATCTGTTGCTCGACGGCGGTAACAGCCAATTGAAATGGGCATGGGTGGAAAACGGTGCGTTCGGCGAAGTCAGCCGTGCGCCTTACCGTGATTTGAGCCGTTTGGGCGAAGAATGGTGCGAACGTTCAGACGGCCTGTTGAAAGTCGTCGGTTGCGCGGTGTGCGGCGAAACCAAAAAAGCCTTGGTGGCCGAACAATTATCCCGGCCGGTCGAATGGCTGCCGTCGATGCCGCAGGGTTTGGGCGTGCGCAACCATTACCGCAATCCTGCCGAACACGGTGCCGACCGTTGGTTCAATGCGCTGGGCAGCCGCCGTTTCACGCAAAATGCCTGCGTGGTGGTCAGTTGCGGAACGGCGGTTACCATCGATGCGCTGACCGACGACAACCATTATCTCGGCGGTACGATTATGCCGGGTTTCCATCTGATGAAAGAGGCGATGGCTTTGAAAACGGCCAATCTCAACCGTCCCGTCGGTAAGGTGTATCCTTTCCCGACCACGACTTCCAACGCATTGGCCAGCGGTATGATGGATGCGGTTTGCGGTGCACTGATGATTATGCACGGCCGTCTGAAACAGAAAGTCGGTGCGGAAAAAGCTGTTGACGTGATGATTACCGGCGGCGGCGCGGCCAAAGTGGTGCAGGCTCTGCCGGAGGCATTTGTTTTGGACAATACAGTCAAAATTGTAGATAATCTCGTCATTTACGGCTTACTTAACTGGATAGAGCAAAAATGAAATGGTTATTCGCCGTGTTGGTCGCGCTCAATATCATCGTCTTCGGGGGGATGGTGGCGTACCGCATGACAGAAAAGCAGGCTGATGCAGCCGGTGTGCCGCTCGAAGGCGGAACGCACGAATTGGCGCGGCCGGCTTCTTTGGAGCCGCAGGCCGTCATGCCGTCTGAAAATACGGCACCGGATTGGGTGTCGGTGCCGGAGAATAACGCCGATATTCCGGAGCCTGAATCGGAAGAAGCCATCGCCGCACGCAAACAGAAAGAGCGTGAAGAAAAGTTGGCGAAAGAGAAAAAAGAGCGTGAAGAAAAAGCCCGTCGTGAGCGGGAAGCGGCAGAACAGGGTTCGGAACCGGAAAGGACAGGCGGTGAAACTGCCGATGCGCGGTCAGGCCAATGCGTATCCACCGCCACGGTTGCCATGGATGAAGACGATTACCACCGCATCAAAGGCCTGTTGACCCGTTGGCCGCATGCCGCCAGCCGCAGCGTGGAGAAACGCACGGCGAAAAAAGGTGAAAATGCGGCCGGCAAAACTTTCCGCGTACTGCTGCCGACCGACGGCGATGTGATGGCGCAATTGGAAACGCTGGGCAGCAAAGGGTTCAACGGGGCAGTGTACAACGGCGAAATCAGCATGGGTGTGACCCGCAGCCGTTCTTCCGCGCAAATCCTGATTTCGCGTTTGGCCGGAGCAGGTTTCGGCGGCGCGCGTATTTTGGAGCAGGAAGAAAACGGCAGTGCGCCTGACGGCACCTTGAGCGTGTCGCGTATGACCGTTACCTTTATGTCGGTCAACGAACGTGATGCGCAAGACATCCGCAACGTGGTAGGGCGTTACGGCAATCTAAACGTCCGCGGCTGCCGTTAACGGAACTCATGGCAAAGGCCGTCTGAAAAAGCGTTTGGGTATTTTCAGACGGCCTTTTGTCAATCAAAACACCAAACCCGTTGCCATGGCAACGGGTTCGGTGTTTTTCGGTTTTGAGTATCTGATAAGGGAACAGTCGATATGTCGTATACGCGTACTCCGATGAAGATGCCGGACAATATTGATTGGCCGGCGAACCAAAGTTGAGGGAAATTCCAGTCGTTTAATAGCCCGGTGCAGGACGCTGCCGAGTGAAATTCATTATACACTAATAATAACTATTATCAACAACAAAGTAAATTTATCAGGTAATTTTTAATAACCACTTGAAGTTAAATGAAATTAAATTTTCAAATTCGGATATGCAAACTCAAAGTTCCGCATAGCAGCAAGCAATCAACATAGCGCAAGCCTTTGTAAATACCGTATAATTCCACCACTTTTTTCTATTATTTTGAAGGCCGTCTGAAAACCATGCAGCAAACCTATTCCCATGTACAACACGCTTTGCTCGAAGCCAACCAACTCTCGCCGGAATTGCTGGCCAAAAGCCTGAGCATGATTGGGGCGCACCATGTCGATTATGCCGACATTTACTGCCAGCGTACCGCTTACGAAAGCTGGCATTTGGAAGAAGGCATGGTGAAATCGGGAAGTTTTCAGATCGACCAAGGTGTCGGCGTGCGTGCCGTATCGGGCGACAAAACCGCGTTTGCCTATGCCGACAGCCTCAATCTCGATTCAATTAACCGTTCTGCCCAAGCCGTGCGCGTGATTGGTGCGGCGGGGCGCGGGCAGCGTATTAAAGTGCCAACCGCATCTTACGGCAAATCTGTCCACGCCACGCTTGACCCGATTGCCAGCTTGGATTCCGCCGCCAAAGTCGCGCTTCTCAACAAAGTCGAAGCCTTGGCCAAAGCCGCCGATCCGCGCATTGTGCAGGTCATGGCCGGTCTGACCTGCGAACACGACATGATTTACCTTGCGCGCTTGGACGGCAAACACGCCGCCGACATCCGGCCGATGGTGCGGCTGAACGTCAGCGTGATTGCCAAGCAGGGAGAGCGGCGCGAGCAGGGCAGCGCAGGCGGCGGCGGGCGTTACGACTTGGCTTATTTCGATGAACAATTGGTGCAAAAATTCGTTGATTCCGCAGTAAAACAAGCGCTTACCAATCTCGAATCGCGTCCCGCTCCCGCCGGGGAAATGACCGTGGTCTTGGGCAACGGCTGGCCGGGTATATTGCTGCACGAAGCCGTCGGGCATGGTTTGGAAGGAGATTTCAACCGCAAAGAAACCAGCGTGTTCAGCGGCCGTATCGGAGACCGCGTGGCGGCCAAAGGCGTGACCGTTGTCGACCAAGGCGACATTGCCGACCGCCGCGGCTCGCTCAATATCGACGACGAGGGCAACGAAACCGGCCGTACCGTGTTGATTGAAGACGGTATTTTGGTGGGCTATATGCAGGACGAAACCAACGCGCGCCTGATGGGCGTGCCCGTTACCGGCAACGGCCGCCGCGAAAGCTACGCCTCTGCGCCGATGCCGCGCATGACCAACACCTTTATGGAAAACGGCGCATACGACCCTGAAGAAATCATCGCCTCGGTGGATAAAGGCATTTACGCCGTCAATTTCGGCGGCGGCCAAGTCGACATCACCAGCGGCAAATTCGTGTTTTCCGCATCGGAAGCATGGTGGATTGAAAACGGCAAACTGCAATATCCGGTCAAAGGGGCGACCATCATCGGCAACGGCCCCGAAGTGTTGAAACATGTTTCCATGGCCGGTAACGACACCGCGCTCGACAGCGGCGTGGGTGTGTGCGGCAAAGACGGCCAAAGCGTGCCGGTGGGTGTGGGGCAGCCGACGCTGCGGATTGACGCGGGGCTGACCGTTGGGGGTAGTGAGATTTAAGGGGATAAAAAGGCCGTCTGAAAACGGGTTTTCAGACGGCCTTTTACCAAAAAATACATTTTCAGACGGCTTCAAACGGTTTTTCTGATACGATAAAAAGACGTTTCAAAATGTTTGAATTTAAAGGAGAAAACATGAATCCGAATATCCCGACTGCCGACGAACAAAAAAACAACCAAGACAGCACGTTCGACGTATCTTCCGCCGCAGAAATGGAAGCCTTGGAGCGCGAACTGGTGATTGAAGATTCGGTCGACAGCGTCGTCCGTTATGCCGATCACGCTTTGAGCGACAGCGAAATCGATGCGCGCCGCTTGGAAGAATCAGAAATCGTACCCGATTCTGGCCCGATCGGCGGCTTGGAAACCAAACTCGACGGCGACAGATAATCCCCGCAGGTCATTGCAAAAATAAATGACAGGCCGTCTGAAAGCGAATCTTTCAGACGGCATTTTTGTGTTCGTGGTAAAATGCCGTCTGAATCAACTACCACTGAAGAAATAATAATGAACCAAGCAATTCAAAACGCATTAGGGCAGCTTAACCGGCTGATTTTGGGGAAAGAACACGTTTTGCAGCAATTGATGGCCGCGGTTTTGGCCGGCGGGCATGTGCTGCTGGAAGACGTACCCGGTGTGGGCAAAACCACCTTGTCGCAAGGTGCGGCGACGGTGTTGGGTTTGCGTTACCAGCGCGTGCAGTTTACCAACGACATGCTGCCCTCGGATTTGCTGGGCGTGAATATTTTCCGTCCGAACGAGGGCAAATTCGAGTTTCATCCGGGGCCGGTGTTCCACGAATTTTTGCTGGCCGACGAAATCAACCGCGCATCGCCTAAGCTGCAATCGGCTTTGCTGGAGGCGATGGAGGAGCGGCAGGTGTCGGTCGACGGCAAAACCTATGCGCTGCCCAAGCCCTTTATCGTGATGGCCACGCAAAATCCGACCGAGCAGCTGGGTACGTTCCCTTTGCCCGAGTCGCAGCTCGACCGCTTTATGATGCGCCTGAGCATGGGTTATCCGACGGTGGAGGCGGAAAAGCAGCTTTATTTCCAAGGCAGCAGCCGTAACCTGATGGCCGCATTGCAGGCGGTGTGCGACGCGCAGACTTTGCAGCAATGGCAGGCACAGGCGGCGCAGGTGCAGTTTTCGCAAGCGGCGGCGGATTATGTGTTCCGCCTGGTACAGGCGACGCGCCAGTCGGGTCGGTTTGTGATGGGTTTGAGTCCGCGCGCGGGCTTGGCGGTGGTGAATGCGGCCAAAGCGTGGGCATTCATGCAGGGCAGAACCCATGTGTTGCCCGACGACATCAAGGCGGTATGGGTGGCGGTGGCTAACCACCGCGTCAAATCGGTGCAGCAGGGGCTGACTTCTTCCCAAATCTTAAGCGATCTGCTCAATCATGTGGCCGTCTGAAAAACCGATGCCGCCGGTATTGTCCGGCGAGGCGGCGGCATGGCGTAATCTGCGCGTCCGCCCGACGCGTTTGGGGCTGGGTTTGGCGGTAACGGTGGCCTTGCTGTGGCTGGTGGGGCTGAACTATCAGGCGAACCTGGCTTATGTGGCGGCGTTTTGGCTGCTCGGTTTCATCGCGGTCGGCGTGATGCAGAATGTGAATCAGCTGCTCGGTTTGCGGCTGGTGTGGCTGATGCCGTCTGAAATTTTTGTCGGTTCGCCGACTGTGCTGACTTTGCAGGTGGAAGGCAAAACGCGCCGCCGTTGGCTGTGGGTGAAAGCGGATAATCAGGAACGCTGGCAGGAATGGCGCGTTTCAGACGGCCTGCCTGCCGTCGAATTGCCGCTGGAGGCGCATTTGCGCGGCTATGTGCGCCTGCCCGAATGGCACATTGCCAGCGCAGCCCCTTTCGGGATTTGTACGGTGGAAGCCGTGTGGCAGGGGCAGAGCGACAAAGTGGCGTTTCCCGCACCGGTGGCGCATGACGTGCCGCCCGCGTTTCATGCCGACGAAGTCCGCGAAACCCGCGCCGTGTTCGCCCAAAGCAGCGACGATTTGTCGCACTTGCAGGCGCACACCGACGGCACGTCTTTGCAGCACATCGCATGGAAAGCCTATGCCAAGACCGGCCAAATGTTGGACAAACGCTTTGAAGCGCAGGATCAGGGCAGCGGCAGCCACATCATTTCCTACCGCGATTATCCGCAAGGAGCGGGTGTGGACGCATTGGCCGGCTGGCTCTGTTTCCGCGTGTTGGAAGCCGAACGCAGCGGCGCGCGCTATGAGTTGGAACTGCCCAATCAGAATATCGCGCCGCAAAAAGGCCAGCGCGAGATGAGCCTGACCGCATTGGCATTGTGGTGAACCCCATACGAAAGGCCGTCTGAAAAGTTTTGCTTTTCAGACGGCCTTTAAAATCAAGCATTAAAACACAAATTTATCCAACACCGCAGCCAAAAAGAACAGCGCGGAAACAACCATGCCCACTTTCAAAGACGGCCACATGCGTTGCAGCACTGCTTCGTAAGGATCGGGTTGGGCACCGTCTTCCAGCGAAATGGCCGGATAAAGCATGTCTTTGTTGTCGAGATATTGGCCGCCGTCGTTGCTGACGACTTTGGCCGACGGAAACGCATGAGCGATTTCAATCATGCGCTCCAGAAACGCATCGGTCGGATTTTTCACGCGCAATTCGCCGCCGCCGTATTCCATGACGTTTTCTTTGAAATCGGAATGGTAGAAGAAATCAAAAATACCCTGACGGTTTTTGCGGATTTTGAAACCGAATTTTTCAGTCAGAATCTGACAAACCTTATCAAAATTCTGCAAATCCGAAAAAGGTGCGGCCACCTCGGCCTTATCGCTGATAAAAACCAGTTGGTTCATGTTTTCATTCCCGTAAAATGATTATGTGAGTAGGGCGATTAAATCATGTTTTTTTACCGTAATCAACCGAATATCATGAATTTGATACCGCTTGTCGCAAAAATGATTAATTTGATGCCAGCATTCCAAATGAAAGGCCGTCTGAAATGACTTTTGAACAATGGCTGCGCCAATCGGCGTTGCCGAAAAACGAAGCGCGTATGCTGCTGCAATACATCAGCGGCATAACGCGCGTGCAGCTGATTACGCAGGGCGATGCCGAAATGCCGTCTGAAACGGCGGAAAAATTGGAAGCGGCGGCGCAACGCCGTCTGAACGGCGAGCCGGTGGCCTATATTTTGGGCGAACGCGAATTTTACGGGCGGACGTTCGCCGTGAATCCGAACGTGTTGATACCGCGTCCCGAAACCGAGCACTTGGTCGAGGCGGTGCTGGCGCGGCTGCCCGAGGGCGGCAGGGTGTGGGATTTGGGTACGGGCAGCGGCGCGGTGGCCGTGACCGTGGCACTCGAACGGCCGGATGCGCAGGTGCGCGCGTCCGACATCAGCAGCGGCGCATTGGAAACCGCACGGGAGAATGCGGCAAGATTGGGGGCGGCCGTCGAATTTGCGTCAGGCTCGTGGTTTGATGTCGACAGGCCGTCTGAAAAGTGCAGCTATGATGTGGTGGTGTCGAATCCGCCGTATATCGAGGCGGAAGACGAACATTTGCGGCAGGGCGATTTGCGTTTCGAGCCGCAAAATGCGCTGACCGATTTTTCAGACGGCCTGAGCTGCATCCGCGCATTGGCCGCCGGTGCGCCTGAATATTTGAAAGCAGGCGGTTGGCTGCTGTTGGAGCATGGTTACGACCAAGGGGAAGCGGTCAGGAATATTTTGTCGGACAAGGGCTTTGCGCGGGTGGAAACCCTGCGGGACTTGGCCGGCTTGGAACGGATTACGTTAGGGCAGAAGCCGCAATCATTTTCAGACGGCCTGTCATGATAGGCCGTCTGAAAATGACAATGACGCAGCGTGAATATTTCCGAACGGCACGGTTTACCGAGGCTTACCAGCTTTTGCCGAATCCATAAAAACGGATGACGGGGAAACGGTCATAATACGCATACATTCAGTATCGTATGTATGATGAAACGACCTAAAAGAAGGAGGCCTGACATGACTTCATACAAAAAATATTGTGCCGTGGCATTGATGTCGGCGGCATTGGTACTGCCGAGTACCGCAGTACACGCGCGCGGTACGTCGAACCAAACCAAAGCGACGCTGGTCGGCGCAGCAGCCGGTGCGGTCTTGACCGGCGCATTGGGCGGCGACGGCAAAAGCATGCTGCTCGGCGCGGCGGCAGGCGGTTTGGCCGGCAATGCCTATGCCTACCACAACAAAAAGATGGAGCAGAAAGACGACCGGGAATACCGCCGGCACTCGCGCGAGTACCGCCGCTATAAGGTTGCCGACCACAAAAAATACAAAAAGCACAAACGCTATGCGAAAGCGCGCCGCTACCACCGCGATTGGGATGATGATTGGGACGATTGATAAACGGATCGTGCCGGTCTGATTTAAGGCGCGGCATACCCGATTCCAACCGAGGCCGTCTGAAATTTCAGACGGCCTTTTTGCGGCGCGGTGTTTTGGCAGGCGGCATATCCTGTTGATGTAAATTTATGTTATGATGTTGCTTGATTTTGAGCGAGTTTCCCTTAAGAAGCTGTTTCCTGAAACAAAAAAGCGGAGAAAAGGCATGAATGCCGTTGTGATTGCAGTAGTGGTAATGCTGGCTTTGTCGCTGGCCAGGGTGCACGTGGTGCTGAGTTTGGTGATTGGTGCGTTTGTCGGCGGCCTGCTGGCCGGCATGCCGTTGGCCGATTTGAAAGACGCGGCCGGTGCGGTGTCGCAGGAGGGCATCATCACCGTGTTCCAAAACGGTTTGGCCGGCGGGGCGAAAATCGCCTTGTCGTATGCCATGTTGGGCGCGTTTGCGATGGCGATTACCCATTCGGGTCTGCCTCAGCAGCTGGCCGGTGCGGTGGTGCGCAAACTCAACCGCGGCGGCGTACCCGATCAGGTCAACCGCAGCGGCGGTTCGGTCAAATGGGCGTTGCTGCTGGTGTTGCTGGTGATGGGGATTATGAGCCAGAACGTGGTGCCGATTCACATTGCGTTCATCCCGATGATTGTGCCGCCGCTGCTTTTGGTGTTCAACCGTTTGCAGGTTGACCGCCGTCTGCTGGCCTGCGTACTGACATTCGGTTTGGTTACGACGTATATGTTCCTGCCGTACGGTTTCGGTGCGATTTTCTTAAACGAAATCCTGCTGAGCAACATCAAATCCGCCGGTTTGAACACCGACGGCTTCAACGTCATGCACGCGATGGCGATTCCTGCGTTGGGCATGGTAGTTGGGCTGCTGCTGGCGTTTATCCACTACCGCAAACCGCGCGTTTATCAGAACAGCCAAATCGACACCGACAATGCCGACGCAAGCAGCAAGCAGCCGGAACCGTCTTCTTACCGCAGCCTGGTGGCGGCGGTGGCGATTGCCGTGTGTTTTGCGATTCAGCTGATGTATAACGACGCGCTGCTGCTGGGCGCAATGCTGGGCTTTGCCGTGTTCATGACTTTGGGCGTGGTGAAACGCAGCGACGCGAACGACGTGTTCGGCGCAGGCATCAAAATGATGGCGATGATCGGTTTCGTGATGATTGCCGCACAAGGTTTTGCCGCCGTGATGAAAGCCACCGGCGACATCCAGCCGCTGGTCGACGGCAGCATGGCCGCGTTCGGCGGCAGCAAAGGCATGGCCGCGTTCGCCATGCTGGTGGTCGGTTTGCTGGTCACGATGGGTATCGGCTCGTCGTTCTCCACCCTGCCGATTATTACCGCGATTTATGTGCCCCTGTGCATGAGCCTGGGCTTCTCGCCGCTGGCCACCATTGCCATCATCGGCACGGCCGGCGCATTGGGCGATGCCGGTTCTCCGGCTTCGGATTCCACGCTCGGTCCGACCATGGGTCTGAACGTGGACGGCCAGCACGACCACATCCGCGATTCCGTCGTACCGACCTTTATCCACTACAACATTCCGCTCCTGATTGCCGGCTGGATTGCCGCGATGGTGCTGTGATGGAAGAGTTGGAACACCGCATTACCGAGCTGGAAATTCAGACGGCCTTGCAGGACGACCTGATTGCCAGCTTGAGCGACACCATCGCCAAAATGCAGCAGACGCTGGATTTGCAGCAGGCGCAAATGCGCGTGCTGTATCAGAAAATGCAGGACAAAGGCGCAAATGGCGAACGCGAAGCGTATAGTCTGCGCGACGAGATTCCGCCGCATTATTAAATGGGTTTGAAAACAATAAAAGGCCGTCTGAAAAATATTTTTCAGACGGCCTTTTTATCAAATTCTCCTTGATTGAATTCTTCCTTGAAAATAATCCGAAATTTGACTAATATGCTGAACCAGTCAATTTTCGGATTATTTTTTATGGTCGCACCTGCCCCAAATTCCTTAGATTTAATCGGCGACATCTGTACGCAAATGCTGATAAGTTACGATATTTATGCCCGAAACTGCCACATCAGCGGCAACGAGCTGGCGATTCTCTATACGCTGTGGGTGGACGGTGCGTGTACGCAGAAGCACATCGCCGAAAAATGCCAAATCGTGAAGCAGACCGTGAACACGCTGTGTAAAAAATACGAGGCCGACGGGCTGCTGTCCGGCCAAGTCGGGGAGAGCGACAAACGCGAAAAAACGTTGCATTTTACCGAACAAGGCCGCGCGTTTGCCCGAACCGTGGTCGAACCGCTGTTGGCTTTGGAGCAAGAGGTCATCGCGGAATTCGGTGAGGCCAGAATGAAAAATTTATTGAACGAATTTAAGGAATTACAAATTATGTTGAGCAAAAAATTGGAGCGGAATCATGGTTAGTGCCGCCCAAACTTTGAAAAACATCGCCCTTACCCACAAAGGAAAGCTGGCGGCCACTTTTTCGCTGGTGGCTTTGGAAAACCTGCTGATTCTGCTGTATCCCCTCGTGGGCAGCTTTGCCGTGAATGCGGTTTTGGCCGGAAAGGTATGGCATGCGTTGGCCTACGCGCTGATGGTGCTGGTTATCTGGCTGGTCGGTTCGGCGCGGCGGGCGGTGGATACGCGCGCGTTTGTACGGATTTATGCGGATTTGGCGGTGAAAGCGGTGGCGAACGAACGGCAGAAAGGTTCCGTTTCATCGGCCAGCGCACACGCGAATCTGGCGCGGCAGTTTGTGGATTTTTTTGAAGAACAGCTGCCCACGCTCATTACCGCTGCGTTTTCGGTGCTGGGTGCGGTATTCATGCTGCTGATGATCGAATTTTGGGTGGGTTTGATTTCGCTGTTGATTTTGCTCGGTTTTTCCATTGTTTTGCCTGCCTATACACGCACCAACGACCACCTTTATTTCAAACTCAACAACCGTATTGAAAAAGAAGTGGGCGTGATTGAACGCAACCAAAACCGCGCCTTAAACCGGCATTACGGCCTTCTGTCGCGAATCCGCATTGCCATTTCTAACCGCGAGGCGGTCAGTTTCTTGGTTATCGGTGCGTCGATGGCGGTACTGTTCGGCTCCGCGCTGACCATTTTGGCGCAAAAAAATGTGCAGGCCGGGCATATTTACGCCGTGATTACCTACCTGTGGAGCTTTGCCATGAGCCTCGACGATATGCCGCGCTTGGTGGAAAAGTTTTCCGAGTTGAAGGATGTCGGCAACCGCGTGGAGATTTAGCCGAAAGCATCGGCAGAAACGGTAAAGGCCGTCTGAAAATTTTCAGACGGCCTTTGTCATTAAATCAAATCAACCCTTACAAACACGCCAACTCATTGGCCATTTGCTGTTCCAGCGTTTCGCGTTGGCGGATGAGTTTGGCTTCGCTGCCACTGACCAACACTTCCGCCGCGCGGTTGCGGGCGTTGTAGTTGCTGGCCATGCTCGAGCCGTATGCGCCTGCGCTCCTGACCGCCAGCAAATCGCCGGCTTCGCAGGCGATTCGGCGGTTTTGGCCGAGGAAGTCGCCGGTTTCGCAAATCGGGCCGACGATGTCGGCGGTGAAGGCAGGCGTGGTTTTTTCTTCCGTGTTTTCAATATGATGGTAAGCGTCGTAAAGGGCAGGGCGCATGAGGTCGTTCATGGCGGCATCGACCATCACGAAGTTTTTCTCTTCGCCCTGTTTGACAAACTCGACACGCGTGAGCAGCGTGCCGGCGTTGCCGACCAAGCTGCGGCCGGGTTCCAAAATCAGTTTCAGACGGCGTGTGCCGATGCGTTTTTTCACTTCGGCGGCATACGATTTCAAATCGGGTATGTTTTCGTCTTGGTACACGATGCCGACGCCGCCGCCCAAGTCCAGATGTTCCAATTCGATGCCTTCTTCGGCCAGTTTGTCCACCAGCAGCAGGATGCGTTCGCAGGCTTCGACGAGCGGGCTTAAATCGGTAAGTTGCGAACCGATGTGGCAGTCGATGCCGACGATTTTGAGGTTCGGCTGCTTGGCGGCGTATCGGTAGGCGGCCAGCGCGTCGGCGTAGGCAATGCCGAATTTATTGGCTTTCAGGCCGGTGGAAATGTAGGGGTGGGTTTTGGGGTCGACATCGGGATTGACGCGCAGCGATACGGGCGCGGTTTTGCCCATGCGCGCGGCCACTTTCTGAATGCGGTCGATTTCGGGAAGGCTTTCCATGTTGAAGCATTTCACGCCTGCTTCAAGCGCGAATCCGATTTCGGCCTCGCTTTTGCCCACGCCCGAGAAAATCACTTTGGACGCGTCACCGCCGGCGGCCAAAACGCGCGCCAGTTCGCCGCAGGATACGATGTCGAAGCCGCTGCCAAGCGCGGCGAAGTGTTTGATAATGCTTAAATTGCCGTTGGCTTTGACGGCGTAGCAAATCAGCGGATCGAGTGCGGCAAAGGCGGCGGTGTAGGCATCAAACGCTTCGGTCAGCGCGGCTTGGCTGTAAACATACAGCGGCGTGCCGAATTCTTCGGCCAAGTGGGTAAAGGGAACGTGTTCGCAATAAAGGGTCATGATGGTCTAGTCTGGGGATTGGGTGGTGGGTTCTTTGGAGTTGCGGTCGAATTCGAGTCCGGTCTGAATCACGCCGAAACGGGCTTTGTCGCCTTCTTTGGGCAGGTATAAATCGCCTTTGTAACCGCATGCCGACAGCAAAACCGCCGCTGCAACCGATAAAAATACGCAGGATTTCATGGGAAAACTTTCTTGTTGGGCACGAATATGGCAAGATTCGGTATCTTAAACCAAAACCACGCAACAAGCCATGATGAACGAAAGCGAATTTATCCGCCACACGGAAGCACTGTTCAACCGAATCGAAGACCAAATCGATGAAAACGGCTGGGATTTCGACTGTCAGTTTGCCGGAAACGTGTTAACCATCGAAGCGGAAGACGGTACGCAGATTATCGTCAACCGCCACACGCCCAATCAGGAATTGTGGATTGCGGCCAAAAGCGGCGGCTACCATTTTGTCGAACGCGGCGGAAAATGGGTTTCCACGCGCGACGAAAGCGAGTTTTTCGCCGTATTGAACCAAGCCTTGAGCGCGGCCTCGGGCGAAGACGTGCGCATTGAGGCCGTCTGAAAATTTTCGCCTGATTTTTCAGACGGCATGCGCTAAAATCGCCGCATTCCGAATTTCCAACGATTTTTTAAGGAACAACCATGCCTTTATTAGACAGCTTCAAAGTCGACCACACCCGTATGCACGCGCCTGCCGTGCGCGTGGCCAAAACCATGACCACCCCGAAAGGCGACACGATTACCGTGTTTGACCTGCGTTTCTGCATTCCCAACGAAGAAATCCTGCCCGAAAAAGGCATTCACACGCTGGAGCATTTGTTCGCCGGATTTATGCGCGACCACCTCAACGGCGGCGACGTGGAAATCATCGACATTTCCCCGATGGGCTGCCGCACCGGTTTCTACATGAGCCTGATCGGTACGCCGTCTGAAAACCAAGTCGCCGACGCATGGCTGGCTTCGATGAAGGACGTGTTGAACGTGCAGGACCAAAGCAAAATCCCCGAGCTGAACGAATACCAGTGCGGCACTTACCAAATGCACTCGCTCGCCGAAGCGCAGGCCATCGCCGAAAACGTGCTGGCGCGCAAGGTGGCCGTGAACAAAAACGAAGAGCTGACTTTGGACGAGAGCCTGCTGAAGGTTTGAGCGGGCTGTTTGGAATCTTATTGAAAGGCCGTCTGAAATTTGTTTTCAGACGGCCTTTGTGCGGTAAGTGCGGATTGGGTTGATTTATGTTACGGAAATGCCGTCTGAAAGGTTGGTTTTTCAGGCGGCATGACAGTTTGCCGGTAGGGTGGGCATTTATGCCCACCAAATGCTTTAAATTTACTACCCGGCTTCAATTTGAAATTTGCGTGGGCAGCGAGTGCCCACCCTACGGGGTTTTCCGCAACCTGTCCCCTCTCCCGTCTGGAGGGAGAGGGAGGTTCTTGGAATCAAAGCAATTGAAGATGTACATTTCAAGCACACTTCAAAAACAAGATTCCCTTAGTCTGAAAAGATGTTTTCAGACGGCCTTTTTGCGGTAAGTGCGGATTGGGTTGATTTATGTTACGGAAATGCCGTCTGAAAGGTTGGTTTTCAGACGGCATGACGGTTTGCCGGTAGGGTGGGCATTTATGCCCACCAAATACTTTAAATTTACTAACCGGCTTCAATTTGAAATTTGCGTGGGCAGCGAGTGCCGACCCTACGGGGTTTTCCGCAACCTGTCCCCTCTCCCGTCTGGGCGGGGGAGGGTTAGGGAGAGGGTGGTTCTTGGAATCAAAGCAATTGAAGATTCACATTTCAAGCACACTTCAAAAACAAGGCTTTCCCTTAGGCGGACATACCACCCTTCCCCTAGCCCCTTCCCGCCGGCGGGAAGGGGAACAGGTTGCTGCAATTATTTACAGGTCAATATTATAAAAACGGTGCGATTGTGGCTTAAGCGCACAAGCCCACGCCGTTTAAGTTTTCAAGTTTAAATCCAAACATTCAGGCCGTCTGAAAAAATTTTTCAGACGGCCTTTCTCTATCAAAAAACAGTCAGCCCTGTTTCGCCTCTTCCCCGAACACTTCCCGCCACAATTGCCGCACGCTCCGGTAATGGCCGAGCAGCACGTCGTCGACTTCGACTTTGGCTACATCACGCAGCCTGGTGTTGTGTTGCTGCTGGCGGTAGAAGCGGTAGGCGGTGCGGCTTTGTTCCGCTGAGTTTTTGTCTATCAAACCGCAGTCGGCGGCGATGTTCAGGAGCGCGATGTTGCCGTAGTTGTCGAGCAGTTCGGGGTGGCGGTGCGCATGGGCGAGAATCAGGTATTGCACGATAAATTCGACATCGACCACGCCGCCGCGCGCGTATTTGACGTTGCTGTCGAGCGGCGGATGGGCGGGGAACATTTTTTCGCGCATGGCGATGATTTCGCGCGCCAAATCCGTATGGTCGCGGTCGGCGGTAAGGATGTCGCTGCGGATGCGGTCGAAGGCCGTCTGAATGTCGGGCAGGCCGCAAATGAAGCGGGCGCGGGTGAGGGATTGGTGTTCCCATGTCCAGGCGTTTTCGCGCTGGTATTTTTCAAACGCGGCGACGCTTTGGGCGAGAAAGCCGCTGTCGCCGTCGGGACGCAGGCGCAGGTCGGTTTCGTAGAGCGTGCCGGCACCCGTGGCGGTGGAGAGCCAGTTGGTCAGGCGGCGGGCGAAACGGATATACACGTCCTGCGCGTCGGGGTGGTCGTCGTCAAACAGGTAAACCAAGTCCAAATCGGAGGTGTAGCCCAATTCCTTGCCACCGAGCTTGCCGTAGCCGATGACGGCGAACTGCGGTGCGTCGCGGTGTTTTTTCGGCATGTCCGCCCACACGAACGGCAGGGCGGCGGCAATCACGGTGTCGGCGAGCGCGGAGAGCTGGTCGGACAAGGCTTCGACCGTCCACAAACCGGCCAAATCCTGCACGGCCAGACGGAAAAGTTGCGCGTGCTGGAAATGGCGCAGGATGTCCATTTGCGCTTCGGTGTCGCGGTTGCAGTTGGCAAGGCCGTCTGAAAGTTCGGCGGCGAGTTTCGGCCAGTCGAAACCGGTTTCCAAAAGCTGCGCGCTGATGAGTTCGTCGAGCAGAATCGGGTATTGCGTGAGATAGGCGGCGACCCACGAGCTTTGGCTCATGATGCCCGCCAGTTGTTCCAGCGTTTGCGGATGCTCGTTGAGAAAGGCGAGATAGGCCGAGCGGCGGCTGATGTTTTCCAGAAAATCCGTCAGGCGCATGAAGGTTTCGGTCGGATTGGGGCGCGCGGCGGCGGCCTGCATGAAGGCAGGCACGATGGCGTCGAAACGCGGCTGCGCGTGGGCAGACAAGTGGCGGTATTTGTGGCTGCCGCGCAGCTGGTCGAGCCGCGCGGCCACGCTCTCGGCTTCGAAACCGTGTTCTTTCAGACGGCATGCTCGCGCTTCTGCGTCGGGGTTTTCCTGCCAAGCCCATTGCCATTCGCGGCTGCTTTCGCCGGCTTCGCTTTCCGGTTCGCTCAGAATGTCGTTGAACAGGGCATTCACGGCGCGGCGGTGGGCGTTGAGGCCGTCTGAAAACGCGGCATAGTCGGCAAATCCCATGCTTTCGGCCAGCAGTTGCTGCTGTTCGGGCGATTCGGGCAGGGTTTGGGTCTGCTGGTCTTCCCAATATTGCAGGCGGTGTTCGACATCGCGCAAAAAGCGGTAGGCGGCGAGCAGCATTTCCACCTGTTCAGACGGCATGATGCCCGTCTCGCCCAGCTTCAACAGCGTTTCCTGCGTGCCTTTCAGTTGCAGCGCACGCATTTGGCCGCCGCGTATCATCTGGAAAATCTGCGCGATAAACTCCACTTCGCGGATGCCGCCCGCGCCCAGTTTGATGTTGTCCGCCATGCCTTTTTTGCTGACTTCGTCGCGGATTTGGCGGTGCAGGCTGCGCATACCGCCGTAGGCGTTGTAATCCAGATATTTGCGGAACACGAACGGGCGGATTAAACCTTTGATGTCGTTCGGATACGGCGTGACCACGCGGCCTTTGCACCACGCGTAACGCTCCCATTCGCGCCCATGCTGGACCAAATACTGCTCCAGCGCGGTTTCGCTCGAGACCAGCGCGCCCGAATCGCCGTCGGGGCGCAGGCGCATATCGACGCGGAACACCCGTCCGTCGGCGGTAATGTCGTCCAGCAGCGCAATCAGCTTTTTGCCCACGCGCGTGAAAAATTCCTGATTGTCGCGCCCGCGCTTGCCGTCGGTTTCGCCCGATTCGGGATAGACAAAAATCAAATCGATGTCGGACGACACGTTCAACTCGTAACCGCCGGCCTTGCCCATCGCCACTACGCTCAGATACTGCGGCGCACCTGTGTAGCGTCCGACGGGCGTGCCGTACATATCCCGATAATAGGCGTAGGAAAAATCCAGCGCGGTATTGACGGCAAAATCGGCAAACAGCGTAATCGTGTGCGTTACTTCGCTCAAATCGCTCAAACGGTTGAGATCACGCACGATAATCTGCGACACCACATAACGGCGCAGCTCGCGCAGCCGCTTGGCCAGTTCGTCTTCGTTTTCGTCGGCACGGATTTTGTCCCAGTCGGCAAAAGCGCGGAAATCTTCCGTGTCCAAAACCTTTTCCAGCATAGGCGTGAAAATTTCAGGTTTCAGACGGCCTGAATCTAGGTTACGGGCAAGAAAGGGCGAATAACGGCGGGCGGTGTCGAGCAGGTTCATGATTTGGGTGTGAAAACGGTAAAGGTTTATCATAACAAAGAAAACAGGCCGTCTGAACATTTTCAGACGGCCTGTTCATTTTTTTCCTGTAACCGGAAAATTTGTAGGGTGGGCACTTGTTGCCCACATAATCGTCACTCCTAAGCAGCGAGGGCTTAAATGAAAAAGCTGTCGGACCGCGGGACAGCAATTTCCCTCTTGTAACGCTCCAATAAACACCTTGATATACTTCAAAATCTTTTCAGACGGCCTTTATCGTCATTATTAAATTGTTTACAATGCAGGACAAATTCATTTCCGAAAACGAAAGCGCAGATGATGGAACACATTGCCGTATTGGGCGGCGGTTTGGCAGGCCGCTTAACCGCATGGGGTTTGGCGCAGCAGGGGTTTGAAGTATCGCTGTTCGAACAGGGTACGCGTGCGGGCGAACGTTCGGCGGCCTATGTCGCGGCGGCCATGCTCGCGCCTTTGGCCGAGTCGGTGGAAGCCACGCCGCTGGTGGTGTCGCTCGGGCGGCAGAGCATGGCGTTGTGGCGCGGCATCACAGGCCGCCTGAAAACGCCCGTGTTTCATCAGGAAAACGGCAGCCTGATTGTGTGGCACGGGCAGGACAAGCCTTTGTCGCGCGATTTCCAACAGCATTTGAGCCGTGCCAATCAGGGCGTGAACCCGGCCGTGCATTGGTCGGCCGCCGACATTGCCGCCAACGAGCCGCAACTGGCCGGGCGTTTTTCAGACGGCCTTTATCTGCCGGATGAAGGACAGTTGGACAACCGGCAGGTGCTGGTGTCGCTGGCCGATACGCTGGAAGACTGCGGTGTGCATTGCCATTGGGAAACTTTTCGTGAAATCAGCGATTTGACGGAATTTGACGGCATCATCGACTGCCGCGGCTACGGTGCAAAAACGCGTTGGAACAGGCCGTCTGAACGCAGCAGATTGCGCGGCGTGCGCGGCGAAGTGGCGCGCGTTTACGCTCCCGAAGTCAGCCTGAACCGCCCCGTGCGCCTGCTGCATCCGCGTTATCCGCTCTACATCGCGCCGAAGGAAAACCACCTGTTCGTCATCGGAGCGACCCAATTGGAAAGCGAAAGCGACGCACCGGCCAGCGTGCGTTCGGGCTTGGAATTGTTGTCCGCCCTTTATGCCGTGCATCCTGCATTCGGCGAAGCGGAAATCCGCGAAATCGCCGTCGGCCTGCGCCCGACTTTGAATCATCACGATCCTGAAATCCGTTACAGCAAAACAGACAAACTGATTGAAATCAACGGCCTGTTCCGCCACGGCTTTATGATTTCGCCGGCGGTGGCGGATGCGGCGGTGCGGTTGGCGGTAAACCTGTTCGGCGGCGGCGGGATTCCCGAATCCGATTCGGTAACGGATTTGGCTTATTTGCGTTTGGAGGCCGTCTGAAAACGCCATGCTGTTTTAGGATATAAGGCCGTCTGAAAATTTACTTGGTGGAAATTTTGAGCAGCTTGGCGTGCGGAGAATATTTGTCTGTCGGAAAATTTTCAGACGGCCTTTCCGGTTATTCATGCCGGAAAAATTCTGTTTGCGCCATCTGTTTCAATGTCAAAAGGAATCCTGAAAATGCAGTTCCCGAAATTAGTTAAGCCTTTGAAATTTTACGCAGTCGTTCCGACCGCCGACTGGGTGGAACGCATGGCGGCAGCCGGTGCGGATACCATGCAGCTGCGCAATAAAACCCTGCACGGCGATGAGTTGCGCCGCGAAATCGAACGCTGCGTGGCCGCGTGCGCAGACAGCAGTACCCAGCTTTTTATCAACGATCACTGGCAGATGGCCATCGAAGCGGGCGCATACGGCGTGCATTTGGGGCAGGAAGACATGGATACCGCCGATTTGGCCGCCATCGAAGCCGCCGGCTTGCGATTAGGGTTGAGCACGCATTCGGTTGCCGAACTCGACCGTGCCTTGTCGGTGAACCCGAGCTATGTCGCCAGCGGCGCGATTTTTCCGACCACCACCAAACAAATGCCGACCGCGCCGCAGGGCTTGGACAATCTGCGCCAATATGTGCGGCAGGCGGGAGATACGCCGGTGGTGGCCATCGGCGGCATTGATTTGAACAACGCGCGCGGGGTGTTGGCAACAGGCGTATCGTCGCTGGCGGTGGTGCGTGCGGTAACGGAAGCGGAAAATCCCGAAGCCGCGGTCAAGGCGTTTCAGGCGTTGTGGGAAGAATAACAGGCCGTCTGAAAAAGTGATGGTTTTGCAGAAATCCCGTTGCGCTCGTTTTAGCTTCGCAGAAACTCGCTGCGCTCGTTTTGGCGAAACTCGCTGCGCTCGTTTTCAGACGGCATTGAAGGAAGGTTTTTATGAACATTAAACTGAATGGTGAAAATATTGAATTTTCAGGAAAAACCGTTGCCGATTTGGTGGCGGAGGCCGAGCCTGCAAAGCCGTTTGCGGTGGCGGTGAATACGCAGTTTGTATCGAAGGGCGCGTATGAAACCACCATGCTGGCGGAAGGCGACGCGGTGGATATTGTGCGCCCCGTTGTCGGCGGTTGAGGGCGGAAAGGAAGAACGATGTTGAATTTATATCATGAAAGTTTCTCTTCGCGGCTGCTGCTCGGTACGGCTGCTTATCCGACACCCGAAATCCTGCGCCAATCGGTCGAAGCGGCCAAGCCCGGCATGATTACCGTGTCGCTGCGCCGTGCGGGCAGTGCAGGGGAGACGCATGGGCAGAGTTTTTGGGAGTTGCTGCAACAAATGAACGTGCCCGTGCTGCCCAATACCGCCGGCTGTCAAAGCGTTCAAGAAGCGGTAATGACGGCGCAGATGGCGCGCGAGGTATTTGAAACCGATTGGATTAAGCTGGAATTAATCGGCGATGATGCCACTTTGCAGCCTGATGTGTTCCAATTGGTCGAGGCGGCGAAAATCCTGATTGACGACGGTTTTAAAGTGCTGCCGTATTGCACCGAAGACTTAATCGCCTGCCGCCGTCTGCTCGATGCGGGTTGCGAAGCCTTGATGCCGTGGGCTGCGCCCATCGGGACGGGCTTGGGCGTGGTGCACGAATACGCGCTGAAAGTGTTGCGCGAACGCCTGCCCGATACGCCGCTGATTATCGATGCGGGGCTGGGCTTGCCGTCGCAGGCGGCGCAGGTGATGGAGTGGGGGTTCGACGGTGTGCTGCTCAACACCGCTGTATCGCGCTCGGGAAATCCCGTGGAAATGGCGCGTGCGTTCGCACTCGCTACCGAAGCCGGACGCGCCGCATTCGAGGCGGAACCCGTGCAGGCGCGCGAACAGGCGCAGGCGAGTACGCCGACCGTGGGGCAGCCGTTTTGGCATTCGGCGGAATATTGAGTGAATGGTTTGGGTAAAAAGGCCGTCTGAAAAATGTTTTTCAGACGGCCTTTGTTTATGCCGCTTGCTTCAATCAATGTCCGCTGCACACGCGGCAATCAGGGTTTTTCCCGAACTCAAATGTCTGCCAGTCGCCCGAAAGCGCGTCGTACATGCGCAGGCAGCCGTGTCGGGCGGTGCCGCTGTTCATGAGGATTTTCAAGGCTTCGGCGGCTTGGGCAGTGCCGATGATGCCGACCAGCGGCGAGAATACGCCGAACAGGGCGCACGCGCCGTCGCTGGCGGAGTCGCCGTCGAACAGGCAGGCGTAGCAGGGGGCATCGGCCAAGTCGGGGCGGTACACGGCAAGCTGGCCTTCGAAGCGCACCGCCGCGCCGGAAACCAAAGGCGTGCGCGTGGCGACGCTGGCGCGGTTGACGGCTTGGCGCGTGGCAAAATTGTCGCAGCAGTCGAGTATGATGTCGGCGGTTTGCAGGATGTCGGTCAAACGGGCTTCGTCCAACGGTTCGGTAATGACCTTGATTTCCGCCGCGCTGTTGATGGCTTTCAGGCGGCCTGCCATGACTTCGGCTTTGTTGCGGCCGATGTCGGCTTCGGTAAACATGATTTGGCGTTGCAGGTTGGTGTCGTCGATGGTGTCGAAGTCGGCAATTGTCAGGCGGCCGATGCCGGCGGCGGCGAGGTAGGGCAGCGCGGCAGAGCCGAGTCCGCCGCAGCCGACGACGACGGCATGGGATCGGAGCAGTTTTTCTTGGCCTTCGATGCCGATTTCGTCTAAGAGAATGTGGCGGCTGAAGCGTAAGAGTTGGGCATCGTTCATGGTATCGGTTCAGGCCGTCTGAAAGTTTTCAGATGGCCTTTTCAAATAAAAAGTCTGCACCGATTATAAAGCAATCGTGCAGACTTGGCGGAATGAAAAACAGATGGTTTTGGCGGCTGTTTAGAAATCGATGTTTTCAAAATCGTTGTTAAACAGGAAATTACCGCTTTTGCCGCCGGTTTTTTCTTCCAGATGGATTTGGGTGATGATCATGTTTTTGTCCACGGCTTTCATCATGTCGTAGATGGTCAGCAGCGCGATGTTGACGCCGGTCAGGGCTTCCATTTCCACGCCGGTCGCGCCTTCGGTGGTGGCGGTAACGGTGGCTTTCACGCGCGCCAGTTCGAGATCGACATCGAAATCGACGCGGACGTGGGTCAGCGAAATCGGGTGGCAGAGCGGAATCAGAAAGCCGGTCTGCTTGGTGGCCTGAATCGCGGCCACGCGCGCTACGCCCAATACGTCGCCTTTTTGCGCGGCGTTTTCGGCCAAAATGCCGATGGCCTGACTGCTCATGTTGATCACGCCGCTGGCGCGTGCAGTGCGTGCGGTGGAGGCTTTGCCGGAAATATCCACCATGTGGGCTTCGTTGTTTTCGTTTAAGTGGGTCAAATCTAACATAGTCGTTTCCTGAAATGTGCCGGCTAAGGCCGGTTTTGTTTATCAATGCGTGAATGGGCGTTATTTTAAGCTATTTTCAGGTTGTGGAACAGGGTTTAAGCAGACGGGGTAACGACGGAGGCCGTCTGAAAAGCACGGATACGCGGGGACGTTAATAATGAAACAAACAGGGCGGATTCGGTAAAGAAACGGCGGATGGGTTGCCGTCGGCGGCATCGTTATCATTGTAGCGGTTTTAATAAAGCTGCTATACAATGGAACGCGTCTGAGTTTGAAAAATAGAGGGAAAAATATGCAACTCCATATTCTGAATAATCCGAAAGACGCGGCTTTGGCGGCGGACGCGGAATTTTTAAAACAGTGTCTGTTCAACCTGCTGCATCAGGAAGCGTCGCCTTTGGTGGTGGAAACGGTCAAGCAGTTGTCGACTGCCGACGATTCGGGTGCGCTGATTGAAAAAGTGCTGCCGCAATTGGACGAACAGCAGGCGCATGATCTGACGCTGGCTTGCGGTTTGTTCGCCCAGATTTTGAACATTGCGGAAGACGTCCACCACGAACGCCGCCGCCAGGTGCACGAAGATGCGGGACACAACACCGCCGACGGCAGCCTGGCCGAAACCGTGCGCAAACTGCGCGCCAACAAGATTGACGGTAAAACGGTGCAGCAGCAGTTGAACGAAACCACCGTGACCGCCGTATTGACGGCGCATCCGACCGAAGTGCAACGCCAGTCGGTGCTGCGTTTCAACCGCCGCATCCGTGCGTTGCTGCCCGAGCGCGAACGCTGCACCAATGCGGAGGCTCTGGCCGATTTGCGCCGCGACATCGAAACCATTCTGCTGGGTTTGTGGCAGACCAGCGAAACGCGCCAGTACAAACTGACCGTAAACGACGAAATCAACAACGGCGTGAACATCTTCCCGATGAGTTTCTTCGAAGCTCTGCCGAAACTCTACCGCGGCATGGAGCGCGATTTTCAGACGGCCTATCCCGACGCGGAAGTGCCGGATATTCTGAAAATCGGCGGCTGGATCGGCGGCGACCGCGACGGCAATCCGTTCGTGACCGCCGAAACATTGCGCCATGCCTTTACGCGTCATGCCGATGCCGTGTTCCGCTGTTACCGCAGCGAGTTGGACAAACTGTATTATGACCTGCCGCTTTCCACCCGCCGCGTGAAAGTGAATGACGACGTGATGGCGATGTCGGACGAATCGCCCGACGAGGAAATCGCCCGTTTGGAAGAACCTTACCGCCGCGCGATTGCCTACATCATGGCGCGCGTGATGGGCAAAGCGCGTTCGCTCGGCTTGGGCATGGGCTGCAAATTCGGCTTTTACGAACCCTATGCCGATGTGCAGGAATTCATCGCCGATTTGAAAAAACTGCAACGCTCGTTGCGCGACAACGGCAGCGCGTTGATGGCCGAAGGCCGCTTGGCCGACTTAATCCGCATTGCTTCGGTGTGCGGCTTCAATATGATGCCGCTGGACTTGCGCCAACACGCGGAGAAACACGCCGATGTGGTGGCCGAACTGTTCCGCCATGCCGGTTTGGAAGATTACGCGCAATTGTCGGAAGAAGAGAAACAGGCCGTTTTGCTGCGCGAATTGCAGCACCAGCGTCCGCTGTACAGCCCGTTTGTCGAATACGGCGAACACACGCGCCGCGAGTTGGCGATTTTTACCGAAGCGCGCAAAATCAAAGACGAATTCGGCGAGCAGTCCGTTACCCAAAGCATTATTTCCAACTGCGAACAGCCGAGCGATCTGCTGGCTCTGGCTCTGCTGCTCAAAGAGTGCGGCCTGCTGACCGTTTCAGACGGCCTGCCGCAAAGCCGCATGAATATCGTGCCGCTGTTTGAAACCATCGAGGCTTTGGAAAACGCCTGCCCCGTGATGGACAAAATGTTCTCGCTGCCGTGGTACCGCGCTCTGGTGCGCAGCCGTGACAACATTCAGGAAATCATGCTCGGCTATTCCGATTCCAACAAAGACGGCGGCTATGTAACCAGCTCGTGGTGTCTGTATCAGGCCGAATTGGGCTTGGTGGATTTATTCAAGAAACACGATGTGCGTATGCGCCTGTTCCACGGGCGCGGCGGCAGCGTCGGACGCGGCGGCGGCCCGTCTTACCAAGCGATTTTGGCGCAACCTGCCGGCAGCGTGGCGGGACAAATCCGCATTACCGAGCAGGGCGAAGTGATTACCGCCAAATACGCCGACCCGAGCAACGCGCGCCGCAATCTGGAAACCTTGGTGGCCGCCACGCTGGAAGCGACGTTGCTGCCCGACCGCAAAGATCCCGATCCGAAACTCATGCAGGATTTATCGGACATCTCGTTCAAATACTACCGCGAACTGATTACGTACGAAGATTTCATCGACTACTTCCTGCAAACCAGCCCGATTCAGGAAATCGCCACGCTGAATTTGGGCAGCCGCCCGGCCAGCCGCAAGACTTTGGCACGGATTCAGGATTTGCGCGCGATTCCGTGGGTGTTCTCATGGATGCAGAACCGCCTCATGCTGCCTGCTTGGTACGGCTTCGGCAGCGCGGTGGAAACCTTGTGCAGCCAAGATCCGGCCAATATGACCCTCATGCAGAACCACGCCAAACACAATCCGTTTTTCCAAGCCATGCTCTCGAACATGGAGCAGGTAATGGCCAAAACCGACATCACGCTGGCGGAGGATTACGCCGAATTGAGCGAGTCGCCCGAAAAAGCTGCCGCGATTTTCAGCATGATTAAGGCCGAATACCTGCGCAGCCGCAAAGCTCTGTTGGACATTCTGCAAACCACCGAACTTCTGAGCGACAACCGCAGTCTCGCCCGTTCGCTGGCCTTGCGCATTCCGTATCTCAACGCCTTGAACGGCTTGCAAGTCGCCATGCTGCGCCGACTGCGCCAAAATCCGCAGGACAGCCATGCCCTGCTGATGGTACACCTGACCATCAACGGCGTGGCGCAAGGTTTGCGCAATACGGGTTGATTCGGGTTTAAACAGTAAGGCCGTCTGAAAAAATTTCAGACGGCCTTTGTTTTTACGGCTTAATCATCATAGCCGTTGGGATTGTTGCTCACCCAACGCCATGAGTCTTCCATCATTTGGGTTAAATCGCGTCGGGTTTGCCAACCGATTTGCGCCTTCGTATAGGAAGGATCGGCATAGAAACATGCCAAATCGCCGGCGCGCCGCGGTTTGATTTCAAACGGAATCTTCAAGCCCGATGCGGCTTCAAATGCACGGATGATTTCCAATACCGAAAAAGCACGGCCTGAACCCAAATTCAGCAAATGCGTACCCGATACATTGCTTTTTGCCTGCATTGCAGCGACATGGCCTTCTGCCAAATCCATCACATGAATGTAGTCACGCATCCCTGTGCCGTCGGGGGTAGGGTAGTCGTCGCCGAATACTGCCAATTGCGGCAGCTTGCCCGCAGCCACTTGGCAGATATAAGGCAGCAGATTATTCGGAATACCGTTTGGCTGCTCGCCAATCAAACCGCTCTCGTGCGCGCCAATCGGATTGAAATAACGCAGTAAAATCACGCTCCAGCGCGGATCGGCCTTTTGAATGTCGGTCAGAATGCGCTCAACCATCGATTTCGACGTGCCGTAAGGGCTGGTGGTATCACCCGGAGGCATATCCTCGGTATAAGGCACTTTGCCCGGATCGCCATAAACAGTCGCCGAAGAACTGAACACAATGCTGAACACGCCCGCGCGCGCCATCTCTTCCGCCAGCACCAAGCTGCCCGAAACATTATTGTCATAATATTTCATCGGCTCGGCCACGCTTTCGCTCACTGCTTTCAAGCCGGCAAAATGAATGACCGAATCAATGCTGTTTTCAGCAAAAATACGGCGCAAAATCTCACGGTCGCGGATGTCGCCCTGATAAAACGGAATATCTTTACCGGTAATCTGTTTTAAACGCAGCAGGATATTGATGCTGGAATTGCACAAATTGTCGAGAATCACGACATCATAACCTGCTTCAGTCAGGGAAATGGCGGTGTGCGAACCGATAAAGCCGGTGCCGCCGGTAACGAGGATTGTTTTCATGGAAGCCAATTTAAGTTAGTGAAAAGTAAGTGTAAAGTATACTATGTTTTAAACGAAAAAAACGAATAATACAGGGTTTTAGTTTTCATTGGTGGTTACTGGAGCTTATATTATGCTAGGGTTATTGATGTAATGAGAAGATTTCAAAAGTAAAAGCTGTCTGAAAAACTAATTTTCAGACAGCATTATCATCAGAGCTTGCTTGTTCGAAGCTTATATTGGAAAGGTGTTTCTCTCGACCAATTGACGTCAGTCTTTAGAATTTTGACAGGAGATCCACCTATAAGGACATTATCAAAATTATCGACTTTATTTTTTGTAACCAATGAATTTGAAGCGATAATAACATCATTACCAATGTTACATCCTTTCAATATTTTTACATCACGGTTACACCAAACATGATTTCCAATGCGAATAGGATCTCCCAAGTTGAGTAATTCACCAGTTTTTCTATCATATATGGTATGCACATCAGTTGGATAAATTAGAATATCTTCCGCAAACATACAGTTATCTCCAATAGATACGGAAGTATTCTGTTCATGGCATCGGATTTCTACCCCCCAACAAGAAAAGTTATCACCGATAGTTACATCGCTTTGATTGCCAAAAATTTTTAAATTAACAATACCAAAATTAGATTTACCAATTTCAATATGCATATTAGAAATTAGAATAAATGCACATTTAGTAAATTTTGTATCTTCATGAATAATAATATGGTTATTAATGCCATGAAAATTTATACTAACCCCCGGGATGGATTGAATTATTTTTCGACTTCCGTCTTTTTTTATCATTTCAATAATATTGTTTTTCATAAGAGTTTTTTCCAAATTAAATAGTAAAATCAAAATTATCCGAATATTTCATCTTTAATAATATCTGCACAACTTTTTGTTGAGGGAGGGAATATTTTGTCTACTCGGTTATCGTATTTTTTAAATAATCTCGTTCCTCTATTTGCATAAGTAGTAATAACTTTAATTAAAGCTGTTAAGTCATTTATTAGAGGACCAAATCCATTTTCTACAAAATCAAAACTACCTGGCTGATAGGCATGAGTTAATCCATAGAATTGTTCCCTATCAAATTGATAGTAAATTACTGGTTTTCTCAGAATGGCAAAGTCAAAATGCAATGATGAATAATCAGTAATCAGTAAGTCATGCTCCAAAAATAAATTTTGGTATGATACTTGACGGGGGTTTTCAATTTTAATATTGGGATGAAGGTTACCAAAAACTTTTTCTAACAGATTGTATTCTTCTAGAATATTATAAAAATTTAAATGTGGACAAAAAGTAATTGTAATACTTCCATCCTCAAGTTTTTTAACTATTTTTTCAGATTTCAAAAAATCAAACCAATATTTTAAATATTCTGAATTTAAAAAATCATTTAAATGTCTATCAATCTTAAGATTCAAAGTATTAAATTTTGATCTCCACGTTGGACAAACAAGAATATTTTTGGGTCCTTTCAAATTTTTTTTGTTACGGCCTGATGAATACTTTAATAACGAGTCAAACCTTGGAATTCCTGAAAGTAAAATATCATTTTTATGATAAATGTAATTATAAGAATTACCGCATATTTCTTGATATTCAAATGGAGATGAAACTACCATTCTGTAAATCTGAGAAAAAAATGCATTGAAAGGTTTAGAAAGGTTTGAAGTTACAACCCCATGCTGTAAAAAAATGAATTTTTGAAATTTAAAATTATGCCCTTTAATCCATTCACCTAAATGCCCAGGTAAATATGATGAAAAAATATAATTAGAATTTTTTAAGAGGTGGATAGCTTTTAGTGAATTAATATCAACAAGATTGAAACCTTCCATTTTAAGTTTATGCCAATGCTCACTTTTTTTATCAAGTAGATAAAAAGGAATTAAATTGGGCTTGTTTTTAGGATTAATAAACCACGAACGATAGAGATGTTCTGCATTATCATCAGCTTTATAGCCAGAATCTACAAACACACCAGTATTTTTAAAGGAATTCATTTTTTCGATATATGGGTTATAAAAATCTGTATCGTTCTCCTGTAATAATTTGAAATCAGAGTATATTTTTGCATTATCTCCATCTATTGAAAAAGTTATTGTCTGATTTCGCGGAATTTCGAAGCATACATTGAATTCATGAATAAGCAGCTCATCAAAAATTTTATGTGTAACAACTTTTTCAGAGAAAGGGGCAACTTTGCGTTTATCATTAACCCATAGGTTAAAATTTGTTTTTCCTTTTTCACCATAAAATCTAAAATATACTAGATTATTATCTACATCAACTTTGTTAACGTATACTCGTTTATCATTTGGCAGAGTTCCATAAAAGAACTTTGAAATAGCTGAAATCCAAAAATAATTTCCTGGAGAAGTATAAAATTTTTCAAGGGTAGCTCTATCTACAAATTGCAGGCATTTCTTAATAATATCTAATAACTGTTGAATTTCCTCCTTATTTAAAACTGCTTCTATTCGGCTTTTATTGATAGATGCAACTTGTAGGTATGGAATGATGGAAAACAGTATTAAGCGCTGTATATGCTCAGGAACTGTATCTTTTTTCTTGAATAAGTTAATTACATCCAATACCCCGTGTGTGAAGAATTGTTGATATTTGGCCTTTTTTGTCCATTGGCTATTTGAAGATGAACTTTCATTTTCCCGTAGTCGATAGTAGTACAAAGCATCTTTTATATAAGCAATATTTTTTCTTTCAGTTTTATCTAAGGCAAAAAGGTATTCGTAAAAGAATTTTGTATCTTCAAAAGAGGCAGTTAAATTTTCGTCAAATTCAATATTTTTATTTCTAATGATCTTTGTTTGATATATTGAAGAACTTGATGAAAATTGTACACAATCTTCAAAGTTGGAAGAATTTACTATACGAACAGGCCTGGTAAAACAGAAATCGGTTTGGAATCCATCGTGATAGGTGCCAAATTTTTCTTTGAATAGTTTAAATTTTGTAATTGCTGCACCAATATTATTTTCATCTTTCATAGTTTTTTCTATTAGGTAAAAATAATTTCTATCAAGAAAATCATCTGGATCAATAAATGTTACCCATTCTGTCGTTACATACTTTAAACCTAAATTACGAGCGGAAGATTGACCACCATTTTTTTTATAGATATAAAAAATGTTTGATGGGTATTTTTTTACCCATTTCATGATAATTTCTTTAGAATTATCTAGTGAACCGTCATCAACTAAAATAACATTTATGTTACTTTTAAAATCTAACCGTTGTTTTTCTAGCGATTTTAAATAATCGTCTAAATATGGAGCGACATTATATACTGCACTAATTATTGTGAATTTTTTAGATGGTCTTTTTACTTTAGGAAGATATAAATATGAGAAATTTTGAAATTTCCTATATTTATTTTTTAATGCGTCTGAAAAAAATAATACAGGGTTATTTTTCAGCTTTCTTAATTTTCGGTTTAATGAGTTTTTCACTGTGGTTTCCTGTAATTAAATTTGGTAGTAATTTTTTAACATTAAAACTAGTTTTTCCTGATAATCTGGAATATTTTTTTTACTGTTAAAATCATTAGCGCAAAAAGAATGGGGTTGTTGTTGAGTCTGCGTACTCTGCAATAATTTCGCATATTGTGCCATAGCATGTGCAGAGCGGATATTGAAGTAATAACAAATCTCCCTTGTAAATACTGCTTGTCCTTCCAAATATGCCAGCCACGGAACAAGAAAGGTTGCCATATTCAAATCATTGTCTGCACGCAGTTTGTTGGATAGAAATGTTCTGATTTCAGGTTCGAATTCCTGCCATGCCAGATGGTACATGCTTTTTTTCAGCGGAACATAGGTATGTACCAAGGGCATGTTGATAAAAGAGTCATGTTTTCTTTGCAGTAGTTTGATACTGTTGAGTGATGCATTCAGGGTAGGGGTTGCTACCCCTTTTTTTTGCATGACGGTCAGTTTTTTGTCTGCGGTAAAAAGTGATGCAATACCGTTTGGACGGAAAAAATGTCCGGCTTGTAACGGACGTGCAACAAAAACATCATCGTTGAAATAGATGAAATTTTCGCTCAGCCCGGGAATGTTGTGCAGATGTGCTTCAATAACATGAGAATTGAAGGTAGGTAGGTACTGGGTGTCGATAATTTCAGTGTGATCAATGATGCGGATGTTGCCTGCATTTTCCGGATTGAACCATGCCGGGATTTGGGCATCGGTTACGATATAGATGGTTCGTACCCATGGCATGAATTTTTGTACGCTGTACACGGAATAATAAAGCTCGTTGTGGTTGGAGAAACGGGCTTTGTCATTGCCATAGAGAGCGGTACGGGTAAAGTCACACGTGGCTGCGTTATATTTTCGCTGCCATGCGGAATCTTGATTATTCACCCATGTGAAGACGACATCGATTTCCGGATTGTCTTTGATGCCGGACTCGAGTTCGGAGAAGGCGAGACTGTGTTTGATGAGGATATATTCATCCTCTTCGCAGATATTTTGTTCGTTGTTAACGACGGGGTATTTTTTGTTGAAATAGTCGCGAAAAAATATGCCCGGTTTGAAAATAAGCTTTTTGACTTTTTTCATGTCATGTTTCCGTAATGTTGGATTTTACCGTATTAAGGGTAACGGATACTTTTTATGCCAAAGTTTGTCCGTGAGTGTATTATTGTAACTGGAAAATTTATTTTTGCGGTAATTATTTATATAATTGTAGTTTGCCCAATAAGTTATGAAAATGGAATTTTAAAAATAAGTTTCTTTTTTTACTTGGATTTACAATGAGCGTATAATACGCCATTTCTTTGGTTTGTGTGCAAAAATGTTGCGTGTTGCATATTAAGCCGTTTGTATATATCGGGGTTTGCGATGATTAAATTAAGAGTATGTGCCTTGGTGGTATCTGCTGCGCTGCTTTCTGCGTGTGCCGGTCTGCCTGCTTCGGGGCCTAGTGGTAAAAAAGTAACAGCTTTGGGCAGTCAGAAGGATGCGGCTTTGCCGGAGGTGGAATTAATCGAGGTTGACGGTAAAGTTGCCCAATCGCTGTATCAGGCGCAGGTCAATCAGTCGTTTTCTCAATTTGGCGAGGGGTATTCATCGGCAGGGACGCTGAATGTCGGTGATGTCTTGGATATTACGATTTGGGAGGCTCCGCCTGCCGTTTTGTTCGGTGGCGGTATTTCTTCTATGGGGTCGGGCAGTGCGCAGCAAACCAAGCTGCCGGAGCAGCTGGTGTCTGCAAGGGGTACGGTTTCGGTGCCGTTTATCGGGGATATTCCGGTTGTGGGTAAAACGCCGGCTCAGGTGCAGGAAATGATTAAAGGCCGTCTGAAAAAGATGGCGAACCAGCCTCAGGTGATGGTGCGTTTGGTGCAGAATAATGCGGCGAATGTGTCGGTAATCCGCGCGGGCAACAGTGTGCGCCTGCCGCTGACAGCAGCGGGCGAGCGTGTGTTGGATGCGGTGGCTGCAGTGGGCGGTTCGACAGCAAATGTGCAGGATACGAATGTGCAGTTGACGCGGGGTAATGTGGTGCGGACTGTTGCGCTGGAGGATTTGGTTGCGAATCCGCGACAGAATATTTTGCTGCGTCGCGGCGATGTGGTGACTTTGATTACCAATCCGAACAGCTTTACTTCTATGGGGGCAGTAGGCCGGACGCAGCAAATCAGTTTCTCGGTAAAAGGTTTGTCGCTGGCTGAGGCAGTGGGGCGTATGGGCGGTTTGCAAGACCGCCGCTCGGATGCGCGCGGGGTGTTTGTGTTCCGTTATACGCCGTTGGCTGAGTTGCCTTCCGAACGTCAGGATAAGTGGATTGCGCGGGGTTACGGCAGCGAGGCGGAAATTCCGACGGTTTACCGTGTGAATATGGCGGATGCGAATTCTTTGTTCTCGATGCAGCGTTTTCCGGTGAAAAATAAGGATGTGCTGTATGTGTCGAATGCGCCTTTGGCTGAAGTGCAGAAATTCTTGTCGTTTGTGTTCTCACCGGTTACGAGCGGTGTGAACAGTATCAATAATTTAACGAATTAATGTGGGAATAAATAATGTCTGAACAGCTTCCTGCGGCCGTTGTCGCTGAAACAAAAACCGAAAATCAGAAGCCGGTTAAAAAGAGTTGGTTGAAAAAGATAAGTCCGCTGTTTTGGGTGACGGTCATCATTCCTACGGCTGTTGCTTTGGTGTATTTCGGTTTGTTTTCTTCCGACCGGTTTACTTCCCAATCGAGTTTTGTGGTGCGCTCTCCGAAAACGCAATCGTCCCTTAACGGTTTGGGCGCGATTTTGCAGGGAACGGGCTTTTCCCGTGCGCAGGACGATATTTATACGGTGCAGGAATACATGCGCTCGCGTTCGTCTTTGGATGAGTTGCGTAAAATTTTGCCGGTGCGTGAATTTTATGAAACCAAGGGTGATGTGTTCAGCCGATTTAATGGTTTTGGTTTGAGCGGAGAAGAAGAGGCTTTTTATCAATATTATAAAGATAAACTGAGCATTAATTTTGATGCGGTATCAGGGATTTCTACGTTGAACGTGACATCATTCGATGCGCTTGAATCCCGGAAAATCAATGAGGCTTTGTTAAAGCAGGGTGAGGCATTGATCAACCGGCTGAATGATCGGGCGCGTTCCGATACGGTGCGCTATGCGGAAGAGGTGGTGAAAGCGGCGGAAGAACGTGTGAAAGAGACATCGCAGAATCTGACTGATTACCGTATTTCCAACGGTGTATTCGATTTGAAGGCGCAATCGGAAGTGCAGATGGGTTTGGTATCCAAGCTGCAGGATGAATTGATTGTGATTCAAACCCAGCTTGACCAAGTGAAGGCGGTGACGCCGGAAAATCCTCAAATACCGGGTTTGCAGGCGCGCGAAAAGAGTTTACGTAAGGAGATTGCTCAGCAGTCGCGTGCAATCTCGGGCGGCGGTCGGTCTTCATTGTCTAATCAGGCTGCCGATTACCAGCGCGTGTATTTGGAGAACCAACTGGCCGAGCAGCAGCTGGCTGCGGCGATGACTTCGTTGGAAAGCGCGAAAGCCGAGGCGGATCGACAGCAGCTTTATCTGGAAGTGATTTCCCAGCCCAGTCTGCCGGATTTGGCGCATGAGCCTAAACGGTTGTACAACATTGTGGCGACTCTGATTATCGGTTTGATTGTTTACGGTATTTTGAGCCTGTTGACCGCCAGCATCCGCGAGCATAAAAACTGATGAAAGCGTTGCATAAAACTTCGTTTTGGGAATCTTTGGCGATTCAGGGTCGCGTCATCGGTGCGCTTCTGATGCGGGAGATTATTACCCGTTACGGCCGCAATAACATCGGTTTTTTATGGCTGTTTGTCGAGCCTTTGCTGATGACATTGTTTATTGTGCTGATGTGGAAGTTCTTCCGTGTAGATCAGTATTCGACTTTGAATATTGTGGCGTTTGCGATTACCGGCTATCCGATTATGATGATGTGGCGTAATGCTTCTAATCGCGCTATTGGTTCGATTTCGGCAAATGCCAGCTTGCTCTATCATCGGAACGTACGGGTTTTAGACACGATTTTGGCGCGCATGATTTTAGAAATCGCAGGGGCAACCATTGCGCAAATTGCGATTATGGCCGTATTGATCGCGATTCGCTGGATTGAAATGCCTGCGGATATATTTTATATGTTGCTGGCTTGGATCTTGATGGCTTTTTTTGCTATCGGACTCGGCTTGGTGATTTGTTCCATTTCTGTCAATTTCGAACCGTTCGGTAAGATTTGGGGAACATTGAGTTTTGTCATGATGCCGTTGTCGGGTGCATTCTTTTTTGTTCATAATCTGCCGCCACAAGTGCAAGAATATGCGCTGATGATTCCGATGGTGCATGGTACGGAGATGTTTCGGGCCGGATACTTCGGTGGTGAGGCCGTTACTTATGAAAACCCGTGGTATATCGTGCTGTGGAACTTGATATTGTTGTTAATAGGTTTGGCGATGGTCAGTAAATTCAGCAAAGGGGTCGAGCCGCAATGATTTCGGTTGAACATGTTTCCAAGCAGTACCAAATGCGCGGTGGAATGCGTACGGTTTTGGACGATGTCAGTTTTTCGCTGAAAAAAGGTGAAAAAGTGGGTATTTTGGGGCGTAATGGTGCCGGTAAATCCACTTTAATCCGCTTAATCAGCGGCGTGGAACCGCCGACTTCGGGGGAAATCAAGCGTACGATGAGTATTTCGTGGCCGCTGGCTTTCTCGGGTGCGTTTCAAGGCAGCTTGACCGGTATGGATAATCTGCGCTTTATCTGCCGCATTTATAACGTCGATATTGATTATGTGAAGGCGTTTACGGAAGAATTTTCCGAGCTGGGGCAGTATCTTTATGAGCCGGTTAAGCGTTATTCCTCGGGTATGAAGGCGCGGTTGGCCTTTGCGCTGTCGCTGGCGGTGGAGTTTGACTGTTATTTGATTGACGAAGTGATTGCAGTGGGCGACTCGCGTTTTGCAGATAAATGCAAATATGAGCTGTTTGAAAAACGCCAAGACCGTTCGATTATTCTAGTCTCACACAGCCACAGCGCGATGAAGCAGTATTGCGATAATGCGATGGTGCTGGAGGCGGGGAAGCTGTATCAGTTTGATAATATGGACGAAGCTTATAAATATTATCATGCTTCGGTATAAGGCTACTGGATTTGGAGGCCGTCTGAAAAATATTTCAGACGGCCTCCAATTTATTCTCATCAAAAAATAAGTAAAAAAACAGGGCCTTCAATGGAAGCCCTGTTTTGGTTCGGCATTCAGTTAATGGTAAAGCCGCGCAGGTATTGGGTACGTTCACGGGTCATACGCGTATCGCATTGCAATTGGAGATATTCGGCTTGAGCCGGATTATCTGCCCGAACTGCGGCTTGCTGGCAATTTTGAATCTTGCTTTGAATCCAACCACGCTGTTCGTCTAGGATACCTTGCTGTACGCCGCGTTCCATGCTGTTCCATACGCCGTTTATTTCTGCCTCGGCTTGTCGGTTTTGCGCGCGTGCGCCTTCCAAGTCATTTGCAGAGAATGACGGATTTTGTGCAGAACCATCTGTATTAGGGCTCATGATTTCGGTATTGGCGTCCATGCCGATTAAATCCTGCGGTACACCTTCATATTGGCTGGCCGCATTGTTTTCCAGAATCTCCTCCGGATTGGCTTCGGGCGGCTCGTCAGAGGACGGGTTAGTGCTCAGACGAATGGCATCTTCTTTGCTCACGGCCTTGCCGTCAATCATGACAATGCTTTTTACGCCGTAAGGCAACAGGGCAGCCGAGACGGTTTGTGCAGTATTGGTAACGGTATTGTCTTCAAAACTGACACCGTCGGTTTGGCTTGGCGTATAGCGGATGGTTGTGGTAAAGCTGTTGCCGGAATAGCTCATATTGCTGCCCATGACTTTTTGGCCGATGATTTCGGCAATGCCGGTACTGCCGTAAATCAGCGGGCTGTTTGTTGCGGCCATGTTAGCGATTTCGGTCGGAATCATGATGCGCAAACCTGCGCTGCATAAGGTTTGATTGCCTTCACGCACGGTTTGGGCATCTTCCAGTGCAATCTCAAGCTGGGAGCCTGCGGCGATGATTTTATCGGCATCGACGAATTGCCGACTGTCGTTGCGGGCAAAAGCGCGCGCTTCCTGTTTGATAATGTCTTGAATATTATTGCGGACGCTTTGCGCCACGGCAGGGTCGTTACAGGCCAATTCAGCCGAGGCATTCTGCTTTGACGGCTCGTCGCTGCATGCCGCCAGCAAACCGGCGGCAAGTGCTGAAGCCAGCAGTTTTCGGTACATAATGTTCTCCTTAACGGATAGAACCGTCTCAAATCAAAAAATATTTTTCAGACGGCATCATAACAAAAGCACCTGCAACAGGTAAGATGTTGCAAGTGCTTTTTCGTTCATTAACCGATTATTTCAGGAAGTTTAAGAAACCCGACAAAATCAGCGCGTTGATAAGATCGACGAAGAATGCACCCACCATCGGCACAATCAAAAACGCCTTATGCGACGAACCGAACGTTTGGGTCACGGACTGCATGTTGGCCACGGCAGTCGGCGTTGCACCCAAGCCGAAACCGCAGTGGCCGGCAGCCAGTACCGCTGCATCGTAATCGCGGCCCATCACGACATAAGTTGCAAAAGTCGCATACAGAATCATCACGACGGTTTGCACGGCCAGAATAATCGCCACAGGACCGGCCAAACCGGTCAGCTCCCACAGCTTCAGGTTCAGCAGAGCCATTGCCAAGAACAGCGACAAAGAAGCGTTGCCGAATACGTCAATCGCACGGTCGAACATGTTCACTTTGAATGCGGAAGTCAGCACATTGCGCAGAATCACACCGAAGAACAGACACCATACGAATTTCGGCAAATCGATTAAGTATTGTTTGTCGTAGCCGTCGAAAATTTCAGCGAACGCCAAACATGCAGCAAACATCGCCAGCGTCTCCACCGCATTGTCCGCCGTAATCAAACGCTGACGGTGCGCTTTTTCAAAAATATCGTCATTATTGTCTTGCGCATTATCCGCCGGATTTTCTACCGCAGAAATAGGTTTGCGGCCTTGGCGGTTAATCAGACGGCGTGCAACAGGGCCACCGATCAAGCCGCCGAATACCAAGCCGAAAGTAGCGGCAGCCATGCCCAAAGTAGTGGCGCCGACGACACCGTATTCTTTCTCAAAAGTCGGCCCCCACGCACCGGCCGTACCGTGACCGCCGGTCAAAGTAACCGAGCCGGTCATCAGGCCGATTAAAGGATCCAAACCCAATACAGAAGCCAATCCGACACCGACAAAGTTTTGTACGATGATAAATACGCCCACCACCACGGTAAAAATTACCAACGGAAAGCCACCTGCTTTCAGCCGCGAAAAATCGGCACTCAAACCAATCGAAGTAAAGAAAATCAGCATGAATGCGTCTTGCAGAGGTTTCTCGAATTTGAAGCTCACCCCGTAAATCTGGTGCAGGACGAATAACACCAAGGCCGCAATCAAACCGCCGGCCACAGGCTCGGGGATATTGAAATCCTGCAGAAAGCGGATTTTTTTCACCAAGAATTTACCCAGCAGCAACACGACCGTTGCCGCAATCAAGGTGTAATAACTGTTAAATTCCCATTCCATTATTGTTTCTCTCTATTGAAATAGCGTTTATCAAACATGATTTTCCGATATTAGGGCAATAGTTAAATTTTGTCAAAGAGCTTGGCATATTTTCAGCGTAAATTCAGTCTTAAATTCATTAGATACATTTAATAATCAAATGATTGCAAACAATATGACTTGTTTCCCATTTGTAAACCCAGCCGGTTTGCGGATAAAAAGGCCGTCTGAAAAACGCGGAGTGTACCGGAAATTCATTTTCAGACGGCCTTGATGACAGTAGATTACCTGTGCCATACAGGCCATCTGAAACCATATTTATCAGTAATAAAAAGCGGTAACCCGCCCACCGCTTCTTTTACAGCAAACCAATCTCCCCAAAAAACCGCCCGTAAACCTCCGCCTTTTTCTCCAACGCCAGCGGATACGCCCGCGAGGACGATGGCAGGCGGTAGAGGCGCAAATGCCTGTCTGAAAACACCGCCTCCGAGTAAGCACCGATTTTCGGCTTTGCCGTTTCAGACGGCATCAGCGACAGCAGCGTATCCGTCGCCAGCTCGCCCGTGGTCATCACCGTGCGGCACTGCGGCATCTTGTCCAGCAGCGCCGCCAAATCCACCGCTTCGACAACCTCCAAAAATTTATCCGACGCATTGCCCTGCAACCGCCGCACCCGATACGCCGTGTCGTAAACCGCAATCCCCCTGTCCGCCAAAAACTCGCGCAACAGCGTTTCCCGAAACGCCTTGCCGCCCTCGGCCACAAAATAATCCTTGTCCCCGAAAAACACCAAGCCGAAAATCCGCCACATATCGTTTTGAAAATTCGGGTAATAAAAATCCATCTTCCAACGCGCGCGCGGCGGCGGGAAAGAGCCGAGCATCAGCAGCGTGGCGTTGGGTGGGGTGAACGGGGGCAAGGGGTGGGTTTCGGTGGTCATTTTTCAGACGGCCTTTCATCGTGATAACGCAGCAGTTCGGCAATATCCTGCTCTCCCTGAATTTCCCTGATTTGCCGCTGCGCCGCCTGATAGCGTTCATATTCGGCTTCCGCCTTGGCATCCGCCTGTTTTTTGCTCACTTTGCCCGCACCTTGCAGCACTTCGCGGTCGTTGAATTGCAGAAACTGATCCAGCTTTTCCACCCAGTCGCGCAGAAAAACCTGTTTTTTCCGCCGCGCCTGGTCTTCGGCAAAATCCAGCCACATGGTGACGATGCGGTTTAATTCGCCGATTTCGTTTTCCTGCAAATAATTTTTTGCGGTTTTGATGTCTTTTTTGCGCACTCCGCCGTCTGCCGT
Source organism: Neisseria sp. CCUG12390 (assembly GCF_047837985.1). Lineage (GTDB taxonomy): Bacteria > Pseudomonadota > Gammaproteobacteria > Burkholderiales > Neisseriaceae > Neisseria. The sequence goes on from NZ_CP181244.1 coordinate 318,577, forward strand.
ATGAGTCAGCCCCATCAACGGTTTGTCCGCATCGGCACGGTGAAACACCAATTCGGCAGCCGTTTGCTCCGTCGCGGTAAAATGCAGCTTGTTTTGAATCACTTTGAAAAACTGCGCGGTTTCCTTAAAACTCGGCTGATAATCCGCGGCCAGCGCAAAAATTTCCCGCACACGCAGATACACCCGCTTTTCGCTGGCACGAATATCGCGGATGCGTTCCAGCAATTCATCGAAATAATCCGGCGCGGGCACCGTGCCGACCGGCGGATTTTTCAAACGTTCATCATCCAGCACGAACCCCTTTTGCAGATACTCGCCCAAAGTGCGCGTTGCCCACTGGCGGAACTGCGTGCCGCGCGTAGATCGGACGCGGTAGCCGACGGCGATAATCATGGGCAGGGCATACAGGAGGGTTTGATAATTTTTGCCGTCAGCCGCAGTTGTCAACTGCGAGTTGACAACTGAACCTTCCTGCAACTCGCCTTCTTCCAATACCGCCGCAATATGCTTGCTGATGTTCTGTTTGCTGGTCTGATACAGCCCGGCCATTTCCGCCTGCGTGAGCCAAAGCTGCCCGCCCAATTCGCGCAAGACAAATTGGGATTGGCCGTCTGAAGTGGTGTAGAGGATTAAGGTGTTAGCGGTCATGGGATTTCTTTTTCAGGCTGCCTAAATGTTTGATAAAACAATTTTCTCATACGCAACTATTTTGTGCTTGGTCTGTACCTACAACTTTGGGAAGAAGCCGAGCATCAGAAGCGTGGCGTTGGACGGGGTGAGCGGGGGCAAGGGGTGGGTTTCGATGATTTGCATAGTTATTAGAAATAGTTATTCGCACATAAATAGTTAATTTTTCAAGGAAATCCTCCTTAGTAAAATGAAAGATTATTTACGAATTTCTAATATGTTTTTCAATGCCAACACGGAATGAAATATGTGTTTCTTCGGGAAATTACTGCTTTCGTAATGCTTTTGCTCATCTGCTTCAAGATAAGCAACAACTAATTTTAAATGTTCTATATACTCATCAGGCAACGAAACTTTTGATATTAAGCTATCAGCAGGAAAAAAATCTTGGGAAATTAAATCATCAACATCAAGTACTATTTCCTCACATTCATACTTTTCTTTA